>JALEZZ010000036.1 GCA_022773585.1 Selenomonas sp. | reverse complement strand
TTCCTCGGCATCGACGAGTTCAAGCTGCACAACGGCCGCAAGTATGCGACGCACATCATCAACATGGCGAATGGCCACATCCTCTGGATTGCGGAGGGCAAGAAGAAACAGGTCGTCTACGACTTCATCGAGCACGTCGGGCTGGAGTGGATGTCCCATGTCGAGGCGGTTGCCCTCGACATGAATTCAGATTTCCAAGAAGCCTTTGAAGAGAAATGCCCGCATCTGCGCATGGTCTTCGACTACTTCCACATCGTCAAGAACTTCAACGACAAGGTTGTGGGAGAAATCCGGAAGGACGAGCAGAAGCGGCTGGTCGAGGAAGGCGATCTGGAAGCTGCAAAGATGCTGAAACACAGCAAGTACATCGTGACCTCCAGCCGCGAAACGCTGGCACGCAAAGACCGTGAAGCCAAGGAGGGCAAGATTCTCCGGAAGAAGGGAGAGGTCTTTCCTGTCACGGAAGTCAGGCGCAAAGCCATCGGGTATCTGGAACGCTACGAGAGCATCCTCCAGAAGAACCGGCTCCTGTTCACCGCAGACCTCATCAAGGAGCTGCTGAAGGAAGCCTATGCCAGCAGGAACGAATCGCGCATGCAGGAGCTCGTCACGAAAATCCTGGACCTCTGCGTCAACAGCGGCAACAAGCATATGGCGTGGTTCTGGAGGCTTCTGGTGCGCCACTTCGACGGAATCATCTCGCATGCGACCTACCACATCTCAGCAGGGAAAATTGAGGGCATCAACAACAAGATCAAGACGTTGCGCAGGCAGGCCTACGGATATCCTGACGATGAATACTTCTTCTTGAAGCTCATCGACATGAGTCGCCATTGACTCGCTGTGCATCATTCATCCCACAGAAAAAATGATTGAGCCAAAAATTCTCTTACTCCACTTTTTCGAGCACCCAGAGGTACGCTGTGAAGTCGCTGCTGATCTTTTCGATGTTGATGCCTTCCTGCATGAGTTCGTCGCCATAGAAGACCTGGCCGACGAGCTTGCTGGAGCCGGCGCCGTCGGAGTCATGCGCGAGCGACTGCGCCGGGTAGTATTCGACGACCTTGTACTGCGCGTCGGGATCGAGGCCCGCGAGGCGCAGGCGGCGGATCGGTGTCGCTGGTTCGGAGAGCGCCTTGAAGTAGAAGAGCGCCACTTCCTTTTCATCCTCGGACGTGAACATCCAGGCCGTCTCGTTCTTCGTGCCTGCAAACGGCGTCAGGAGGCGCGTATACGTGCCGAGCTGGATCGTCGGGCGCAGGCGCTTGTAGAGCGCGATGTGCTCTTTCACCTGCTGCTTTTCCGCATCGCTCATGCGCGTGATGTCCATCTCGTAGCCATAGCAGCCCATCATCGCCGCGAACGCGCGCGTCTGCATCGGCGTCATGCGGCCGACCTGATGGTTCGGCGTGACGGAGACATGCGCGCCCATCGTGATCGGCGGGAACGCATAGCTCGTGCCCGTCTGGATGGAAAGACGGCAGATGGCGTCGGTGTCGTCGCTCGTCCACGTCTGCGGCATGTAGTAGAGCATCGCGGCATCAAAGCGGCCGCCGCCGCCCGAGCAGCTCTCGAACAGCACGTCCGGGAACGACTGCGTGATGCGCTCGAGCACGGAATAGAGGCCGAGGATGAAGCGGTGCTTCGTCTCGCGCTGATGCTCCGGCGCGCGGCCCTCGGAAAACGCCTCGGTCAGATGGCGGTTGAAATCCCATTTGACGTAGTCGATGGCGCCGCTCGCGAGGATGTCGCTGACAGACTTCACGATGTAGTCCTGCACGTCCTTGCGCGAGAGGTCGAGCACGAGCTGATGGCGGCCAAACGATGTCGGATAGTCGGAGACGTGCAGCGGCCAGTCAGGATGCGCGCGGTAGAGGTCGCTGTCAACCGAAATCATCTCGGGCTCGAACCAAAGACCGAACTTCAGGCCGCGCTTGTGCGTCGATTCCGCAACGCCTTCGAGGCCGCCCTTGAGCTTTTCGCGGTTGACCTTCCAGTCGCCGAGCGAGCTGTTGTCGTCGCTCCGATGGCCGAACCAGCCGTCGTCGAGCACCATGAGCTCGATGCCGAGGTCTGCGGCGCAGGCCGCAAGGTTGTCGAGCTTTTCATCGTCGAAATCAAAATACGTCGCTTCCCAGTTGTTGACGAGAATCGGACGCACGCTGTGCTGGTACTTGCCGCGCAGCAGATGATTGCGGTACGCCTTGTGGAACGCCTGCGACATGCCGTTGAGACCGTCGTGTGCGTAGGCGAGCACGACCTCCGGCGTCTGGAACGATTCGCTAGGCTTGAGCGTCCAGGCAAAATCGTCGGGGTTCAGCCCGATGACGACGCGCGTCGTGCCGAACTGCTCGACCTCCGTCGCCATGCGGAAGCTGCCGCTATAGATGAACGAAAATCCATAGACATCGCCTGAAAGCTCGCCCGTCTCTGGCCGCGCGAGCGCAAGGAACGGCGACTGCTGGTGCGAGCTCGCGCCGCGCGTGCTGCCCGTGACCTGCACGCCGCGCATCAGGCGGATGCGCTCGAGGCTGCGCTCGGCCGCATGGCCTCCATAGAGGCTCAAGCGGTCGAAGTCATGATCGGGGAAATCGAGCGACAGGCTCGAAGCATTCTCGAGGCGGATGGCTTCTTTGCCCGTATTGACGAAACGCACGGAGCGCGTGAGCACGCCGTCGCCCGCGAAGACCGTGTACGAAAGAATCGCCTTCATGCGGCCCTTCGTGTCGGCAAGCGTGACCTCGAGCGTCTCGGCCTCGTCATCCTTCGCGTAGAGCGCGGGCAGGCCTTCAAGCGCCGGCTTGCCCTTCTTGACCTCGTAGCCCTCGTACCCGAGCTCGATGACCGTCGTGCCGTCTTCGAGCACGACTTCGAGCGACGGGATGCGGAAATCGCCGTGGCCGTTCGTCGAAAGCTCCTGCGGCACGACATCGAGCGAGAACGTGCGCTCGTTCTCATACGCGCCCGGCTGCGGCGAGAAGCTGCGGTCGAGCGCCGGACGCTCCGCACTGCCGCGGAACTCATGCAGCGGACGGCCGAAATAACGGTGCAAAAGGTATTTGCCGCGCTCGATCTGGAAGCAGTAGCTATAGCGGTCGTTCTTCAGATGGAAAACCTGGTTTTTTTCATCGAAAGTAATCATGACGAAATTCTCCTTTGTTTAGAAGCCTCCCTCTCAGAGGGAGGGGGACCGCGTCAGCGGTGGTGGGAGTGGCGAAGGTAGGACGTAAAGCAAACCGTGATTGTGCAGTCGAAGGTACAATGCTCGTAATTCCTTCGACCGCACAATCGAGCAAACCGCTGCAACCTACCTTCGCCACTCCCCCAGTCACGCTTCGCGTGCCAGCCCCCTCTGAGAAGGGGCCTCCTCATAAAGTCATGCTCAGCAACAGATGAAACAGACAAGCAGATGCAACTGCCCGGATTGTATGACGAGCAGTCGCCCCCCCTCATCCGTTTCTTCAGATCGCGCGGAACGAGAACGCGAAATGCTTCGTTTCGTTCTTCACCGTATACTCTTCGAGCACGGGCGCTCCCCAGCTGTCGTCGCCGCCGACGCCGGCCTGACCGAGTGAAGCGCGCAGGTACGTGTGATGCACGGCCGGCAGGTCGTAAGGATGACGCGCGTTTTCGAGTTCGTGCGCATTGTACGGCAGCGCGGATGCCTCGAACGGCGTCTTGCCGAAGACTTTGAGCCCGCGGCCGCGGCGATCCGTGACCGTCATCCAGCGGATGCCTGTGTGGTTGCCGCATTCCTGCGGTGCGAGGTACGGCTCGAACTCGTCTTTTGCCGTCGTCTCGAACACGCCGAGGCGCGCGCCTTCCGAACGGTCGCAGTAGTTGTCGAGCGGGCCGTTGCCGTAGAATTTCACATAATCGTAGTCGGCCGAAAGCTGGAAGACCATCGCATAGTCCGGGAGTTCGGGCAGGCCGGAGGCCGCCTCATAGTCCATCGCGACATCGACGACGCCGCCCGGCTGGACCGTGTACGTCACGACGCACTGCGAAGCCGGATTTGTCGCGAGGTCATACGTGAAGCGCACGGAAAGCGTCTCGCCCGGCTTTGCATCGTACTCGGCCGTGCCATTCGCGCCGAACCATGCGTACTCCGTCCAGTCCTTGCCCGGCTCCTTGACCTCTTTCTTCGCGCACTTGCGATAGATGCTTGCGAGCTTCCACTGCGCGAGCGCGAAGTCGCGGCCATTGCCGTGGTCGTTGTCGACCGGCGCGCGCCAGAAGCTTGGCACCGGCGCGCTCTCAATGAGCTCGACACCATTGTATTTATAGGAAGTCAGATTGCCGACAGCGCTCGAGAACAAGATTTCGAAGCCGTCGCCCGAAACGCCGAGGTTGATGTCGGATTTCACGATGTGGAGCGGCTGCGCGGCCGTCTTTTCCGCGATCGGCGCAGCGGCCTCGTAACGGTTTGGCAGCGTCTGCAGCCAGAGGCTTTCGTCCTCCGCCGCTTCTTCCTCGGCATCATAGACGCCCTGCCCGAATGCGATTTCATAGCCCTGCTCGGCCCAGAGCGTGTCCTCCTTGAGATGGAGCGACGCCGTCAGCGCATACTCGCCCGCGCCAAAGCTCGGCACGTCGAGCGCGATTTCCTTGCGTTCGCCCGCTTGGACGCTCGGTGCCGCCTGCGCCGCCTGCCAGACCTTTTCACCATCGCGCAGGAGCTCGAGGCGCAGCTCATATTCCGCCGCATCGCTGAACAGGCTCTTGTTCCAGATTTCGACGCTGCCCTTCTTCACGGTCAGCGTGAAATTCTGGTAGTTGAACTTCACATCCTGCAGCTTCGTCGAGCCTTCGCGGTTCGCGAAAACGATGCCGTCGCCGCTGAAGTTGCCGTCATTCGGGCGGTCGCCGAAGTCGCCGCCATAGGCATAGGCATCGTTGCCATAGCGGTCGCGCTGATAGATGGCCTGGTCGACGAAGTCCCAGATGAAGCCGCCCTGATAGCGCGGCTCGCGGTCCGTGAGCTCCGTGTACTTGTGCATGCCGCCGATGCTGTTGCCCATCGCGTGCGTGTACTCGCAGCAGATGAACGGCTTCTCTGGATGCTCGGCGAGGAACTTCTCGATGCCCGCGACCGGCGTGTACATCTGGCTCTCCATGTCGCTCGTGCCATTGTAGCTGCGATCCCAGAAAATGCTCTCGTAATGCACGAGGCGGCTCGGATCGTGCTTGCGGAAGAACTCGCTCATCTCATAGATGTCCTTGCCGCCGCACGACTCGTTGCCGCACGACCAGATGAGGATTGAGGCGTGGTTCTTGTCGCGCTGGAACATCGAGTTTGCGCGGTCGAGCAGCATCGCCTGCCACTCAGGATGATTGTTTGGCACGACGAGGTCGGACGGCACATGGACGCCGTTTTTCTGCCAGCTGCCGTGCGTCTCCATGTTCGTCTCGTCGATGACGTAGAGGCCATAGACTTCGGCGAGGTCGTAGATGCGGCTCTGGTTCGGATAATGCGACGTACGAAGCGCGTTGATGTTGCTCTTCTTCATCGTGATGATGTCTTTTTCGATTTCGCGCGGGTCGATGGCGCGGCCGCGGTCGCAGTCGAACTCGTGGCGGTTCACGCCCTTAAAGACGATGCGCTCGCCATTGATCTTCATGATGCCGCCGTCCATTTTAAATTCGCGGAAGCCGACGTTCTGCGCCGTGACTTCGATGAGCTTGCCCGCCGCGTCGCGCACCGTGATGAGCGCGCGGTAGAGATACGGATGCTCTGCATTCCAGAGCTTCGCGCCCTTGACGGAGAGCGAAAGCGTGGACGTTTCATCTGCGGGCGCGTCCTCGGCCTTTGCGACGATCTTGCCTGCCGCATCATAGAGCATGAGCGCGACCTGCTTCTTTTCCGCTGAAGCCCAGGAGAGGTCAACCGTCAGCTTGCCGTCCTTGTAGCCATTTTCCGGCACGGCATGGACGAAGAGGTCGGAAAGGTGCAGTTTCGGCAGCGAGATGAGCTTGACTTCGCGGAACAGGCCGCTGAAGCGCCAGAAATCCTGATCCTCGATCCAGCTCGCGGACGAGAAGCGCACGACGGAGACCGCGAGCTTGTTCTCGCCAGAAACGAGTGCGTCCGTGATGTCGAACTCCGACGGCGTGAACGTGTCCTCGCTGTAGCCGATGTACGTGCCGTTGACGTAGACGATGAGCGCCGACTCCGCGCCGCCGAACGAGAGGATGACGCGGCGGCCGTCCCAATCCTCCGGCACCGTGAAATAGCGCACGTACGAGCCGACCGGGTTGTCCTTCTGCGGGACATGGCCGGGCTTCACGTCCTCGTGGCCATCCCACGGATACGTCATGTTCGTGTACTGCGGCACGCCATAGCCTTCCGTCTGGAGGTGTGCCGGCACGCGGATCGTCTCCCAATCGCGGCAGTCGTAGTCCGCCGCCTCGAAGCCGACGGGACGCGCCGCGAGGTTCTTTGCGAAGCGGAACTGCCAGAGCCCGTCGAGGCTCAGTTCCAAGGAGCTCTCCCCTTTCGCGAGCTCCGCAAACGAAGCATAGAAACGGTGGCCGCTGTGCGCGGGCAGGCGGTTTTCCGCAAAGAAAGCCGGATCTTCGAGCTTTGCCCAGTCAAAGTGTTTTTCCATGATGTTCATTCCCCCTATGGCTCCCCCGCTGGGGGAGCTGGCGCCCGTAGGGCGACTGAGAGGGTAGCAACGTTTGAGCATCTCGATACGTCGCTACCCTCTCCGCCCCTTCGGGGCACCTCCCCCAATGGGGAGGCTTATTTACATTTACTTGTTAATATCTTCCCACGTTTCCTCGAGCTTTGCAACGATCTTCGCATGCTCTTCTTCCGTCAGCGTGACTTTCGCACGATAGATGAAGCAGGAGACGATGAGGAAGAGGATCGGCACTGCGAACATGATGATCTGGAAGTGGAACAGGCTGTCCGGCGTGATGTCAGCAGCCGTCGCGCCGCCCGTCATGCCGACCCAGATGGCGACCATGCCGATGACGCCGCTCGAGATCGCACCTGCGAGCTTGTCAACGAGAGGACGCACGCAGAGGCAGACAGCTTCGTCGCGATGGCCGAGCTTCAGCTGGCCATACTCGACGGAGTCCGTGATCGTCATGAGGACGACGAGGAACAGCAGCGGCTGCGGCAGGGCGAAGAGGCCAGCGCCAACGAGTGCCATCGGGACATTCGTTCCGCTCATCGCATAGATGACGAGCGCAAAGATCATGATGCCGACCGAGGCAAAGAACAGCTTGCGACGGCTGAACTTCGTCGTCAGAGCCGGGAAGAGAGCAACAGCAATCAGGCCGATGATCGTGTTGATGACGCCGAGGATCGAGAACTTCGTTGCATCACCAATGACATAGATGAAGTAGTAGAGGTTGAAGTTGTTGACGACGTTGATGCCGAGGCCATAGACGAGGTATGCGATGGCCATCCAGAGAAGCTGGTCGTTCTGCGTCAGGACTTTGAAAACGTCTTTTGCGGACGTATCCGTCTTGTTCTCGCGCAGGGCGCTGTCCTGCTCCTTCGTGCCGATGCCGAGGATGATGGCACCGAGCGTTGCGATGCCGCCGCCGATGCAGGCGAATGCGAACCAGCCGGTCGGATCGCCCGCGCCGCCGTTCTGATTGACGGAGAAATAGAGGACCACCGGCATGACGATGACCGTGACGAGCTGGCCGCCGAAGACGGAACCGATACGGGCGACCGTCGCCGTGATCTCGCGTTCATGCGAATCAAACGAGAGGGCCGGAATCATGGACCAGATGGCGACGTCCTTCGCGCTGTAGAAAATGTCCATGATGAAGTAAACGATTGCAAAGAGAATCAGATACGTCGTCGGGCTCGAAGCCGCAAGGCCGCCGAAGTCCGTGAAGAGCGCTGCGAGCGAGATGGCTGCAACGAATGCGCCGACGATGACCCAGGGCTTGAAACGGCCCCAGCGCGTCTTCGTCTTGTCGATGATGTTGCCGATGAACGGATCGACGAAGAGCTCTGCGATGCGCAGGACGAGGATGATCGTCGTGACAATGCCGATCATGTACTGGTCATGACTTGGATTGCCGGAATTGAACAGGTTGCTCGTGACGAAAATCATGAAGTATGTCGCGAGCATTGCATAGAATACGTCGTGACCGAACGTGCCGCATGCGTATGCGATGCGCGGCCATACACTGCCTTTGCTTTGTGCCATTTTCGTTTTCTCCCCCTCAGCCTTTGAGCGTCTTGATGTACGCGATGATGGAATCCGCAATCTTGTCGAGCGGCTGCTTGCCCGTGTTCACCACGAGGTCGTAGTTCTGGCCCTCACCCCAGTTGCGGCCCGTGTAGTAGTTGTAGTAGCGTGCGCGCTTCTTGTCCTCGGCATCGAGCTCCTTGAGGCTCTTGCCTTCATAGACCGTCTTGCCGCGCTGCTCGCGGAAATCATCATCCGCGCAGGCGAAAATCGCAAAGTGGTTCGGCTCATTGCGGAGCACGTAGTCCGCGCAGCGGCCGAGGATGACGCAGGGGCCGTCAGCGACGAGCTTTTTGATGGCGGCCGACTCGGACATGAACATGCCGCGGCTCGACTCTCCCATGTGCGTGCCGAACGAATGGAATGCGATGAACTGCATGGAGAGCGGTTTGACTTCCTTCTCCATCTCGAGGAGCTCTTCCTCGCTGAGATCGTTGATGCCGAGCTTTGCTGCAGCAATGTGGACGATCTGGCGGTCATAGAGCTTGACGCCGAGCTTGTCGGCGAGGAGGCCGGCCAGCTCGCGGCCGCCGCAGCCGTACTGGCGGCTGATGGAGATCACGAAATTGTCACTCATGAATAAGTCCCCCCTGAAGGATGTGCGCTGCTTCGTAAACGATTTCATTTTTCCGTAAGAAGCAAAGCGCGAATGAAAAGATTGCGAAACTTTCGAGAGTTTCATCATCCCATCCCACACGGATGATATTTCGAGGCGGTTGCAAGTGCTTTCTTGCGGCGATCTTCCACGGCCGCCGCAAAGTGAGGGTTCTGATGGTTCTCACTTTCGCTTGCATCGTCTTGAAAAACCTCTCGAAAACGTTTTCCCTTGATGTATTTCATTATAGCCTACTCCCTCGCAAAATGCAAGCACTTTTTTCGATTTTTTATTGGAAGTCGCGAATTGCGCGTGAACGCGCAAAAAAGAACGGCTCCAGCCGCCCAATTTCGTCTGGAACCGTTCCTGAAAACGTTTTTCTTATGTCATTTTGCCATGAGTTTCGCGACTTTGTTCGCGAAGTCCACGGGGTTCTCCGGCAGGATGCCTTCGATGAGCAGCGCCTGCGTGTAGAGGAGGTCGCAGTAATCCTTGAATTCCGGGCTGTCCTTGCCCGCGTCATGCAGTGCCTGCAAGCGCGTGAAGAGCTCGTGATGCGGATTGATCTCGAGGATGCGCTTTGCCTTGAACAGCGGGTTCTTCATATCGGAGAATGCCTGCTCCATCGAGAGCGACGGGCCCGCTTCGTCCGCGACGAGGCAGACGGCCGACGACTTGAGGCGCGAGGACACCTTGACGTCCGAAACCTTGTCGCCGAGCACATCCTTGATGTCCTTCATGAGGTCGCCATTGTCCTTCTGGAGCTCTTCCGTCTCCTTCTTGACTTCCTGGCTCTCGGCATCGTCGAGGTCGAGGTCGCCACGGCTGATGGAGTGGAACTCCTTCTCCTCGTAGCTGTGCAGCGTCTCGAGGCAGAACTCGTCGACGGGATCGAGCAGGTACAGCACTTCGATGCCCTTGTCGCGCAGCGTCTCCATCTGCGGCAGGTTCTCGATGGTCTCCTTGTCTTTCGCCGTCGCGTAGTAGATCTTTTTCTGACTCTCCGGCATGCGGTCGACGTATTCCTTCAGCGTCACGAGCTTGCCGTCCTTCGAGCTCATGAAGAGCAGCAGGTCCTTGAGCTTGTCGCGCGTGTCGGAGCTGCCCGTGTACATGCTGTTGTAGACGCCGATCTTCAGCGACTTGCCGAACTCGTTCCAGAACTTCTCATAGCTCTCGCGGTCGTTCTTGAGCTTGCGGCCGAGGGCCTTGAGGATGTTCTTCTCGAGCGCGCGGCCGATGACCTTGAGCTCGCGGCTCTGCTGCAAGAGTTCGCGTGAAATGTTGAGCGAGAGATCCGGCGAATCGACGAGGCCCTTCATGAAGCGCAGGTAATCCGGCAGCAGGTCTTTGCATTTGTCCATGATGAAGACGTGGCGGCTGTAGAGCTGGAGGCCTGGCTCATAATCCTGCTGGTAGAGGTTGAACGGTGCATGAGCTGGAATGCAGAGCAGCGCCGTGTACGAAACGGAACCCTCGGCCTTCGTGTGGAAGACTTCCATCGGGTCTTCCCACTCGTGGAACTGGTTCTTGAAGAACTCGTTGTACTCTTCCTGCTTGATCTCGGACTTGTTCTTCGTCCAGAGCGGCTCCATCGAGTTCAGCGTGCGGATTTCCGTCTTCTTCTCGGGCTTTGCGTCCTTGATGGGCTTGCCGTCCGCATCCTTCGGGATTTCTTCCGTCTCATAGCTCATCTTGATTGGATAGCGGACGTAATCGGAATACTTCTTGACGAGGCTCTGGATCTTGTACTGGTCCGTGAAATCCTCTTCGGCCGTATCGCCGTAGAAGTCTTTCGCGAGCGTGATGACGATCGTCGTGCCGCGCTTTTCCTTGTCAGCTTCCTCGATCGTGTAGCTGCCGTCGGCCGCCGACTCCCATTTCCACGCCTGCTGCTCGCCCGCCTTGCGCGTGATGATCGTGACCTTCTCCGCCACCATGAACGCCGAGTAGAAGCCGACGCCGAACTGGCCGATCATTTCCTTGTCATCGACGCTTTCATCGCTTTCCTTCGCCTTCTTGAGCTGGTCGAGGAACGCCTTCGTGCCCGACTTCGCAATCGTGCCGATGTTGTCGATGAGCTCTTCCTTCGTCATGCCGATGCCGTTGTCGGAAATCGTGAACGTATGATGCTCCTTGTCCGGCACGAGGAAGATTTCGAACGCATCGTCGCCTTCCAGGAGGTCGCGGTTCGTCAGGCTCTCGAAATGCACTTTCTCGATGGCATCCGAGGCATTGGAAATGAGTTCGCGCAAGAAAATCTCGTGATTCGTGTAAATGCTGTGAATCATGAGGTCGAGGAGCTCGCGCGTCTCCGCTTGGAATTCATGGGTTTCTTTCGCCATTCTGTATCTGCCTTTCTGCGAAGCGCGCACTGAGCGCACGCTTCCTTTGAAATAGAATCTGCTATCTTATTAGCACTCTGAGTCTCTGAGTGCCAACCACGTTTCCTATCATAGCGCAGAAAGAGCAAAAAGTCAAATCTATTTCTCTGCATCCTCGCCCAGCACAATCGTGCGCGTCTCTGCCATCGCCGCGCTCCAGCGGTGCGCGATGGAGAGGACGGCACGGCCTTCTGCCATGCGGCCGATGGCGGCGAGCAGCAGCGCTTCCGTCCCGCTGTCGAGATGCGCCGTGCATTCGTCGAGCAGCAGGATGCGCGGGTCGTAGACGATGGCGCGCGCAAAGCCGAGCAGATGGCGCTCGCCCTCGGAGAGCCCCGCCTCCGTCATCGGCGTCGCAAGCCCCTGCGGCAGCGAGCGCACGGCATCCGCGATGCCAGCGATTTCGAGCGCCCGCCAGATCATCGCGTCCGTCACATCGCTTTCGCCGAGCGTCAGCTGGTCGCGCACCGTGCCGGGAACCTGAGAAAATGCCTGCCCCGCGATGCCATAGAGATGGCGCCGCTCCTTTGGCAGGACGTCCGCCGCTCGTTTGCCGCCGACCAGCACCTCGCCCGCTTGCGGCGCATAGAGCCCCGCGATGAGGCGCAGGATCGTCGTCTTGCCCGCGCCCGTGCGGCCGCGCAATACGACATGCTCGCCCGGCTGCACAGAAAAGGAGAGATGAGAAAGCACCGGCTTTGAGACGTCATAACCGAACGTCACATCGCGGAACTCAACGCATGGAACGCCCAACGGCTCCCCCTCTGGGGGAGCTGGCGAGCGGTAACGAGCCTGAGAGGGTAACGACGTTTGAGAATCTCGATACGCCCTTATCCTCCGCCGCAAGCGGCATAAGCGACCGCTAAGCGCTGAAGCGCTAAGCGTCTGCTTATCCGCCCCCTTCGGGGCACCCGCAAAGTCCCCAGTGGGGACTTTGCGCCAAAGGGGGAGGCGCTGGGTTGCCAGTTCTTGCTCCCCCAAAAACGCCCGAATCCTCCCGAGCGCGGCGGCCGCCGCCTGGATGGTCTGAATCTCCATGCCGAGCGCCTCGAGCGGCTCAAAAACGGCCAGCACGTACGCCGTCATCGCGACGGCATCTCCGACCGAGAGCGCGAAAAAGCCGCGCGGCCCGGCGCCTGCCGCGAGCACCATCATGACGGCCACGACCGCCGCGCCCGCCGACTTGATGATGGGCGAATAGACGGAGTCATAGAAATTCGTGCGGTCCATCGCGCGGTAGCCATCGTCGAGCATCACGCCATAGCGCCGCTCCATCCACGACTCGATGCCGAAACCGCGAATCATGCGGAAGCTCGACAATGTCTCGGGAATGCAGGCCACGATGCGCGCGACAGCCGAACGGTTCGCCGACTGCGCGGCCAGCACGCGCCGCTGAACGAGGCGCGTAAAGAGGAACAAGACGGGCAAAGCGATGCAGAGCAGCACGAAGAGCCCGCGGCTCATCCAGAGAATGGCCGCGAGAATTGCGACGATGCGCAGGCTGTTCGCGAACAGCGAAAGAATGCCGTCCGTGAACAGCACGTCGATCGCATCGACATCCTTCAGAAACAGCGCCGCCGTGCCGCCCGCTTCGTGGTGGTCGAAATACGCGGTCGGCAGCTTCGGCAGCTTTGCCGCCATGCGGCTTCGGAGCGCATGCATCATGCGCTGGCCGACCGCGACAATCATCGCGTCCTGCCCGCTCTCGAAAAGTCCCGCCAGCGCGCTCGCCGCAAAATACCCAATGCCGAGCAAAACAACGAACTGTCCGCCGCCCAGCGCATCAATGAAGCGCCCCAAAAGCATCGGCGGCACGAGCGCCGTCCCCGCGGCGAAAACAATAAGCGCGAGCGCGGCAAAGCATTCGCGCGGAAAATGGCGCACGAATGCCAGCAAGGCAGATGCGTACATGTTCAACACCTCTTGTAACTGCTACTTTCCCGATAAAGTCAGGCCCCCTCTAGAGGGGGCTGTCAGCGAAGCTGACTGGGGGAGTAGTTGGGTGATAGAGACAAACAAATATGCCAAACGTTGCTAAAGACCTTAGTAGCACCTGCATCCTTGTCAATCTCCAGCATCCTACTACTCCCACCACCGCTTCGCGGTCCCCCTCCCTCTAGAGGGAGGCTAAAGTTCGTGAGCAGTCTGTGCTTCATAAAGCGTCCGATACTCGGAGCACTGCATTAAAACCTCTTCATGCAAACCGAATGTTCCTTTCCCATCCGCGAGAAACAGCACATGGTCGCACTCCGAAAACTTCTGGAGCCGCGACGAAATCAGCACGATGCTCCTCCGTCCCTGCCATGCCCGCAGATGTTCGAACATGCGCCGCTCCGTCTCCACATCGACGGACGCGAATGGGTCGTCGAGCACGACGACGGCGCCTGCATGCGCGAGCGTCCGCGCGAAGGCCACCCGCGCCTGCTGGCCGCCCGAGAGCGGCCGCCCGACCGCAAAGATTTCCGTTTCAAGCGAGAGTGCCCCGCTCTCGATGTCCTGCCCCAGCTCCGCTTTCTGCAAGAACGGCAGGACATCGACGTTCCCGCCGAGCGCGACATTTTCCGCCAGCGTCGCATGCAGCAGTTCCGGCGCATGGCCCATCCGCGTCACGAGGCCGCGCAGCTCTCCTGCCTCCATCGACGAAAGCTCCTGCCCGTCGACCATCAGGCAGCCGCCATACGGTACGAGCCCCGCCAGCACTTTGCCGAGCGTCGATTTGCCGCAGGCGACCGGCCCCGTCACGGCGAGGATTTCGCCCGGCCGCAGCGAAAACGACAGCCCAGAAAACAGCGTTTTCCCGCCGCGCTCTGCCGAGAGATTTCGCGCCTCGATGGTCACGGGCGCGAGCGATACCTGCCGCATGACTTCCTCCTGCCTGCTTTCCAAAAGCGGTCGGATGCGCCGCCACGAGACCTGCGCTTTCTGCACGGCATTGAACAGCTTTGCCGCATGCGACGATTTCACGGCGAATTTCAAAAAGCACGAAAAAAACGTCGTGAACACCGCGATGTCCCATGTCCCCTGCATCACATAGCTGCCGCCGAGCCAGAAAATCGGCAGAACGCCGAGCAGCGACACGATGCGGTAGAGCGGCTGCATCGCATTTTCGAGCACGCCCGAGCGAATGGACGCCGCCTCATACGACGCGAGTTGCGTCTCATAGAGCGCGTTGCGCCCCGCTTCGACGCCACTCGTGCGGTAAAGCGCTTCGTGCCCGATGCGGTCCATCGTCGCCGCCGCCAGCGCGCCCTCGCTTTCACGCGCCGCCGCACTCGCCCGCGCCACGCGCCGTTTCAGCCGCGCCGCCCAGAAATACGCAAGCGGCAAAAACACGCACGAACAGGCCGCGAGTTGCACGTCATACCACGCGAGCATGACGAGGTACGCGACCATCACGACGCCCGTGTCAAAGAGCTCCGTCGTGAATTTCCGGATGCCTTCCGTCGTCGCATCGACGTCCGTGACGGCCTTCGTCATCAACGCGCCCGTCCCCTCCGCACGCACGCGCGCCTCGTCCTGATGCACGAGCGCATGGTAGAGCGCCGCCCGCATGCGGCGGTTGACGTGATTCGCGAAGCGCCGCACGAAAAAGCGCTTGCCCGCGCGGCTGCCCTGCACGATGGCGATGACCGCAACATAGAGCCCTGCGATGCGCGCCATGTCCGCCGCCCCGCGCGTGCCGCCGAGGATGTCCGCGAGGCACTGCGCGAGCTGCCCCTCAAAATACGGCCCCGCCGTCATGCCGATATTGTAGACGAGTCCCGTGACCGTCAAAAACGCGAGCAGCCCCGCCTCCCCGCGCAAAAAAGAAACGATCCGGGTCGGCCGCTGCCCGTTCGGATTTCCTGTACCTTCCATCCTGCTGCCTCTTTTCCAAGAGATTTTTCTCATTCAGACGTTCTCATTCCACATCGTAGCGCGCGCGGATAAATTCTTCATAAACAAAAGAGGCTGCCGTCCAAAAAGACAGCAGCCCCCCGAGAAAACAGATGAAATCCGCCCGACGCTATTTCCGCTTCATGAGCCACGCCGAAGCCCCTGCCGCGAGCGGCACGGTCAAGATGACGCCGATGCCGCCTGAGAGGCCCTGCATGAGCACGATGTCAAGGCTGTTGGAATTCAGGAGCTGCAAAAGCGGCAGGTCGTAGACGTAGTCGATGACCCACGCGCCGAGCGAGCCGCCGAAGACCGCGAGAATCAGCGTCGCCGCCATCGTACCCATGACGTCCTGGCCGACGTTCATGCCGCTCGCAAAAAGCGCCTTGCGGTCCTTCTCCGGATCAGAAGCATGGACTTCGGCCACGGCCGCCGACACATCCATCGCGATGTCGAGCACGGCGCCGAGCGAAGCGAAGAGAATGCCCGCAAAGAGCAGACCGCCGACGTCGATGTTCGTGCTCTGCGCGACAAAGATCAGCGATTCGATGTTCGTGACATTGTAGCCCGAGATGTGCGCGGCCTGGCCAAACACCTCGGCCGCGACGCCAGCTGCCAGTACACCGCCCAGCGCCGCGATGCCAGCCGCGAGAGCTTTTTGCGTCGTGCCGCAAATGAGCCAGACCGTGAGTGCGAGCACGAGGCAGGCCGTGACGACGGCTGCGACGATGGGCGCGACGCCATGCAGGAGCAA
The DNA here is from genome assembly GCA_022773585.1 of Selenomonas sp. Lineage (GTDB taxonomy): Bacteria > Bacillota > Negativicutes > Selenomonadales > Selenomonadaceae > Selenomonas_C. The sequence continues at coordinate 7,466 of JALEZZ010000036.1, read as the reverse complement.
GGGAAAGAAGAAGAACAGGAACAGCGCAAACGTGATGGCGAGCGCGAGAACGGACTTCACGCCCTTCCGCCCGCCGACGACGGCGAGCAGCACGCAGAAGAACGCGACGAAGCCGAGGACGGCTTTCGAACGGTCATAGCTGTAGACCGTACAGGACGTGAGCTCACCCGCGCGGCTCGCCATGACGATGACCTGCATGCCGGGCTCGCAGACCGTGCCGAACAGCAAACCGTTCGGACAATTCGCCTCCGTCTCCTGCCCATCTTCGAGCTGGAGCCGCACGATCTGGTCGCCGATGCGGCTGCCGTTCTCCTGCAAGTTGTCACGCACGATCTCCGTCACCGTCGCCCGCTCGAACGTGCGCCCCTGCGTATTGACGAGCTGCGGCTTTTCGACATCGTTGAGCTGGACACAGAAAGCCACGAGAAATAGAACAAGGAAAACAAAAATCAGACGCTTCAAAAATGGGTGTTTCATATCGGAAACGCTCCTCGCAAAAAACTGCCTCCCCTCGGAAAGAAGGGAGGCAGCCTTTTATTTCATGATATCGTCAGTCTTTGATGATACTGTACGATTCATCAATCGGCTTGCCGGTTTCCACATCGTACGTGTCAATCGTGAAGGAATTCTTCGTGATGTGGATGACGGAGTACGTCGGGCGCCAATCCTGATTGCGCGCCGCGATGTAGTCCTGCTGCTGCGGGATGAGCTCGTAGAACTTCGAGCCCGTCGCGGAATTCGACGACATGTAGAACACGCCTTTCGGGTTGTGGAGCGTGCCCTGCTTCATGTCGGCAATCGTGTAGCAGAGGTTCTGGCTTTCGTAGACGGACTTCTTGCTTTCGTCCTTCATCGCCGCGTCGATGAGGTTGTGGTGCTGGCCCTGCTGGCCCGCGACCTTGTACTCGTCGAACGTCGCATGGTCTTTGCCGTCGCCTGATAGCTGGTACGTGCGCGCATACGTGTGGTCATGGCCCTGCAGGACGACGTCAATCTTGTTCGCATCGTAGATCGGCGTGAGCTGCGTGCGGAGCAGGATGCCGTCGGAGTCCGAGTGATCCTTGCCGCTGCCGTAGATGTCCTGATGCATGACGACGATGCGCCACTTCGTGTTCGGGTTCGCCGCGATGGCCTTCTTGATCAGCGCCTCATGATCGGCCGCGTTGTAGTTGTTCGCATTGATCATGATGAAGAGCGCGTTGCCATACGTGTAGTAGTAGCCATGACCAGCCGTCGTCGGCGTCGCTTCCTCCGTGAACGGATTCGGCGTGTTGAAATGGTTCTGATAGCCGACCGTCATGCTGTCATGGTTGCCGATGCTCGTCGCTTCCGGCAGGCTGCGCAGCGCTTTCGCGGAAAGATAGCCCGCATACTGCATCTCCTGCAGCTGGATCTTGCCCGCCGACTGGTCTTCGGCCGGCTCGTTGATCTGGTCGCCCGGGGAGACGAGGAAATTGATTTCCGGATGCTGCGAAAGCGCGCTGTTCAGCGTCTTGTTCCAGTTGTAGGCATCGTTGCGCGCCGCGAGCTCGCCATCCTGCTTGTTTCCCTCGGAAGACGTCTGCCCCTTCGACGCGCCGATCTGCGGGTCGCCGACATACATGAACGAGAAGTCGTCCGGATTGCCCGTCTTGAAAGACTGCACGTCCTTCCAATCGCCATCGACCTTTACCTGATAATAGTACGTGGTATCCGGCTTCAGGCTGCGGACCGTGACCTTGTTCGTGAAGAACTGCACGCCGTCCACGACGGTGCCTTCCTTCGACGTGCCCTTCCAGTCGGCCGCGCCCGTCATGTCAGCGTTTTCCGAAATGCGGACCTCTGCATGCGTCGGCTGCTCTTTCGAATACCAGGCGAAATTCATCTGCGACGCATTCTTGCCCGGCGCCATCGAGACCTGCTCATAATCCGTCTTGATAGATTCCCAGCTCGTCTTCCACTGACTCCAGTTTTCGTCGCCCGCCTGCGTCGCCACGACCGCATCCGGCGTCAGCGAAGCATCATTCCAATGCTCCGTCGCGGCATACGCCGTCGAAGCGGCACAGAGTGCCGCGAGAATGTACGCGGTCAAACGTTTCTTGCTCTTGCAAAACTGCATGATACAGAAGCCCTCCTATCTTGTCGATGAACACAACCTATGTTCACCTTAACACAAGACAGGAGGGCTCCTGTTATCGGATTGTAAATTCTATGCAAAGTTTGACTGCGGCGCGGAAATCAGAATCCGAGTTCTGCCTTGTGCGCCTGCATTCCCTTGATGACGCATTCCATGACGTCCGCCGCTTCCATGCCGAGCATCGCGAAGCCTTTTTTGATGACCTCGCGGTCGCATTTCGCTGCGAACTTCTTGTCCTTGAACTTCTTCTTGAGAGACTTCACTGACATGCCGTCGAGACCTTCCGGGCGCATGAGGCCGTACGCCTGCACGATGCCCGTGAGCTCGTCTACCGTGAAGAGGCTTTTGGCAATCGGCGTCGTCGGCTCCGGCTCGTCAACGCAGAGGCCCCAGCCATGCGAGATAATCGTCTCGATCGTCTCGTCATCGATTCTTTCGGGTTCGAGGAATTCGCGCACATGCTTGCAGTGCTCGTCGGGGTACTTTTCATAATCGACGTCGTGGAGATACCCCACGGCCTCCCAATACTCCTGGTCCTCGCCAAAGTGCTCCGCCATCGCGCCCATCGCCGCGCTGACCGCCGCCGCATGCGTGAAGAGATGCTCTTCCGTCGTATGCTTCTTGAGAATCGTCTTTGCCTGTTCGAGTGTCAATTTTGCCATATCCAAAAGCCTCCATAAAATGTAACTCTGGAAAGTATACAGCGGCATCCTTAGCATGCCCTGAGCCCTTGGCAAAATTTTGCGCAACTCATTCTGAGGAAGCAGCATCCCTGAGCTTCGCCGCCTGCGCCTCGCCAAAGAAATCTGCAACTTTGGCCTTTGCACGCGCACGAATGTCATCTGTGATGTAGACCTGCGCGAGCAGCAGCGCCATCGCGATGGCCGCGAGGTCGTCCGTGTAGCCCGTGAGAGGAATGAAATCCGGAATGGCATCGACCGGCAGGATGAAATACCCGAGCGCCGAATAAATGCCCATCTTGACCCGCTTCGGGCAATTGGGCGACTGCGCGACGTAATAGAGCTGGAGCGCCTTGTAAACCAGCGACACCCCCGCCTTCGCCGCATACCCCTTCAGCTTCTTCCAGAAACCTTCCTCCGAATACTCTTTCTCATGCGAGCCCATATCGATGTCATCGAGGATTTCCGGCTCGATGGGTTTGTCAGAATGCATCTCGTGCTCCATAAATCAGAGACCAGCCTCTTTGCGAAGGATGTCCGCCTTGTCCGTATGTTCCCACGGCAGGTCGACGTCCGTGCGGCCGAAGTGGCCATAAGCTGCCGTCTGCTTGTAAATCGGGCGGCGCAGGTCGAGCATCTTGATGATGCCGGCCGGACGCAGGTCGAAGTGCTTCTTCGCGAGCTCTTCAATCTTCTCTTCGTCAATCTTGTTCGTGCCGAACGTATCGACCATGACAGAGACCGGATAAGCAACGCCGATAGCATAAGCGAGCTGGATTTCGCAACGGTCGGCAAGGCCAGCCGCGACGATGTTCTTTGCGACATAGCGCGCCGCATACGCCGCACTGCGGTCGACTTTCGTGGGATCTTTGCCCGAGAATGCGCCGCCGCCATGACGGGCCCAGCCGCCATACGTATCGACGATGATCTTGCGACCCGTGAGGCCCGAATCGCCCTGCGGACCGCCGATGACGAACTTGCCCGTCGGGTTGACGAAGATGCGCGTCTTGTCCGAAAGGAGCTCTGCCGGAACGACCTTCTTGATGACCTCGGCGATGAGATCCTTGCGAATCTGGTCGAGAGAGACATCTTCATCATGCTGCGTCGAGATGACGATGGTATCGACAGCGACCGGTTTGCCATCTTCGTAAAGAATCGTGACCTGCGTCTTGCCATCCGGGCGCAGATACTTGAGCGTGCCGTCCTTGCGGACTTCAGCGAGACGGCGCGCGAGACGATGCGCGAGCGCAATCGGCAGCGGCATGTATTCCGGCGTCTCATTCGTCGCATAGCCGAACATCATGCCCTGGTCGCCTGCGCCGATGGCATCTTCCACCTCCATCTGGCCTTCGCGCGCCTCGAGCGCCTGGTTGACGCCCTGCGCGATGTCCGGCGACTGCTCATCGAGCGAGACGAGGATGCCGCACGTCTCGGCATCAAAGCCGTACTTTGCGCGCGTGTAACCGATGTCGCTGACCGTCTTGCGGATGATCTTCGGGATATCGACATAGCATTTCGTCGAGATTTCGCCGACGACATGCACCTGGCCTGTCGTCACGAGCGTCTCGCAGGCCACGCGGCCCTGCGGGTCCTTCTCGAGGATCGCGTCGAGGATGGCGTCGGAAATCTGGTCTGCCATCTTGTCCGGATGGCCTTCCGTCACGGATTCTGACGTGAAGTACATACGTTTCTTGCTCATGTTGGTACTACCTCCCATGCACTTTGCCGAACATCGAGCTTTCCTGTTTCCCGTCCATAAGAAAAAGCCCTCTATAAAAAGAGAGCTTTGATTTTTTCACTCTCATCTTATAGGTGTATCACCTACCGGAATTGGCACCGTTTTGCATACGCAAGGGTTGCCGCAGCTTCATAGGGCCAGTCCCTCCACTGCTCTGGATGAGTCCGATGTTCAGTTTTTGTCTGACTGTATTCATCATAGCGTAGCTGCGCTTGCATGTCAATAGGGAAAAGTTGAACCACGTTCAAAAATTTACACATTCACCACGGCTGCGGCGTCATGGGCGTGACGACGCCGAATGTGTAGCCTTTTTCCTTCAGGATGCGGATGATTTCCGGCAGGGCCTTGACCGTCTCTTCATGCCCCTCGGAGGAATGCATGAGGATGATGGCCGTATGCGCTGTTGCCTCGCCATCCGTCTCGCTCGCGATGTTGTCGATGAAATCCTGCGCGACGGGATGATTCGGCGCAGCGTCGGCCGAGCTGACGTTCCAGTCATGCTCGACGTAGCCACTCGCGCGGAGCGCGGGCGCATAGTCCGGCGTGAAATGGCTGATGATGCCGCCCGGCGCGCGCAGAATCAGCGGCCGCACGCCAAGGATGCTGTGGATGACCTCGTCCGTCTTCTCCATTTCGGCAAGGAAACCTTGGACATTCGGATACAGCTTCTCATAGCGATGATCATAGCTGTGGTTGCCGATGGCATGCCCCTCGTCATAGATGCGCTGGAGGATGTCTGGATGCGCCTCGGCCTGCTTTCCCGTCACATAAAATGTCGCATGGACGCCGGCCGCCTGGAGGATGTCGAGCACGGCCGGCGTATTCTTATCATCCGGGCCGTCATCGAACGTCAGATAGGCGACCTTGCCTTCGCGATACGGAGCGAGTTTCGGCATCGCCGTTGTTAGCCCCGCAGCCCGCCGCTCAGCGAGCGTGTACTTGTCATAGACAGGAATGTCCGGCGCAGACGGCGCGAGATTCGAGAAATCATCTGCCGCAAAGACGCGCACCGGTTCCTCGGGTGCACTTTCCTGTGCAGATTCCTGTGCCGCGTCCTCCGCGACCGACGGCTCCTCTGCCTGCGTCCCCGTCCACGGCTGCACCGATTGATGAATGCCCACAAAAAGCAGCGCTGCTCCGAGAGCAACGCTGCTGATGACTTTGATGGATTTTAATTGCATGCTTGCTTGATCCTTTCCTTCTCCATCAGCCTTTCGGCAAGGCCCCCGCCACGCGATCGAGGATGATGTCGGCGAGCGCCCGCTTGCTCATGAGCGGATGCTCCGTGTGCGTGCCGTCGCGCCCAAGGATCGTCACGCAGTTCGTATCAGCAGAAAAGCCTGCATCCTTGCGGCTCACATCGTTTGCGACGATGAAGTCGAGATTCTTTTTCTCGAGCTTGCCCGCCGCGTATTCGATCACGCGCTCCGTCTCGGCCGCAAAGCCGACGAGCACCTGCTGCTGCTTCTTCTCGCCGAGTTCCTTCAAAATATCAGGATTGCGCACGAGCTCTAAAAGCAGGCTGCCATCCTTCTTCTTGATTTTCTGCCCGGCACGTTCCTTTGGGCGATAATCAGCGACGGCCGCCGCCTTGATGACGGCATCCGCTGTCGCATACTCCGCGAGCACGGCATCGTGCATCTCCTGTGCCGTCAGCACATCGACGCGGCGCACGCCCGCAGGCGTCTCGAGTCCGACAGGCCCAGCCACGAGCACGACGTCCGCGCCGCGCTGTGCGGCCGCCTCGGCAACGGCAAAGCCCATCTTGCCCGTCGAGCGGTTGCCGAGATAGCGCACGGGATCGAGCGGCTCATGCGTGCCGCCCGCCGTCACGAGAACCTTGCGGCCGACAAGGTCGCGCTTGGACTCAAAGAACTGTTCCAGCACGGCCACGAGCTCGATGGGCTCCGGCAGGCGCCCGGCCCCGCTCGTGCCGCAGGCGAGCTGGCCGCTCGCTGGCTCAACGACATGGAATCCATGTGCGCGCAGCCGTTCGAGATTTTCCTGCGTCATGGCGTTCTCGTACATCGCCGTATTCATGGCAGGCGCGACGAAAATCGGAGCCTTCGTCGCGAGCAGCGTCGTCATCAGCATGTCGTCCGCCATGCCGCAGGCCGCCTTCGCGAGGAAGTTCGCGGTCGCGGGCGCGACGAGCACGACATCGGCGAGCTTTGCAAGCGCGATGTGCTCGACATGGTAATGCGTGACTTTCGCCCACATGTCCGTGATGACGGGCTCGTCGCTCATCTCGCGGAACGTGAGCTCCGTCACGAAATTCTGCGCGCCGCGCGTCATGATGACGTGGACATGCGCGCCTTTCTTGCGCAGACGGCTCACGACTTCGACGGCCTTGTACGCTGCGATGCCGCCCGTCACACCGAGGACGACGTGTTTTCCCAAGAGACTTGATGCCCCTGCTGTTTCCATCTCCGCGCCTGCTACATAAAATATACTCAAATATGTATATTTTAGATGTTTTGGAAGAACCTCGCGGTGTCTTCTTGCTATTTCGTCGTGTGCGCTCTCGCCGCGATTGCTCGCAGGCTACTGGCGTTTGGTATCACACTCCATAGCCGTAAATTCCCGACTAAGCGCAGGCCGAAGTCCGCACTTTCTTTTAGCCATCGGTACACATACAAGTGCCTGTGCCTTTAGGCGATCTTGTATTCTTTCGCATCTCGGAGGTTCATCGCTGCATTCTGGTCGCGGTCGGCCGTATATCCGCATCCGCAGATATAGATCCTGTCAGACAGTTTCAAGTCACTCTTGACATGTCCACAATGGTGGCACGTTTTCGAGCTCGGATAAAACCTGTCAACGACACGGAGTTCGATGCCGCGCTCACGGCATTTCACCGTGAGTTTTGTGCGAAATTCATAGAACTTGCACGCCGCGACGGCTTTCGCCAGATGCCTGTTCTTCATCATGCCAC
>JALEZZ010000079.1 GCA_022773585.1 Selenomonas sp. | reverse complement strand
AAATAGCCCGCCTTGGCTATATCACCATGACGGGCTATTACCGGCAAGTAAGCGAAAACTAAGGAACCGCCGTGTACCGAACGGTACGCACGGTGGTGTGAGAGGTCGGGATTTCTAATCAGAAATCCCTCCTACTCGATTCTCAGGAATCAGGAAATCTCGTAGCCGGAAGCGTGTGCAGCCTCTTCTTCTTTCTTGTACAGGTCTTTCGCGACGCTTTCAGCACTTTCGATGAGCTGGCGCATGTTGACGCGGACGAATTCGGAGAAGAGGTTCTCGACGTCTTCATGCGCGGCGTCCGCGAGCTCGCCTGCGTAGGCGCCGGTCTGTTCGAGGAGCTTGAGGAATTCGGCGGCGGAGTAGCGCGCCATGAAGGAATACCATTTGTCAAAGTCTTCTTCAGGCTTCGTCACGGGCGCGCAGGCTTCGCGGAGCTTGTGAAAATATTCGACGGCAAGGCCCGGCAGCTCGCGGCGGAGCGTTTCGAGGTCGCCCGTACTGCGCGTCTTGCAGAAGAAGTCGACGGATTGCGTCACGTATTTCTCGATGGTTTCTTCGTGGCTCTGCTCTTCTGCAGATGCCGTGGTCGTGTGTTTCTCCATGATGGTTCCTCCGTTCGTGTCAGGTATGGATGTTCTTGAAGAAATGACTGTCGCCGCAGTCGGAGACGCGGAGGTCATAGCCGAGCGCGGCCATCTCCTGCAGCTTGATGAGCATGAGGTTGATGTTGACGTTCATTTCTTTCGCGAGCGTCGGGACGTCGCAGCCTTCGCGCAGGCGGCTGTAGACTTCGTCATTTTCGAGCAGCAGGTGCGCGGCGAAGGCGTTGGCTTCGTACTCCGTGCGGCTCTGCATCTGGAAGAGGTTGAATTCCTGCAGCGTCTGGCTGGCGAGGTCGCGATGGAGCTGGTCGTGGCCGATTTCGTGCGCGAGCACCATCGGCATCCAGATGTCGTCGAGGCGGTTGTTGAGGAAGATGAAGCGATTGCCCCAGTTGGCGTAATACATGCCGAGCAGGTCCTTGTAGTCGTCCTCGAACAGGACATGGATGCCGAGGCCCTCGGCGATTTCGAGCGGGTCGTGGCGGTCGGAGAGCTTCCGTGCTTCCTGCGCGAGTTCATAGCATTTGTTGGCTCTCATCTGTCATCTCCTGCGGGTTCCTGTTCTGGCGGCTTTTTCGTGCCTTTTCCGATAGCTACAGTTTATCACGAAAGAGCGTCGATGAAAAGAAATTGTTTCACAAAAGTCAAGCTTGAGTCGCAGCGAGGGAATCGATATTGCAGGGGGCAGGGCATTGGTGGTATGATTTCGAGAGAATGAAAAACGGAGGATGTTGCAATCTATGACAGAAGAAATTCAAGGGAACCGCAGCTGGAAGGTCGTGCTGGCCATCCTCGTCTGCAACATCCTGTTCATGTCGGCGAGCTACACGATGATCATCCCGTTCCTGCCGCTCTATCTCGCGGAGGAGCTCGGCGCGGCACCGGAGCATGTGAATCTCTGGTCGGGCGTCGTGTTCTCGGCATCGTTCGTCGTGTCGGCAGTCATGGCGCCCATCTGGGGCCGCATGGCAGACACGCGCGGCAAAAGGCTCATGGCGATGCGCGCGAGCCTCCTCCTCGCGGTGAGCTATTTCCTCGGCGGCATCGTGCAGAGCCCGGAGGAGCTCGTCGGCATGCGGATGTTCCAGGGCTTTGCCTCGGGCCTCTGGCCGATGGATCTCGCGATCATGACGCTCTATGCGCCGTCTGCGAAGCTCGGCCTCTGCCTCGGCATCATGCAGGGCGTCATGACGGCGGGCGGCGTTGTCGGGCCGCTCTTTGGCGGCGTGCTCGCGACGGCGTTCGGCATGCGGATGTCGTTCTTCCTCGCGGCAGGCGCGCTGTTCGTGAACTTTTTGATGTTCGTGTTCCTCATCAAGGAGCCGCCGGCGTCTGTGCAGGCGATGGAAAAGCAGAAGGAGGCGCCGAAAGCGCAGCCAAAGATCTGGCACATGCCGCTCCTGCGGGACATGCTGCTCTGCGGCACGCTCGTCTCGATGATCATCATGATTCTCCAGCCTGTACTCACGACGTACATCGCAGCGCTCGCGGGCGACATCCCCAACATCGTCTTCGTCGCAGGCCTCGTGTTCTCGCTCGGCGGCATCGCAGGGGCCATCACGGCGCCCATCTGGGGCAAGCTCGGACAGCGGAAAGGCTTCTTCCGCGTCATGGCGCTCGCAATGGTCTGTGCGGGCGTCGGACTTTTCGTCCAGGGCATCCCCGACACGCTCGTACCATTCGCCGTCATGCAGTTCACCTGCAGCATGTTCCTTTCGGGCATCCATCCCGCCATCAATGCCGTGCTCGCAGAAAATTCCTCGGCGGAAATCAAGGGACGCATCTTCGGCTATCTTTTTTCGGCGCAGCAGGTCGGCTCGATGGCGGGTCCGATTCTCGGCGGCGTCGTCGCGACGTGCATCGGCATGCATGCCGTGTTCTATGTGGCAGGCAGCATCATGGTACTCCTGAGTCTCGCCGTCTGGGGGAAGTATGTGCGTGCGTGAGACGAAGCGGCGCTTTGATGAAAATTTTCGATGAAAACGTTTCCAAAATATGACAATTTTCCTTTTCAGCAGGGAAACCGTGTGTTAAAATAGAAGCTACTAGGAAATATGAGCAAGAAACGGGATACTACAGAAGGCAACACGGAAAAAACAAGAAAGGAAGCGGTAATAAATGGAAGATTTCTTGGGACGTCTCGGCGTCAAGCAGAAGATCATGGTCTGTGTCTCGGCCATCTTCATCGTCGTGCTGCTCGTGCTGGGCTTTGCACTCAACAAGGTCGTCACGAGCACGCAGATGGATGCCTTTGCATCGGAGTCGCAGCTGCAGGCGGAGCAGGTGGATGCGTCGATGGACACGTTCCTGAACGGCTTGCGCGATGGCCTCGTCAACATGGCGAATGACCCTGTGCTGAAGCAGGGTGGCGACATCACGAAGTATTTTGATGCATCGGCAGGCACGCCGGGCAGCGACGGCATGATCGCGATGGATCCGGCCGCGAAGGGCGGCTTCGAGGCGCAGGCATATGCGCTGTTCGAGCGCTTCGGCCAGGCGAACAAGAGCACGGTCTCGGTCGTGAGCTATGGCACGATGGACGGCGGCTACCTGCAGTATCCGGCCGTCAAGCGCAAGACGGGCTATGATTCGCGCAAGCGCGACTGGTTCACGGACAGCATGAAGGACACGAACGCCGTCCGCATCACGGATCCGTTCAAGACGTCGAAAGGCACGCCGACGGTCGGCATTTTCGCCGTCGTCAAGAGCGACAGCGGCGAGCCGCGCGGCGTGCTCGGCCTCAACATCGACCTGCCGGTCATGACGGACCGCATCAGCCAGATCCAGATTGGCGAGACGGGCTATTTCATGGTGCTGGATAAGAATGGCGTCATCGTCGCCGATCCGAAGCACCCGGACAAGGATTTCACGAAGCTCAGCGAAGCAGATCTTGGCGAACTTTCCTCGCTCGACCTCGGCAAGAAGGGCCTGCAGGAGATCGACCTCGACGGCACGTCGAAGTTTGTCAGCGTCTATGCGTCGGACAAGACGGGCTACCAGTATCTGACGATTGTCGACCGTTCGCAGGTGCTTGCGAGTGCGAACCACATCCGCATCGCGCTGATCATCGGCCTCGTCGTGGCACTCGTGCTGATCTTCTTTGCGACGCTCGGCCTCTCGAATCTCATCGTACATCCGCTGCGCGGCCTCGAGTCAGCAGCGGGAAATATCGCAGATGGCGACCTGCGCGAGACGGCGCTCGAGATTGAGACGGATGACGAAATCGGCCACCTCGCGACGTCGTTCCATACGATGACGGAGCATCTGCGCACGCTGCTCCAGCAGATCAAGGGCAGCTCGGACGAGGTCTCGGAGGCCTCGGAGCAGATGTCGCAGGGCGTCGAGCAGGTCGCGCAGACCATCACGCATGTGGCCGAGCGCGTCTCGGACATCGCGGAGTCGTCGGACGAGCAGTCGAAGACGCTCAATGATGTCGTCGCGAACATCCGCAAGATGGCGGGCGACGTGCGCGGCATCGCGGAGACGTCGGAGACCATCAGCCAGTCGTCGGGGCTCGCGGGCGAAGCGGCGGCCGATGGCGTCAAGGCCATCGAGGACGCCGTGCGCGAGATGAAGAAAATCCGCGATACGTCGGAGCAGTCGGCGGAAGCCGTCGCCGACCTCGGCAAGAATTCGGAGCACATCGGCGAGATCATTTCGACGATCCAGAGCATCGCGGAGCAGACGAACCTGCTCGCGCTCAACGCAGCCATCGAGGCAGCGCGCGCAGGCGAGGCGGGCCGCGGCTTCTCGGTCGTCGCTGACGAAGTGCGCAAGCTCGCCGAGCAGTCGAGCGAGGCAGCGTCGGAAATCTCCGAAACCATCAAGAACGTGCAGAGCGTGACGAGCCGCGCCGTCGAGTCGATGCAGGCAGGCGTCGAAGAAGTCCGCTCCGGCAGCGAGGTTGTGAACCAGGCGGGCGAGAAGTTCCAGGAAATCGCGACGCATGTCGCGAAGGTCGATGAGCTCGTCAAGGAATCGGCCAAGCGGGCAGCCGCAGTCGCTGATGCGGGCCGCGCCGTGCTGAAGGGGTCGGAAGAAGTCGAGCAGGCGACGGAGAAAGTCGCAGAAAACATTTCCTCCATCTCGGCCGCGACAGAAGAGCAGTCGGCTTCGATGCAGGAAATCGCAGCCTCGAGCCAGAACCTCGCGCAGATGGCAGAGCATCTGCAGAAGGAGTCGGCAAAGTTCAAGTTCTAATAGCGAGATATGAAAATCCCGGTTGGGCATCGCCCAGCCGGGATTTTTGACGTGTGGGGAAAGTTAGAGGCCAAACTCTTTGCGGACTTCGGGAAAAGGCCGGATGGGGGCCGCAGGCGTTTTGTGCTCGCCGAGAATTTTCTCCATCCAGCACATGTCGTACCAGCGGCCGAACTTGTAGCCGCTGTCGTGGAACCGACCGACCCATGTGTAGCCCAGATGCTTGTGGAAATCGACACTGTTGTAGGTCAGGTACTCGTCGCCTTTGTCTTCCTTCGGACAGCCGATGCAGGCATTGAGGTTCAGTACGCCCTGCGCGCGCAGGATGTCTTCGAGCTTGCGGTAGAGTGCGCCGCCGAGACCGTGATGGCGTTCGTCCATCGCGAGATAAATCGTCATCTCGGCCGACCAATCATAGGCCGCGCGGCCGACGAAGGGATGTGCGTAGGCGAAGCCGAGCACGCGACCATCCCGCTCGGCGACGAGGTAGGGATAGCGGTGCAGCACATCATCCATGCGCCGCAGCATGGCCGTCGCCGTCGGCGGGACGGTCTCGAAAGAGATGGCGGTCTTTTCGACATAAGGAGCATAAATCGCAGCAATCTGCCGCGCGTCCTGCGGACGGGCGACGCGGATGAGAAAATCGGACAAAAAGAAGACCTCCTTAAAAGTAGTGGTCGCATTGATGGGAGGGGAGCACGCGAAGGGAATGCGTGGTCGCGGGCGGGACAGGGGATACAACGGAACCCACGGACGATTCCTTAACGGGTTCCTTATGCATCCCCTTTCCCGCCCGAAGACGGGCTGTTCTTCGCGAAAGTTTCTTCGTGATTGACGCGACAATCGAAACGGAGCCTCTCTTATACGGAGCCCCCTTCTAGAGGGGGGACGGGCCCGAAGGGCGGGGGGAGTCCCTTGTATGACGATACAAAGAGCAAGGCTGAACTTCCGCGGGTGCGATTGCGAAGCCGAAATTACTTTTTTACAACTTGGAACAATGTAGCCCCCAGTCCCCCCGCCACCACCGACGAAACGAGAATGCTCAACTTCGCCGCCGCCAGCGTTTCGGCCTCGGGAAATGCCAGCGTCGCAATAAAGATGCTCATGGTAAATCCAATTCCGCCGAGCGTTCCAGCCGACAGCGCCTGCCCAGGGCTTGCCCCGCCCGGCAGCGGGGCTCCCGTGATTTTTGTGAGAATCCGTACGCTGCCGTAGATGCCGAGCGGTTTGCCGATGACGAGGCCGGCGGCGATGCCGAGAAAGAGCGGCGAGGCGAAGTCGAGGCTTGCGCCGCTGATGCTGACGCCCGCATTCCCGAGTGCGAAGATCGGCATGATGACGTAGGCCGACCAGGGTTCGAGCGCTTCTTCAAGCTTGTGCAGCAACGAGCCGTGATGACCTGCCGTTTTCGGATGATCGCCGTCGTGCAGGACGCTATCGTCGAGGCTGGTCGTCGCGGGGATGGCACAGCCGAGCAGGACGCCTGCAATCGTCGGATGGATGCCCGATGCGAGGAACGCGAGCCAGGCACCAAGGCCGAGCACGAGATAGGCGGGGAGGAATTCGACGCGCAGGCGCGAGAGCACGAAGGCACCCGCAAGGAATGCAAGCCCGATGCCGAGCGCGGTGAGCGAGACGTCGCTGCTGTAAAAGAGCGCGATGACGACGATGGCGCCGAGGTCGTCGACGATGGCGAGCGCCGTCAGGAACACGACGAGGCCGACCGGCGCACTGCCTGCCGCGAGTGTCATGATGCCGAGCGCGAACGCGATGTCCGTCGCCATCGGGATGCCCCAGCCGCCAGCCGTCGGCGTGCCGAGGTTGATGACGGAGTACAAGAGCGCGGGTACAAGCATGCCGCCGAGCGCCGCGCAGACCGGCAGTACCATCGCCGACTTCGTGCGGAGCTCGCCGTAGAGGAATTCGCGCTTGATTTCGAGCCCGATGACGAAGAAGAACACCGTCATGAGGCCGTCATTGACCCAGTGGACAAGGCTCATCTCAAGCCGCCAGTCGCCCGTGCCGATGCCGATCTCCGTGTGCAGCAGATGCTCGTAGGCAGGCCCGAGCGGTGAATTGGCAATCACAAGCGCAAGAATAGCGCTCGCAAGCAAAATCACCCCGCTCCCGGCCTCCCAGGTCAGAAACGCCTCAAACGGCGTCATCAGCGTGCGAAGTTTTCGTTTCATCGCGGTTCGCCTCCCTTTATCGAAACATGGCCGGTTTCAGAGGAAACCAGATTTCATGGTGCCTGACATACATACGCTGATTGGTCGTTTCGCTCCATAAAGGCCCTCTTTGCGGCAGATACTTTCCAATTTTTACATAGTCAAAATTATGCATCCAATCTTCCAGCTGTTCTTTGCCTGTGTAAAGGCACGATTTGACGTTCTTTGCATGTGCATATTCGACATAATGCAGTAACTCATGCTGGTCACATGCGCTTCCCTCGCCTAAGAAGCAAAGGCATGTCATGTAAGCCTGGTATGCAAGAAATAATGGTTCAAAATTCTCAGCAAGAAGGTTTCCGCCGTCAGGAGCTTGCAAATCTTGATAGTGGCAATGCTCACATCGGTAGATGCATCCCGATAGATATATGCATAATGAGATTTCTTGTGGAACTTCCAAATCACTCAATCCAGCTTCGACATAGCGGAGCATACGTACACCTCTTTACAATTCACATAGGGCGTATGATTGATATAAGCTGTGTCTTTTCACCGAATCAGAGCAGCGTCACAGCAATTCCCTTGTGGTCAGACAACGTTCGACCGATATTCCATTCTTCGATTTCGACGGGATGTTTGCTGACGAAGGTTTTCGATAGCGCGATATGGTCGATGCATTCTGGCTGGCCGGCTGTCAGCAACGCTGGGAGTGTAAAATAGTTTGTGTAAAAGGCCTTTACAAGTCAACGTCGGTTCTGGCATACTGACAGAATCACTCGCAACCGCAAAGGATGAACACAATGGCAAAACGAAAACGCGAACTCACGCCCGAACAGCAACTAGC
>JALEZZ010000063.1 GCA_022773585.1 Selenomonas sp. | reverse complement strand
CTAGAGTAGAAGCAGAAATCACTTGCACGGACTCCTTTGCGAAGGCAGTTTGTTTAGCAGCTTCTACTATAGCAGAGCGTGCAAGTGATTTCTTTTTTTCATGCTGGCTTACCCACAGTTATGGGAGAAGCCTCAATTTTTCATACAAATTCAGTTTCAGCGTTTCCAGCATTGGCAGATAACGTTCCTGTGTCTCGTGAATGATGTCAAGCGCCGCAGCATCATTATACGTATGTGCGATGGTGTTGCAAGCGACGAGCGCTGCGAGCCCGTTTGTTCCTTGCTGAAACCATTCAGTTCCAGCGCCTCTTTCATCGCCTTCCACGCCTGCTCGAAACAGATTTCAAACAGCGACACCATGCCTGTCTGCGTAATGGTGTCATACGGTGGCTGCTTGCCGCGAATCTCCTGCAGATTCTTGAGCGCCCGACAAAAATCATCAAATCGCCGCATCTGACATCCCCTCCTCGTTTCCGCTGACATAACAGCCAAAACATTTTGTTCCCCAAAAATCCAGTACTCGCTGTGTCATTCCACTCGGAACGAAACCATATCGTCCAAACGGATGGTTCGCAAATCGCACAATTCCCTGCCTCGAAGGTATGGCTGAATGTGATACGCTTCCATGCAGTCTTGCAAATGCTTCATCAGCTGCGAGCTACGACGCTTGTACCCGTACCGTGCAAGCAACGTCTTCATCTTGATACGGACGAAATCTTGCTGATCAAGATACAAGATGCGCAGGCGCACGTTCAAGAAAAACAGTTCCGTATCGTAATCATCTTGCCATACTTGATCTCCCGCGTTCCCGATGCCTTCCAAATCCTTTTGAATCGCTGGAAATTCGCAATCGAGCTGCACCTTGTCCACGAGATAATCCGTCCAATACAGCACGTCGGAAAAGAATGCTTTTTTGTCATCCTGATACTCTGGTTCCAGCAGCAGCCGATCCGTCTCATAGATGCGCTGCAAGACGTTCATCATCGTGCGGACGCCAAAACCATGGCTCATGAGAACCGTTGCGATGCCGAGATCATCATAATAGTACGATCGTTTCATCGGTCGCTCTTTCTTCCGTTGCAAGCGCGGCAAAGAATCTGGAGATTTTCTGGGATGCTTTTGCCGCCGCGATTCATCGGCACGATATGTTCGACTTGGAACGGGATGCGCGATTTGTCCCGCTTGCCGCAAGATGCGCAGACATAGTAGCCTTCCTCATCCTTGGCAGCCGCGAACGCTCCGTCGCGGAGCTCCTTTTCAAATGCGGGATTGTACCGCGCAATCTCCCCCAGCGGCATGTCTGCGAGCTTCTTCTTCCCATATTGCACATTTTTCTCGTCACCATAAATGCCGATGTCCGACAGTTTCATGATTTCGATGTCCAGCTGCTTCCAAAAATACTGTTTCCGGCCAAAGAACAGCCGAAGCATGTTGTCATCCGAACGATTCCAAAGGTCATTCACATATTCTGCCTTTTTCCTCGCTCCCATATCCTCATCAAAGATATGCTTCGCAATGGCAGCAACATCGAGCTTGCTGCGGTCGATATCATCAAATGTGTAAAAATTCGGTGCGGACTCTTTCTGCGCGTAATATTGCAAGACGTGAATGATGTCCTGCTCGTCATACGAAGGAATCATGTCTCCAAGGAAGAACGTATCACGGCACTGCTCTGCCATTTCATGCAACGTCGCATCTGAAAGATACTCGTCATCGCAGCCAAAGCTTTCAAAGAGTTTCGGCAACGCGTCCATCATTTCGGCGTAAGCAGCTTGTGTGCTGTCATAGACCATGACCTGATAGGAATGATCCATGCCGTTTTCCTCGAGCCATGTGAACGCATACATGCCGAGCGGGATGCGTTTCTCGAACGGCACAGCTTCCAACGCCGTCGTATCGATGGAGCCATCTACGATGGACGCGAATTCCTCGATTTTCGATATCGCAATCATCCGCAATTCATGCTGCTGACGCGCGATGGCGTTCTCCACGAAATCATTTCCGTCCCCCGTGAAGATGCTTTCTGGATTAACCCATGCAATATGCTCGTTCCAGTCATCGACAAACGAAACGATATACGCCTCGGACGTACCGCCTGCCGCCGTGCCGCGCAAAGCGCGGCCGATCATCTGCGTCATGAGAATCGTCGAAACGGTCGGACGCGCCAAGAATACCGTCTTTGTCTGCGGCAAGTCCACGCCTTCCGTCAAGATGTTGACATTCACGAGTACCTTGAGTTTTCCATCGCGGTACGATTGCAACTTCCGTTCATTGTCCGCACGGCTGATGCGGACTCCCGTCACCATGTCCTTGACATCGGAGACGACGAAATCCGCTGGAACGCCTGCTCTGTTGAAGATTTTTGCCAGCGTGATGGCATGTACGACATTCACAGCAAAGACGAGCGTCTGCCCGTAGACATCCGCTTTCTTCTTGTAGGTCTCGACAATCAAGCGGTTTCGCGGAGCGCTATCGGCGATCTGGGTCGCCAGATCATCGGGGAGCGTATCTAGCTGCATGATGCGTTCCCAATCGTCCTTGCCAAGCGCCGTACCATAATCTTCTTCCGTATAGCAGCTTTCAAAAATCGGTTGGGAAAGAATCTGGCGATTGATCAAATCCTTCAGCCCGATCTGATACGTGATGCCGACATCGCCTTTGACGCGCCGCCCGTTCCGCACGCCATCATGAAAAATCTTCGCGAGCAGCCCGCGTTCCTGCTCGGCGGTGCGGAATGGTGTTGCAGTCAGGCCGATGAGCTTTGTGCGTTTTACATGTGCTTCCACATAGTCGATGATTTTGCGATACGTTTTCGCCGTCGCGTGATGTGCTTCATCAATTACGAGATACACTTCATCCGTGCCTGCCAGCCATGCATCCAGCGCTGAAAGATTCCGGCCGATACTGTCCTTGCTTGCAATCACGAGGTCATCCGTCGGAACGATGTCGATGCTGCGGTCATGCGACGGCGCACCAGAAATGATGCGATAGCGGAACGACGTAATGCTGGGAAGGGACTCTGCATAGGCATATTTCTGAAACGATTCTGCCGCTTGGTCCAAAAGCATTTGCCGATGCGCAATCCACAGGATTTTCTTGTGCCGGTCGAGTGCATGCTTCAGCAGCCACAAGGAGGCCGTGTAGGTCTTGCCACCGCCTGTCGGCAACACGACAAGCGTGCTGTAAGCATCTTCCGCATCCATCAAGTCCAGATTCGCCATAGCGTTTTTCTGATGCTGATACGGCTGGCGCACATTCGTCCCATTCTTCGGCGTGACTGTGCCATTCGACAGCACTTCGATTTGTGTTTCTGCGATTTTCGAAGTCATCTTCACCATTCCTTCCAAGAATACAAGCGCCCAACATTCTCAAATATGATACGTCCGCTTCAAATACTTGTCGAACTGCGGCACGGTGAATGCAATCGTCCCGCGCTGCGGCGCGTAGATGAAGCCTTTGTGGATGAGCTGTGCGCGGAGAGGAGCGACTTTTTTCGCGGGCTCGCCGAGCTTTTGCGCGATATCCTTCATGCTGCACGGGAGCTCTTTGCAACGAACCATCGCAGTCATGAACTCGAGTTCGCGCGGCGTGGCACGATCGTGGCGCACTTTGAAGAATGCTGCGTCCATCGTGCTTTCAAAATCATGATAGGCGCGGTCGACGATTGCTGTCGTAATCGTGTCTGCATGTTCTCGATTTTCCCAGATCCACTTGCCGTATTCCTGAATGAAGTACGGATAGCCTTCCGTCACGGAAAGGACTTTCGCCACGGCTGCATCATCGTATGCGACATGAAGCTTGGCCGCTGGCTGCACGAGCGCGAGCTCCGCGTCTTTTGCCGAAAGGCCGCCAATGTCGATGTACTGGAACAGTCGCTCAGCATACGATTTGATTTCGCCGGCCAGCCGCACGATCTTTGGCAGGCCGGCTGCAAAGATGACGAGCGGGTAGCCTTTCTGATTCACGCGATGCAATGCCTCGATCAGCGCTTCAAAATCTCTCCCGCCAATATACTGGATTTCGTCAATGAACAGGACCGCTCCCTGTTCTTTTTTCTGCGCGAGACGGCCGAGCGCGAGAAAGAGTTCCGTCATGTCGTTCGACAGGTTTCCCGTGTCAGCGATACCATGCACGGGGTCGAATGCGATCTCGATGCCAGATGATGCATCCGTGTATTTCACGGAAAACGCCTTGAGGATGCCCATGGCCTTCTTCACATAGCCCTCGAGCTTGTCCACAGGGCTCAGCTTGCTCATGAGCTTGTAGACGTGGAGCACGATGGCATCTTGGAAACTGTGCTCGCGCTCGGCGATTTCCATGTATTCCGACGGCACGTCCATATCTTCCGCTAGTTCGCCGATGCGATTGAGGAGCACGGTCTTGCCGACGCCGCGCAGGCCGTAGTAAATGACGGAGCGCGCGGGAAAGCCGACGCGGATGTTTTCAAGCACGGCCTGTGCGTCGTGCAGCACTTGCTCACGCCCCGCGAGATATGCCGGCGTCGTGCCCGCGCCTGGGCGATAGGGATTCGGTGTCAAAACCATCGCAGAGTTCCTTTCCGTTTCAAAAAGTCACAGCTCCTGCCCCGCCGCTTTCCTCTCCGCATACTCTCGGTCGAGGATGGCGAGGACGACGAGGTTTTCGTAGACGCCGTTTGTGATGATGGTCTCGCGGAAGAGGCCTTCGCGCAGCATGCCTTCGCTTTCGTAGAGGTGCAGGGCACGGTCGTTGTAGTCTTTGCAATCGAGCCACGCGCGGTGGAACTTCTTGACATCGAAGCAGTATTTCTTGAGGAGCTTCATGGCCTCGTGGCCGTAGCCCATGCCTTTTTTCTGGATGACGACATGCGTCCATTCCATTTCGTGCGCCTCGGTCTTGAGGCCGTTGATAAGGAAGTAGCCGACGCGCTCGCCCGTCTCTTTTTCCTCTGCAATCACGTCCATGGACTCTTCGATTGCGCCTTCGAGGATCTTCGTGTGGAAGTCTTTGTCGAACGGCACGATGAACTTGACGTTTTCAGGATCGTATTCGAGCTGCAGGATGTAGTCGAGGTCTTCAATACCGGCGTGGCGCAGGCGCAGGCGCGGGCCTTCAGCGAGAATTTCTTTCATATAAATGATGCCCCTTTGCAAAATTCATTTTCAAACCACGTTTCCTATAGTATAATGGGCTGGCAGGCAATCTGCAAGCAACCGCATCACCGAACCTTTGCAAGGAGGAATCGCTTTGCCGAATTTTGACTGGACGAGCCTCGCCGACTGGAAGTTCTTCGTCGAGCCGCTCCTCGTGCCGCTCTGCATCCTCGTCGGCGCCCTCGTCGTCGGCATCACATTGAACAAGCTCATCAACCGCCGCATCGAGAAGCATGTCGACGTCGAGGAAGGGACGTGGCACTATGTCTTCATCAATGCGATGAAAGGCGTGCCGATCTCGCTGACGCTCGTCGTCGGCCTGTACTGGATCGTCGGCACGATCGACATCCCGCCGCAGCTCTCGAAGCTGTTTTCCTACATCCTCTTCACCGTCATCATTCTCTCGATCACGCGCGTCGTCGCGCGCACAGTCAATGGCGTCGTCGAGATGCGCATCGAGCGCTCGCAGGAAAAGCTGCCGAAGACGACGCTGCTCTCGACCATTCTGACCGTCGTCATCTACGCGATGGGCGTGCTCGTCGTTCTGCAATACTACGGCATCTCGATCGCCCCGATCCTGACCGCCATGGGCGTCGGCGGCATGGCCGTCGCCCTCGCACTGCAAGAGACGCTCGCGAATATCTTCTCGGGCCTGCACCTCATCCTCTCGAAGCAGCTGCGCATCGACGACTACATCAAGCTCAGCACGGGCGAAGAAGGCCGCGTCACGGACATCACCTGGCGCTTCACGACCATCGTCCCGGCTGGCGAAAGCAACATGGTCGTCATCCCGAACCAGAAGATCGCCTCGTCGAACATCACGAACTTCAGCCTGCCGCGCCGCGACATGGCCATCAGCATCCCCGTCGGCGTCGCCTATGACAGCGACCTCGATTTCGTCGAGAAAGTCACGCTCGAAGTCGCGAACGAAGTCCTCGCACGCGTCGACAAGAAAGTCGAGCAGGATCCGCTCGTGCGCTTTACGGAGTTCGGTGATTCGAGTATCAACTTCAAAGTCATCCTGCACAGCAGTGCCTTCGATTCGCAGTTCCTGCTCAAACATGAATTCATCAAGGCGCTGACGCGGAGATTCCGCGAAGAAGGCATTGAGATTCCGTACCCGATCCGGACGGTGCTGCACGGGGACGACGTGGCAGACGGGCGCTGAACCGACTTATCCACAATTTATCCACATGTTGATGCACATATTGACGCCATCCACTAGATGTTGTATAATGCAGAAACAGAGCAAAGATACAACGTACAAAAAGATTGGCTAGTGCCTCAAACTACTCCCCCCGCCGCTCACGCGGCCCGTCCCCCCCTCAAAGAGGGGGGCTTTGGGGCTAGTGCAGATACGACAGCCTTTCTTTCAATAGGGAAAGGGCGGATTTATTATGTTAGTCAACGGAACGGAAGTCACGGTCAAGGGCATCCCGGAGATGTCCGAAAAGGAAATCACGAACTACATCAGCTATGTCGCGGACAAGACGCAGGAGCCGGTCGACCGCATCGCGATTGTCTGCCGTCCGGACGGCACGGTCTCGCTCGACTACCAGCTCCGCCCGCAGAAGTTCGAGCGCATCCGCCGCATTACGGGCTACCTCGTCGGCACGATCGACCGCTGGAACGATGCCAAGCGCGCCGAGGAGCACGACCGCGTAAAACACGGCCTGCACTGATGAAGCTCCAGATTGCCGGCATCGTCGATGACAGCATCGTCGACGGCGACGGCTGCCGATTGACGGTCTTCGTGCAGGGCTGCCCGCGCCGCTGTCCCGGCTGCCAGAATCCTGAGACACAGCCGACGGAGGGCGGGCGGACGATTGACACGGCCGCCATCCTCCAGCAGATGGCAGAAAACCCGATTCTCTCCGGCATCACGTTCAGCGGCGGCGAACCATTCCTCCAACCTGCGCCGCTCGCCGACCTCGCCCGCGCCGTCCACCAGCGCGGCCTCGATGTCTGGAGCTACACGGGATTCACGCTCGAAGAGCTCGAGAAGCGTGCCGAGAAAGACAAAGCAACACGCGCCCTCCTCCGCGAACTCGACGTCCTCGTCGACGGCCCCTACGAAGAAACCCAGCGCGACCTCACACTCCACTTCCGAGGCTCGCGCAACCAGCGTGTCATCGACATGCAGAAGACAAGAAAAGCAGGACGCATCGTTCTGCTATATACGGACTGACACGAAAAGACCTGCAAGGAAGTTGCTTCCTTCGCAGGTCTTTTCGTATAAAATCGTTAGGAACGACCTTCGACACATTCTCGGTCACCTGTCGGCAACAGCTTCCTCTGAGAGGAAGTCTTGCGTGAATCGCCATTTCCGCCAGCAGCTCCACGCTCCGAGCACGGTAAAGAACACGCCCATCCCCGTGAGCACTTCGATGTGCTCCCAATAATCCGCAGGCACACCCAGAAGCAGGCACTGGCGGAACGGCTCCATGAACCAGGTCTGCGGCAGGAAGTGCGCGGCGATCTGAAGCGGGGCGGGCATGGCGGCGAGGGGCCAGGTGTAGCCTGCGAGGATGAATCCGACGACGGGATAAATCAGCGAACACTGGACGAAATGGTATTCGCTCGAAAACAGGCTCGCGAACCAGAGGCCGAGCGCTGTGAGGGCGAACGAGAACACGAGGCCCAGCAGCAGCAACACCGAAAGCGGCGCTTTTCGCGGGATGTCGGCCACCTGCGTCATCGCGCCGAGCGCCATCGAATAGGAGAAGAATGCGGCGACTGTATAGAAGACGAGTTTCTGCACGTAGAGCAATGCGGGCGGGATGCCTCGCCGCCCCTCCGGGTCATCCTGGAACATCGACGAGCCCGTCGCGAAAAACTGCCCTTGCTGAAATGCGGCGATGCCGAGGCCGATGAGGAAGAACCAGGCATAGCCCTGGATCGGGTTGCCGAGCATGCGCGTTGTCACGCGGAATGGCTCCGTCTTGCGATGCGCCCGGCTGCGGTCAAGACCTGTGCGCTGCGCGACGTTCTGCGCGGCAAGCTCGTTGCCGTACACTGCGAGCAGATTTTCCATCTCGCGTACAGACGTGCTGACCGGCATGAGATTCGTGCCGTCGAGGGCGAGCAGGAGCGTCTGCGAACGGCCGCGCAGAATCTCCTTGCTGAAGTCTCTGGGAATCACGACGCCGAGCACGGCGCGCTGCTCATGGAGGTCTTCGAGCACCTCTTCCTGCGTTGCGGCCATCACAGGTTCGTGAAAAAAGTCATTGTCGCCAATCCGCTTCACAATCTCGCGGCTGATGACGGAATCATCCTCGTCGCAGATCGTGACGGGGATGTTTTTGACGATGTTCGGCGAATAAAGCAGGTAAAAGAGCGCCATATAGGCGAGCGCCGCCCCGAACAGAAAGATGAGGCGGCGCGGGTCTTTGCAGCAGAGCACGCATTCGCGCCAGCAGAGGCGCAGGAATTTCCGAATCATGCCGTCACCTCCCCGCACGCTGTTTTCCGCTCCGCACGCAGCGTCCAACGCTGGCGCAGATGGAAAAATGTCACAGCCAGCATGCGCGTAATGACGCCACCGAGCACCAGAATGCCGAAATCCTGCCAGAACATCGGCGCATAGCCTGTCAGCATGAGATCACGCAATGGCACGGCGAGGTATGTAATCGGCACGAGTGCGGCATAGAACGCCGCTCCCTCTGTCATCATGTAGTCCGGCCACGCCATGCCGCTGTAGAGGATGCCCGGCATGATGTAGAAAATCGGAAGCTGGAGCGCCACGACGGGCATCGGGCTGATGCTCCCGAAAAACGACAGTGCACCGATGACGAAGAACACGAACCCCGCCCCGATCAGAGCAATCTGCCACCATGCGCCATACATCGGAATGTCATACACCGCGCAGGCAATCCCGAGCGACACGAGAAACGCGGCAAATGCCACGACGCCATGCACGCATCCCGAACCGAAAACCAACGCTGAGGAAAAGCGGCGCTGCCGCCACGTCCCGCGCTCGAGCATCAGGACGACGAGTGGTGCAACTGTCAAAATCAGGGCAATCTGCGTGCCATTCGCTGCAAGGATTGGCAGCACGAACGGGCCGAATGCGACCGTCGGATTGCCGATGATGCGCGTGCCCATGCGGATGGGATATGTCGCATCCATCGCCTCCGACGGCATCATGCCGATGGCTTCGAGGAGTTTTGACGCGACAGCGACCTGATACGTGCGGTTGATTTCCCAGGCACCTGTCGTGATGACGTTGCCATAAACGTTGTTCACCGAATGAATGAAGAGTTCGACATGCGGCACGTCGCCGCGCTTGATGTCGCGCGCGAAATTCTTTGGAATCGCAAGGCCTGCCATAGCCTCGCTCTTTTCCATCGCCGCCGTAAGGTCTTCTTCCTCTGATGGCTGCGCGACGATGTCAAATTTTTCCGCATCCTCGTACATGTTGATGAGGGCGCGCGACATCGAGCTCTGGTCAGCGTCCTGGATTACGATTGGCACATGGTTCACACTGCCAGGGAGATATGCATAGCCAAAAATCAGCGTGTAGCCGATTGGTACGGCGATGAGCAGCAGCCACGTCGGAAAGTTTCCGCAAAACACGCGCCGCGCTTCTTCGCGCACTGCCATCCAGAATTCTCCGCACCAGCCTTCACATCGAGGGCCTCCCCTCCTGCATCCCTGTGGGATCCGTGCGTGCATCCGGCTCCCCAGCCGGCGCATCTTGAAGGATGGTTTTTGCAATCTCGCACCATGCCTTCTGCATGCCTTCCATGCGTTCCGCAAGTTCCTGGCTTTCTGCCGCGTCCATGCCGATGAGCTCGAGCGCCATCGCCACGAGCGCGATGCGTGCACGCACCGGGTCGATTTCCTGTTCAAACGCAAACGACATGATGTAACCGTACATCGCGCCCTTGAACAGCAGCGTCTTGCGCCGCCGCTCCTCTTCATCCTCTGCGGAATCCTCGATTGGCACCATTTCCTTCTGGAAAGCGACGGCACGCGCCACGACCTGTTCGAATGTCTCCGGCTGTGCATACGACTCGTAATAGATTTCCTGCACGGCCGGATTCTCCGCGATGGAGCAAAGCTCGACCTCGAGAATGGCCGCATAACGGAATTGCGGCGTCTCGCTCGCGAAGTCCCATGCGACGATGCGGGTCGTGCTCTCGAGGAGCTCCTGTACGAGTGCCCAGAAAATCTTGTCCTTGTTCGGAAAGAGATGATAGATGCTGCCCGACGCGATGCCTGACGCCTGCACGATCTGCCGGATTGTCGTCCGGCGGTAGCCATGCGCAAGGATCAGCTGCTTCGCCGTCTGAAGGATTTTCCGCCGCACCCACTCGATATTCTTTGCCATAGCGCACACTCCCATTTTGTTTTAGAACATGTTCTAGTTTTTTGTTCTAATTATAGATTTTTATTTGCGCCATGTCAATAGATAAAAAAAAGCAGCCTCCCTCAAAGAGGGAGGCGAAAGCGGAGAAATCACTGTCAAATTTTTTCTTCTTCAAAATACACGCGATAGTTGTTTTCGCCGTGCGACTCTGCCGTCTTGAGCGCGGAGTCTGCGCGTTCGTAGAGCGTGCGGTAGCGGACGCCCTGCGTGCCGGTCGCGGCAACGCCGACGCTGACGAGGATGTTCTCGAAGCCCTGGATGGACACGCGGTGGACGAGCTCGATGATGCGCTGGGCCCGCCGCTCGATGATGTCGAGCGACGTGTGGCCGCAGATGAAGAGCACGAAAAGGCTTTCTGAAATCTGTCCGAGAATGTCCTCCCCGCGGAAGTCTGCCAAGATGCTGTCCGTGATGGCATGGAGGAAACCGCCAGGATTTGCATCTTCTGTGAGGTGCTCCGAAATCTCGCGATAATTCGTGAGGTCAATGAGGAAAATGGTTCCTTTCTCGCCTGGCTGGAGGATGCGCAAACGCGCATTGATGCGTTCCGCGAGCGCCTGCCGGTCCGGCGTGCGTTCCAACGCCATTTTCTCGAGCGCAGACGATGCATGCACGATCTCGCCGTGGCGCTCTGCGTCGATGACGCAGCTGTAGCCGACGATGCTCGCAACGATGCCGTCTGGTGCTGGCACGCTGCGGTAGACGACGCGGTTCCAGTGCGGCTCTTTCGTGAAGATGCAGCCGTAGAACTCGACGACATCCTCCCGAGGCCCGCGGATGGCCTCGCGGAACGCCTCTGCAAAGCGGCGTCCCTCCGGCTCCTTGCCGCGCACGGCCATGTCGAGCACCGCGTGGAAATTGAGAATTTTGCGTTCTTCGCGCTTGCCATCCATCGAGACCTTCAGGAAATAAAGCGTATCCTCCTCGATATCGAACGAGAAGAGCGTTGCCGACGTCTTTTCGAGCATCATGTCGAGAGCCTGCGCACGCTCCTCCACGAGGCGCACGCCTGCTCCCCGCTTGAGCGCTGCATCAAGCGGCGTCCCGACTCCGCTGAAGAGCACCTGGGAAAATTTTTCCGATGGAATCTGCAGCGCTTTTTTTCCTGTCCCTTGTCCTGGCATTCAGAAGTCTCCTTGAAAAATTGATGTTTGCTCGTTCATTTCACGACGAGCACCGGGCATTTCGACTGCTCGACGATGTACTGGCTCACGCTGCCAAGCAGCACGCCCTTCACGACGCCGAGGCCGCGGCTCCCCATGACAATCATGTCCATTTCCTTGTCTGTCGCGAAATCGAGAATCACGACAGCCGGCGAGCCCGTCTCCGAGAACGCCTCTTTTTCAATCCCCGACGGCACCATCTCCATGACGCGGTCGAGAATCACGTTGCCGGCCTTCGTGACGGCATCGAGGATGGCATCGCTGAGGCACGCATTGATCGCGAGCTGGTTGATGTTCGCCACATAGAGGAAATTGAGTTTCGCACCGCAAGCCTCTGCAAGCGAGATAGCCTGCGTAACTGCGCGGTCCGAGCCTTCCGAACCATCGACGGGTACCAAAATGTTCTTGACTTCCATGATGAATACCTCCGTTCATTTTTACTTTACAACGAGGACTGTACTTGGGGCTTTCTCCATGATCTCCTGGCTCACGCTCCCGAGAAAGAATCCCTCGACCCTGCCGAGACCGCGCCCGCCCATGATGATGGGCTCGCCGCCATGCTCTTCGGCAAAGCGCAGAATCTCGCGGGCGGGATTCCCCGTCCGCTCGTGCAGCTCATAGGCGGCCCGCCCGCGCACGCATTCCTCTGCGCGGCCGAGCGCGTCATGCACGGCAGGGGCCACCGGGCGCGTCAGGCTTTCCGGCAGCCAGCTCACGAGATTCTCCGTATCCGTCTTGCTCGCGAAATACGAGACATAGAGGATGTCGAGCGTCGCGCCGCTGGAGCGGGCGAGCAGGATGGCCGTCTCGAGTGCTTTGAGCGAGCCTGCGGAACCATCCACTGGCACGAGGATCCGGGAAAACTTTTCCATCTGATCCCCCTCCTCATCGCAAACTTCTTTATACTATGTTGTATGATTCGCGGTATCCTGTCAAAAACCCTTTTCTTTCAACAAAAGAAACAAAAATTTTCTTTATTTGACACCATTGTCCGCCTCGTGTAAACTTGTTAACGACAGACTTTGTGATCAGGAGGAGTTTCCCATGGCAGAAGAAAAGAAAGCAGCACCCACCGTCGAAGACATCGTCGCGCAGACGACGATTGCCGACGTCTACCGCGCCGCGAAACAGCTCGAAGGCGTCGCGCGCAAGACGCGGCTCATCCACAGCGACTACTTCTCGGAAATCTCGGGCAACGATGTCTACCTGAAGCCCGAGAACCTGCAGCACACGGGCGCGTTCAAGCTGCGCGGCGCTTACAACAAGATCAGCCAGCTCACGAACGCGGAAAAGGCGAAGGGCGTCATCACGGCATCGGCCGGCAATCACGCGCAGGGCGTCGCCTACGCCGCGAAGAAGCTCGGCGTCAAGGCCGTCATCTGCATGCCTGCGACGACGCCGATCCTCAAGGTCGAGGGCACGAAGGCGCTCGGTGCCGAAGTCGTGCTTTATGGCGACGGCTTCGACGATGCCTACGCGCACAGCCTCGAGCTGCAGAAAAAATACGGCTACGTCTACATCCATCCGTTCAATGACCGCGAGGTGCTGCTCGGCCAGGGCACGACGGCACTCGAAATCATCGACGCGCAGAAGGACATCGACGCCATCCTCGTGCCAATCGGCGGCGGCGGATTCGCCTCGGGCGTCGCGCTCGCGACGAAGCTCGTGAACCCGAACGTCAAAGTCTACGGCGTCGAGCCAGCAAACGCCGCCTGCATGAAGGCCGCGCTCAAGAAGGGCGAAATCGTCACTCTGGGCTCCGCTGACACCGTCGCCGATGGCTGCGCCGTCAAGACGGCCGGCACGCTGACGTATGCGTTCTGCAAGAAATACCTCGACGGCATCATCACGGTCTCCGAAATGGAAATCATGGGCGCGCTGCTCTCGCTCATCGAGAAGCACAAGCTCATCGCCGAAGGCGCGGGCGTGCTCTCGCTCGCGGCGCTCTCGAAGCTGCCGATGAAGGGCAAGAAGGTCGCGGCCATCATCTCGGGCGGCAACATCGACATCTCGACGATTTCCGCACTCATCGACAAGGCGCTCATCGCGCGCAGCCGCGTCTTCTGCTTCGCCGTCCAGCTCCCCGACAAGCCCGGCCAGCTCGAACTCATCGCGCACATCCTCGCGGCTGAGAACGCGAACGTCATCGAGCTCAACCACAACCAGGCGAAAGTCACGGACAGCTTCAAGAAAGTCGTGCTCGAAGTCACGTGCGAGACGCACAACGAAGAACACGTCCAGCGCATCATCCGTGCGCTCGGACAGCACGGATACGAGGTCGAGCGCATCTATTAATAAGAATTATTTTTCTGCTCGCTAAAAAAGTCCTTGACGTTTTAAGACCAGCTACTTATAATGAAGTGTCATTATTTTACGTTATTTCACTTCAATTCAAGGAGCTGGTCTTTTTGTTCTTCCTCGCCCTATCCCCAATTCTCTGGCTCATCGTGGCACTCACGGTGCTCCGCATGTCCGCTTGGAAGGCCTGCTCGATGGCGCTTGTCATCGCCTGGGCCGTCGGCATCCTCCTCGAAGGCATGACGCTGCCGCACGCGATTGAGGCGACGCTCGAAGGCGTCGCGCTCGCCTGCTGGCCGATCCTGCTCGTCATCGTCGCCGCTATCTTCACGTACACGCTGACGCTGCGCACGCATGCGATGGACACAATCCAGCGGATGCTGACGTCGGTGTCGTCTGACCGCCGCGTGCTGATTCTCCTGATTGGCTGGGGGTTCGGCGGCTTCCTCGAGGGCATGGCGGGCTTTGGCACGGCCATCGCCATCCCGGCCGGCATGCTCGCCGGTCTCGGCATCCCGCCCGTGCTCGCGGCGTCCGTCTGCCTCATCGCGAACTCCGTGCCGACGGCCTACGGCTCCATCGGCATCCCGCTCGTGACGCTCGGCGGCCTCACGTCGATTCCCTCGAACGAGCTCGCCATCTACACGGCGCTCCAGCTCGCACCGCTGACGCTGCTCTGCCCGTTCCTCATGACAATCGTGACGGGCGGGTCGCTCAAGGCGCTCTCGGGCATGATGCCTCTCTGCGCGCTCTCGGCTCTTTCGTTCCTGCTTCCGGAACTCGCCATCTCGTACTTCATCGGCCCCGACCTCGCCGTCGTCGCCGGTGCCATCGTGACGATGGGTGCCATCGTTGCATACGCAAAGAAATTCCCCATCCATGACCCTGCCTACGCCATGACGAAGAAGGAGGACGCAGAAGAAGAAGCTGCCCCCATCACGCTGCGCTCCGGCCTCGTCGCCTGGCTCCCGTTCATCCTGATCTTCCTGCTGCTGCTCGCCACGTCGAAGCTCCTGCCCGTCATCCACGACCCGCTGACGGCCATCCAGTCGTCCGTGCTCATCTACGACGGCCCGGGCGGTGCGCCTTACACGTTCACCTGGGTCGCAACGCCGGGCGTGCTGATCCTTCTCGCCGCCTTCCTCGGCGGCCATGTGCAGGGCGCGTCGCTCTCGATGATGACGCGGACGCTCGGCAAGACCATCTATGACCTGCGCTACACGATGCTGACGATCATCGCGGTCATCGCGACGGCGAAAGTCATGGGCTACGCCGGCATGACGCATGCGATTGCCGAGACGGCTGTCGCTGCGACGGGCACGACGTATCCGGCCATCGCGGCGTTCATCGGCTCGATCGGCACGTTCATCACGGGTTCGGCGACATCGTCGTGCGTGCTGTTCGGCAAGCTGCAGACGGACTCAGCTCTCGCCATCGGCGCTGGCCCGTCCGTGCAGGCTTGGGTCGCGGCCGCGAATGCGACAGGCGCCTGCGCGGGCAAGATGATTTCGCCGCAGAGCATCGCCATCGCGATTGGCGCCATCGGCGCGCCGGGCTGCGACGGCCGCCTGCTGCATTTCGCCGCAAAGGTCTACGTCCCGTTCATCATCGCGATGGGCCTCATCGTCTATTTCGGTCAGGCACTCGTGAAATAAGCTCCCGACCGAATTATAAAAAATTATAAAAGTCAAGAGACAACGAGATTAAATTTCTCGCTGCCTCTTATTTTTTTCGGCTCAATCATTTTTTCTGTGGGATGAATGATGCACAGCGAGTCAATGGCGACTCATGTCGATGAGCTTCAAGAAGAAGTATTCATCGTCAGGATATCCATAGGCCTGCCTGCGCAACGTCTTGATCTTGTTGTTGA
>JALEZZ010000055.1 GCA_022773585.1 Selenomonas sp. | reverse complement strand
CCATGGAGAGGACATTCCTTTGTGTGGATTTACATTGTCGATATGCATTTCCACATCTTAGCGGATGTCTTCTTTTTTGACAACATGAATTATTCTTCGAAACTATTCAATCCCACAAGTTTTGTGATTGAACCAAAATTTTCAGAGGGAGGCAGGAAAGATGCATCGATTGGTGTTTTTGATCGTGGCGCTTGTCGCAGCCGTCGTCTTTGTCTTTTACGCGAAGGCCGGCGTAGAGGAATGGAACCGCGCAGATGCGGAGACCGATGTGCTCGAGGAAGCATATACGGGCGAGACGAAGGGAAAGAAAGTCG
The DNA here is from genome assembly GCA_022773585.1 of Selenomonas sp. GTDB lineage: Bacteria > Bacillota > Negativicutes > Selenomonadales > Selenomonadaceae > Selenomonas_C. Next base: position 45,325 of record JALEZZ010000055.1, on the reverse strand, counting down.
CGCAGGAGACGTACGTCAAATTCTGGTTCCATTACACCAGGTACTACCGTGCAACGTTTGTTTACGAAGTGGACGGAAAGTCTTATCAGGCGGAGACCGATACGGGCATGGAAATGTGGGACGAAGAAGAAGTCCACTACGACCCGGCCAATCCTGCGAAATGCTATGTAGGACAGTATGCCCGGCAGGAGGACGACAGCGGCAACAGCTTCGGCATTGCCATCGTGGCGCTCGTCCTGGCGATTGTCTTTGCTGCCGGGGGATGCGGTTATTTTTGAGGGATTGAAAAGGCCGCTTGGAGCAGCCGTGCAAATTCTTCGGCGTAGGGATTGCGGTTTGATGTTTTCCAGAAGACGCAATAGTTTTTTGTAATGGGCTGGCCAGTTTCTATATATGACAAACCCGGGGCAGCACCTCATGATGGATGCTGCCCTGGGCTTCTTTGTTTTGTCGCAATCCAGCAATCATTTTTGTCCATTCTTGCAAAATGTCGCGAACCGTTTCCCGTACGTCTGGAACAGCTCACGAAAATCGGTGATGTTTCCACTCAGACCGACTGGCCCGAAGTGGATGAACGGCGTGCCGAACGATCCTCCGCCTGAATAGACCGCCATGCCGCAGCAGAGTTCGAACGTCAGGAGCTCTTGGATGGTTGCTTCTCCGCCGCCGTGGATGTATTGCTCGGTCGCAAATGCGCCGCCGAGCTTGCCCGCAAGGCCGAGCTCTTTGGCGTGGATTTCGAGCCATGCTTTCATCGTGCCGGGGAGCGATGCGAAGTACGTCGGCGCGCCAATCAGCACACCATTTGCGTTTCGCACGAACTCCAGCTCGACGTCAGGGATGGAAAAGTAGCGTGCTTCTGTGTCCGCGACCGTTTGCATTCCTTTAGCAATCCATTCTGCAGCCTGCTTCGTCGTTCCCGTCTTGGAATCATAGATGATAGCAAAATGTTTCATGAAATCGAATCCTCCTTCTGTGGATGGCGTTCCAGCCATGCTTTGGCGTAAGTACAAGATGCCGTAACCGTGCCGTCGCGCCGATGAATTTCATCTACGGTTTTCGCGACAATCTTCGAGGTTAGCCGGTTCGAACTTCTTTTCGAGTGCATTTCCTTCTTCCATCAGCTTTGCGACGACGATGCGTTCGTCGTCTTTTTTCGCTCGCGTGTCAGATAGCCTATCGCTTCGAGCCGCTTCAGCATGGGCGAGAGCGTGCCAGAATCGGGGTAGAGGCGCGTGCTGGATGGATTCCAATATGCAAAAGTTCATTGTACCGTCTTGGACGGCAGGATTCGCCAAAAACAGACGGACAGCTCGAGTGCAACGAACATGATGATGGCGAGCCCTTGCACGAAATTTTGCGACGGCCGCTTGACGATTCTGAAGTCCACATGGGAAAACCGCTCGTCTCCTTTGATTTCCTCGCGCTTTTCCACGCCAAGATACCCGGAATCCCCGTACATGACGTGATCGTCTTCGCGCAGCAATTTCTTTGTCTCGCAAATGTCATGAACGTTGGCGGCCGTGGCTGTGATGGTGTGAACATAACCCGTTCCAGCATCTACGCCGGAATGGATTTTCATCCCATGGTACCACTGGTTGCCCTTGCGCGTCTGGTGCATTTCGGAATCCCGCGTGTTGGTTGCGTTCTTCGTCGAGCTTGGTGCGGAGATGATTGTGGCATCCACAATGGTGCCGCCCTTCATCATGAGCCCGACCTCCAGGAGGCGTGCATTGATGTCGTTGAAAATCTTTTCTCCAATGCCATGGTCCTCCAAGAGGTGCCGGAATTTCAGCAACGTCGTTGCATCCGGGACTTGCTCTTTGCGGAAATCCAATTTGAGGAAGTTCTTCATGGAATAGCTGTCATAAACGGCATCTTCGATTCCTTCATCGGACAGATTGAACCAGACCTGCATCAGGTACATGCGAAGCATGCATTCGATTTCCTTCGGAGGACGGCCCCGTTTGCCATTCGGGTAAAAGGGGCGGATGAAATCGCCCCAACGAGTCCATGGAATGATGTTGTCCATTTGATGCAGAAACGTCTCCCGTTTCGGAATCCGTTTCCGATGAGCATATTCACTTCTCGACATTTTGATAGCCTCCTTTCGCGATAACCGGTTCCCATCTTTATTGTATCGTGTAAGAGGACGCTTTTCCAGTAGGCAGATTAAATCATTGTTTCCATAAGTATCCCCTTGCTGGTAGGTCTTTGATTCGCCATTTGCCGTGAAGATGCATTTGCCACTGATGACCCTGCGTGTGCATGCTCTGGAAAAGCGACTTGCTGCTCGGCGCTGACGAAGTACATGGTGTCGGACGGCATATGATCAACATGCACAGAGAGGCCGGGGGTTCCGAAAGCATATGCCTATACGACGAAAGCCGCATGAAGGAACTCGAAGCGCCCGGCGATGCCAGCGCCGGGCCGCAGCCGTGGCATTTTACGATGCGAGCGACGGCCTGAAAGAAGCAATCGGATAGGCTTCTTTTGCCTGCGCGAGGAGCGCTGGTCCGACGTCTTTCAGCTGGCTGAATGAATCAAATGGAATCAAGCCTGTTCCGTCGAGGCATATAGCTTTGCATAGAGGTCGCTGCGGAAATCGCGGTGGCCGTTTGCATCGCGACGGAAAATCGGAATCTGTGTGTACTGGTCAGCGAGCGAAAGGTCGATCGTGCCGAACTTCATGCCCGGTTCGTCTCGTCCTTCTTCGCTGAAAGATTTTCCGACATAGGTGTGGACGTCGCCGCCGCACTTGTCCGGCCCGACGACAGAGCTTCCGCCGATGAAGTTGCTGATTTTTTCAGGACCGCAGAGGTTTGCCGAAGCGATATAGATATAGTTGATATAGGCATACGCCGGAATGCCGAGACGTGCCGCGCCTTCCGTACAGGGAACGTCCGGGCAGGCCGTGACATTCAGCGTGAGACGAGCGCCCATGGCGCGGTAATAGCGGATGAGCTCGGGGAAGCAATAGGTGTCGTAGCAGATCGTAACGCCAACTGGTCCCCAGGGCGTCGGGATGAGGACGGGGGCATCACCAGGCTCTGCCCAGGAGGATTCGTCGAAAGGAAGATGAATCTTTCGATAGGCGTAAGTCTTTCCGTTCGGCTCGATGATGGCAGCGGAGTTGTAGACGGTGCCATTCGCACGTTCCGGCATCCCGAAAACGACATACAGGCCGTATTTCTTCGCGATTTCGGCGACCGCCTCTGTTGATGGTCCTGGAATCGTTTCTGCGAGGCGCGTGTGCATCATTTCGGCACGCGGATGGTCGTGATCCGTGTCGTATCCCGAAAGCGCTGTTTCTGGAAAGACAATAAAATCTGCGCCGCGCTTGCCGGCGGCTTCGCAGTAGCCAGTGATGCGCGAGAGGTTTTGTTCCTTGTCTCCCCAGAGCGTGACGAAGTTGATAACAGCAATATTCATAAGATCTTTCATTGCGCATTCCTCCTGCAAGTACTTTACAGGATACTTCTTTTAGTCAGATTAGTTCTTATGAACGTTTCCATGCATACATTTGGAAATAACAAATGTTTTTATCCTAGTCGTGTGCTCTATCGCTGTTGATATTGACGAAAGGGTTGTAACCATGTATAATCTTATATAACATACTGATAAAGATGGTAATCAAGAAGGATGTGAGTGCATGGACGTCCAGTATTATAAAGAAGCTTCCAAACATCTGCACCGGGAGATGGAATTCAAGACGTACGGCAGAAGCGGCAAGGTCTGCTTGGCCTTTCCATCCCAGAACGGGCATTTCTATGATTTTGAAAACTTCCACATGACCGATACCGTGGCGAAGTGGATCGAGCAGGGACGACTGTTCCTCGTCTGCCCGGACAGCATCGACGAAGAAACCTGGTCCGATGAAGGCGGCGACCCGCGAAGGCGCATCGAGCGACAGGAAGCCTGGCTCCACTACATCGTGGACGAGCTGTTGCCACGCGTGCGGGAGCTCGCAGGTGCAGAGGATACGGACAAAGCTATGGTGACAGGTTGCAGCATGGGCGCGGTGCATGCAGGCAATTTTTTCTTCCGCCATCCGGATCGTTTTGATGCGGTCATCGGATTGAGCGGTGTGTATAATGCCAGCTATTTCTTTCATGGCTACAGCGATGATCTGGTTTACGCCAATTCACCGGCTTCGTTCCTGTCGAACATGCCGGAGGACCATCCGTATATGGAGCTCTACCGCCAGAGCAAGATGTACTTCTGCGTCGGCCAGGGGGCTTGGGAAGACGACCTGCTCGCCGGCACGCGGGAACTCGATACGATTCTCTGCCAGAAAGGCATTCCAGCCGTTTTCGATTATTGGGGGTATGACGTCTGCCATGACTGGTGCTGGTGGCAGAAGCAGCTGCCGTATTTCATGGAAAAAGTCTTGGGGGCATGACCTATGAATTTTGTTTTTATCTCGCCGCAGTTTCCGAAGGACTACTGGAACTTTTGCGACCGCCTCGCGAAGAACGGCGTGACGGTGCTCGGCATCGGCGACAGCCCGTATGATGAATTGAAAGATGGCTTGAAAAACGCACTGACGGAATATTACTTTGTCGAAGACCTCGGGAACTATGACCAGGTCTTTCGTGCCGTGGCGTTTTTCTCATTCAAATATGGAAAGATTGACTGGATCGAGTCCAACAACGAGTTCTGGCTGGAGCAGGATGCGCGCCTGCGCACGGATTTCCATGTGACGACGGGCGAGCAGTACGAGGACATTGGGCGCATCAAGCACAAGTCGGCTATGAAGAAATATTATGCGCAGGCAGGCATCCCGACGGCACGCCTGCATCGTGTCACAACAATCGAGGCCGCGCGCGAATTTGTCGGCTGGGTCGGCTATCCGGTCATCGTGAAGCCGGACATCGGCGTAGGCGCGACAGATACGTACAAGCTGGTCTGCGATGATGATCTGAAAAAGTTCTTCGACCACCAGCCGGACGTGCCGTATGTCATGGAAGAATTCGTGACGGGCGACATCTGCTCGTATGACGCCATCCTCGATTCCCATTCCAATCCTCTGATGGAATCCATGACGGTCTGGCCGCCGTCCGTCATGGACATCGTGCTCCAGCATCTCGACCTTTCTTATTATACCGTAGACAAAGTCCCGGGCGCCCTGCGGCAGATGGGCCGCGCGACCGTCAAATCGTTCGGCGTCAAGAGCCGCTTCGTGCATCTGGAGTTCTTCCGTCTGACGAAGGCGAAGCCGGGCCTCGGCGAAGTCGGCGACTTCGTCGGCCTCGAAGTCAACATGCGCCCAGCTGGCGGATATACGCCGGACATGATGAACTTCGCGCACAATACGGACGTCTATCAGATCTGGGCCGATATGGTGACGAAGGATCGGCGCGTGCTGCCGGACAGCGGCCACCACTGCTTCTGCGCCTACGCCAGCCGCCGCGACGAGCATGCCTATGTGCACACGCATGAGGACATTCTGGCAAAGTATGGCGAAAAGATCGTGATGTGCGAGCGCATGCCGGATATGATGGCACCGCAGATGGGCAACCAGATGTACACGGCAAAGCTTTCCAGCCAGAAAGCCGTGGATGCGTTTATCGAATACGTGCAGGCGAGAAGGTAAGAATCGCGGCAGGCGTGGAAGCGGGGGTCGGCAACAAAATGGATGCCGGCCCCCGCTTGAAATGGTTCATTCTTCGACGAGCGGATAAAGCTCCTTATCTTCGCGTGCAAGGCGCTTTTTCAATGCGCCGATCGTCTTCTGGGTCGCGGCGAGGCAGGCTTCTGGCGCTTCTTTGATTTTCGTCGGCGTCATCCAGTCTTCCTTGTACGCCATGAACGCTTTTGCAAGACCGCCCATTTCTTTTTCGAACGCCGTGGCGGTTTCGCGCAGCTTCTCATCGTTGCTCTTGGCGAGGTTGGGATAGAGGAATTTATCTTCTGCTGCGAGGTGGACGGAGATGAGCCCGGCCAGGCGCGAAATCGCACCCGCGAGATCGTCGGCCTGGCGCTGCATCTTTTCCGCCGTGTCTGCACGGTCGATGATCTGGATGAGTTTGCAGATGCCTTCATGATGGTCTTTGAGGATTTCCATGTACATGACAAAACGCTCCTTTGCTGATGGGATGCAAGTTTTCGAATCTGCCTCCATTTTACGAGATGGAAGCCGGTCTTTCTGTAACGTATGTTACGAAGATGTCTCCGACTCGTTTCGTTCTTCAGTCGTTGCGCCTCACCACCTGTCGGTGCAGGTATCACAGTTGCTGCAGCCATTGCAGATGGGGCGCATGCCGCAGTTTTGGCAACGCTCGCGGAACTGCGGCACATAGGGCTCTGGCTGCAGCAGCGTCCCCATGCGCGGATAGAAATCAAAATGAAGAGGCTTCCCTGGAAAACTCAGATCTGCGCGTCGTTGATTCTCTGCGGTCACGTTGAAAAAGATATTGTCCCATCCATCGCCCCAGTTGCCCGGCAAGTGATCTTCCACACGTTCCGGACGCTTGGTCAGCAGGAAGAAGACGACATCGCTGCGCCGATACATGATGTCCCAGGCCTCATCTCTCCAGGCATCGGCCTCTTCGAGAAAGAAATCAGAGGTCATGCAGACACGGATCATCTCACCGCTTCGCACCTTGTAATTGCCATGCCGGTCTTTCTGCAGAGGATAACGAAAGCCAGCTTTTGTCCGGTAGATGTCATCGCCGCGTTTTCCGCGTTGCGCATCCAGGAAAAACATATAGCAATGCTGGCAGCCTTCACTTTTCTTGTGGCAGCTATGCCACGGATTCCAAATATCGTGCATATGAAATATTCTCCAGATGTCCTTCATGGCGCCGCGTGCGCAGATCGAGGAGGACTTGCAGGAAGTTGCTGCCATCGATCCCCTCGTCCCGCGCGTCTGGCTCTCTGGCGGCGATCCGTTCACGATGAGCACGCACCGGCTCGGGGAATTCGGGACGCTCGTGAAATCGTATCTGCCGCGCGCGAACCTCGGCACGTACGCGCGCATCGACAGCACATTCCACAAATCGGTAGACGAACTCAAAGAACTGCGCGCCTCGGCTACAACCCTGTGCATTTCACGGCAGAGCTTCCAGTTGACCAGCCCCGCCTAGTGGAGGAGCTCGACCAGGTGCTCGGACACTACAGCGAGGAGGCGGAGGCAGCCCTCGCCCGTCGCCGTGCGATGTTTGAAACGTTGTGAGATGGCGGGCTTACAACCCGAGCGGCTCGTCGATCAGAATGACTTCCATGTCCATGTGGTTCATCTTCTGCCAGTAGATGACCTGCGCGTTGCAGATGCGGTTTGGGTGGTAGCAGTCGTAGCAACGATCCTGCTTTCGTGCACAGGGCGTCCGGTAGCCATGGCGCACGGCGTTCTGCGGCGCGGCGACATTGCGGGCGCGAAAGGCGGCTGCTTCGAGCGTCGGGGCGATTTTGTTCGAGCCGACGACGAAATAGACTTTCTTGTGACCATAGAGCGAGCCAGCGACGCGGTTGCCCGTGCCGTCAATGTTCACCATTTCGCCTGTCGCGGCGAGGCCGTTGACGGACGTCAGGAAGACATCCGTCAGCAGGCACGTTCGCGCCGTCGAGTAGAAGTCTTCGCCTTCACGCGGATGCGCGGGGTCGCGCACGTCGTTGTGACGCGCGAGCAGGTCGTAGATGCCGAGCGCGAGCAGCGTCAGCGAGTCGCCGAAGCCCACAGTCTGCCCGTCGATAGCAGCGTCGAGATAAGCGGCAGCTTCCTTGGCCGTTGCAAAGCAGGACACGTCGTATTCACGCTTCCTGAGTGCGGCCGCGATGTTTGAAAAATCCATCAGGCACCTCCGAGTATCATGTAGAAAAGACTGGGATGGGAACCTGCCAGGGCTTCTAGACCGCAGGTTCCAAAGTTTGTATTTTGGATCAGCAGTTTACAACTTTCCAGTTTACAAGTATACGCTGATACTGTATACTTGTAAACAGAAGGGAAGTGCATTTTCTTGTCAGACAGCAAAGCATACGTAAAGAGCATCCTCGATCTCGTTGCAAAACGCGATTCGGATCAGAAGCAGTTCAAAGATACGGTCACGGAAGTTTTGAAGACCGTCGCGCCCGTCCTTGCGGCGCATCCGGAGTACGAGCAGCAGAAGCTCCTCGAACGCATGGTCGAGCCAGAACGCGTGGTATCGTTCCGCGTTGTCTGGCAGGATGACAAGGGCGAGGTCCAGGTGAACCGCGGGTTCCGTGTGCAGATGAACAGCGCCATCGGCCCCTACAAGGGCGGCTTGCGCTTCCATCCGAGCGTCAACCTCGACATTCTGAAATTCCTCGCATTCGAGCAGGTCTTCAAGAATGCGCTGACGGGGCTCCCCATTGGCGGCGCGAAAGGCGGCTCGGATTTTGATCCGCATGGCAAGTCGGACGCCGAAGTCATGCGCTTCTGCCAGAGTTTCATGACGGAGCTTTACCGCCATATCGGCCCGAACATCGACGTCCCCGCAGGCGACATCGGCGTCGGCGGCCGCGAGATCGGCTATCTCTTCGGCCAGTACAAGCGGATCCGCGACAGCTATGACGCCGGCGTCCTCACGGGCAAGCGTGTGGATTACTGGGGTTCGCTCGCGCGCACCGAGGCGACGGGCTACGGCCTGCTCTATTTCGTCAAGAACATGCTCGACGCGAAGGGCATCGACCTCAAGGACAAGGTCGTCGTCGTTTCTGGCGCGGGCAACGTCGCGCAGTATGCTATTGAAAAGGCGCAGGAGTTTGGCGCAAAAGTCGTGACGTGCTCCGATTCCAACGGCTACGTCTATGATCCGGACGGCATCGACCTCGATGCCGTCAAGGAAATCAAGCAGGTGCGCCGCGGCCGCATCAAGGAATATGCCGAGGCGCATCCGCATGCAGAATACCATGAAGGCTGCAAGGGCGTCTGGACGGTCAAATGCGACGTTGCCCTGCCGTGCGCGACACAGCGCGAAATCGACCTCGAAAGCGCGAAAGCCCTCGTCGAAAGCGGCGTTCAGGCCGTCGGCGAAGGCGCGAACATGCCCTCGACGCTCGATGCCATCGCGTATTTCCAGGAGCACAAGGTCCTCTTCGCTCCTGCGAAAGCGGCGAATGCCGGCGGCGTCGCCGTCTCAGCGCTCGAGATGTCGCAGAATTCTGAGCGCCTGCAGTGGACGTTCGAAGAAGTCGACGAACGTCTCAAGGGCATCATGAAGAACATCTACACGAATGCCAAGAAGAACGCCGAGAAATACGCTGATCCTGACGACCTCGTCGCAGGCGCAAACATCACGGCTTTCTCCAAAGTGGCAGAAGTCATGATGGCGCAGGGCCTCGTGTAAAATTTTCGAAGCGTGCCCATTCATTTCCAGCAAAAAAGCGGAGCTCCCGCCAAAGGAGCCCCGCTTTTTTTGCTGCCAGCCGGATGCGGATGGTAACAGTCAAGCAGAGGGAAACGGAGGCCTCACCATCCCGCGTCTTCGTCCCAGGCGTTGACCAGGATCGGCGGCTTTTCGAGCATCTGCTTCTGTTCTTCGCTCAGATGCTTTTTCTGAATGACGGCTTCGTAGCCATAGGCGCGGAAATAATCTTCCGAGCAGACGAAATAGCCTTTTTCGCCGACATCCTCGCCCCAGGAATTTTCGATCTTCCAGCGGTCGGGCTGGCCGTCTGCGTCGAGATTCACGCCCGTGAGCAGCACGGCGTGGTTCGATGCAAAGCTGCGGTATTCAAGCCCGGCGCCTTTCGGCATCGAAAGGTCGAAGCCGCCGAGCAGCTGCTCATACTGCACGCTCGCGGGATCCCAGACGCCTTCCTTGCGTGCACCGAACGCCCCGGCGTCGCAGGCAAACCAGATGGGCTCGCCATCCTTCAGCTGCTTGAGGCAGAGTTCTTCGAGCTCTTCCTGCGGCAGGTTCAGCGCCGTCATGTCGCGGCCGTACATATTTTCGATGGCATGGAATGCGACGGGTGCGTGCAGTTCTTTGTCTGACGTCGGCTCGTTGATGATGGGCACGTATTCTCGCAGATCCTGCCCGACGTACTTTTCATAAAATGCTTTCGGCGTCAGATGGCGGTCGCAGTGATAGGCTTCGTCCTTGTCGCGATAGACGAAATCAAACTGCTCCACGGGTTGGCCGAAGGCAATGCATTCTGCCTTGTAGACCTCGGCGAGCATCTCCTCTTTGCGCGCGTACGGGTCTTTTCCCTGTTGCACGAGCTCGCGAAGCTCCATCGCATCTTTGCGCAGCAGGCGGTTGATGGTCTTGAGGAAGAGATCCGTGTGCTCGGACTGGTAGCTTTCGGGATTCACCTGCTTCGGCACGACGCCGTATTTCTCGATGAGGTCGACGGCCTCGCACCAGAAGCCGCCGTCATCCATCGCGCGCAGCACATAGCGCATGCGCTGCGTGTTCAGCGGCTCGTCGGCGTGCTCGATGACCATTTCGAGAAAGTTGTTCGCCTTTTCGAGCTTGTCGTAGAACGTCAGGTAGTTCTGCGAGAGCTCGAATTCCTCCAGATGGCATTTTTCCGCCACGCGCTCGCGCAAGATGTTCAGCGCCGCGAACATCCAGCAGCGGCCGGACTTGCGCTGCGCCGTGATGCCGCGCGTCTTGATCTCGATGGAAAAACCGCCCTTCAGCTTCGCGCCGTTCATCGGGACATAGGCGAGCTCGGCCATATCCGTTTTGGCCAGCGCCGCATTCAGCACATGCGCCGATGCATCACTGTCATAATCGGCACGCCAGCGTGCCAGCAGGTCTTTCGTAATGTCTTTCAACTTCGTCACCATTCCTTTTTCAAAAACTTCTTGTGCAGCGGCGCGGAACATCTGCGTTCACGCCTGGAGCGCCTCGATGATGCGATGGGGTCACGTGACTTTTGGGAAAAATCGGGAAAGAATCCGCTGAAAATCTTCGGGCGGCGGCGCGGTGATGCGGATGTCCTCTTTCGTGATGGGGTGGCAGAACGTGAGCTCTGCGGCGTGGAGCGCCTGGCGGCCGATGAGCGGACTCGGCGTGCCGTAGAGGTCGTCGCCGAGAAGCGGGCAGCCGAGCGAGACGAGGTGGACGCGGATTTGGTGCGTGCGGCCCGTTTCGAGCCAGAGGCGCACATAGGAGAGCGGCTGGCCGTCTGCTGTGGCCTCGGCGAGCACTTCATAGTGCGTGCGGGCAGGCTTGCCGCCTTCGCTTTCGGGCAGGATGCGCTGTTCGACGATGCTCCAGGGCACGCCGCCGATAGGCCTGTCAATCCAGCCTTCGCGCGCGGGAAGTTTGCCGCAGGCAATCGCGAGGTACGTGCGGTGAAAGAGCTTCTGGATGCCGTTCTTTGTCAGCATGTGCTGGAGCTCGGGCTCTTTTGCAATCAGGACGAGGCCCGTCGTGTCGCGGTCGAGGCGGTGGAGCGAATGGAAGTGATGCGTGAGGCCTTTTTCTTTGTAGTAGCCGAGCACGCCATTTGCGAGCGTGCCGTGCGGCGTGTGGTGGAGCGGATGGACGAGCATGCCGGCCGGCTTGTTGACGGCGAGCAGCCAGTCGTCTTCATAGCGGATGTCGAGCGGGATGCTTTCGGGAATCATCGGGAAAGCCCCGGGCGGCTTCTGCCGTTCGCTTTCAAATGTCAGGACGTCGCCCGTGTGTACGATGGTATGCTTCGCGTTGACGCGCGCACCGTTGTAGCGGAACGAGCCATTGTGCTTGATGCGCTTCCACTGCGACTTCGACATGCCGTAGCGCTTGATGAGATACGTCTCGGCGGGGAGCTCGGTTTCGCCTTCGTCGAGCTGGATGGTCAGGTGCATCATTTCGACAAATCCCCGGTTGCCTTTTCCGCCGTTTCCCCTGACGGCGTGAACGGCTCGCCGCGCAGGCGCGCGATGATGCGGAACGTGATGGAAAGCAGGATGGCGACGATGGTCGCGAGCGCCATGCCCTTGAGCGTGACCGTGCCAATCGTGATGCTGGCCGTCGAGACGCCGATGCCCATGACGATGGACGTCAGCAGCAGGTTCATCGGCTGGTTGTAATCGACTTTCGCTTCGACGAGGATGCGGATGCCGGAGGCCGCGATCAGGCCGAACAGCAGCATCGAGACGCCGCCCATGACAGGCGCCGGGATGCTCTGGATCAGCGCCGCGAGCTTGCCGAGGCACGAGAGCAGGATCGCAAAGCAGGCCGCGCCGCCGATGACCCATGTCGAGAAGACGCGCGTGATGGCGAGGACGCCGATGTTTTCGCCGTACGTCGTGTTCGGCGTCGAGCCGAAGAAGCCGGAGATGATGGTCGAGAGGCCGTTGCCGAAAATCGAGCGGTCGAGGCCCGGGTCTTTCGTGAGGTTGTGGCCGACGATGTTGCCCGTGACAATCAGGTGGCCGATGTGTTCGGCGATGACGACGAGCGAGGCCGGCAGGATGATGAGGATGGCGCCGGGCTCGAAGACAGGATGGTAGAACGTCGGCAGCGCGAACCACGACGCATTCTCGACGAGGCTCCAGTCGACGATGCCGAACGCCGAGGCGATGACGTAGCCCGAGATGACGCCGATGAGGATCGGGATGATCGAGAGGAAGCCTTTGAACGCGACGGACGCGATGATCGTGATGGCGAGCGTCAGGAGGGACACCGTGATCGTCGTCATGTCAGGCGTCTCGGACGTGAGGCCGGCCATGCCCGCCGCCGTCGGCATGAGTTCGAGGCCGATGACGGCGACGATGGCGCCCATCGACGCGGGCGGGAAGATGACGTCGATCCAGTTCGTGCCGATGGCGCGAATCAGCAGGCCGACGGCGCAGAACACGCAGCCGACGACGATGAAGCCGCCGAGCGCGGCCTCGTAGCTGTACTGTGCGAGCACGAGGAAGACGGGGGAGAGGAACGCGAAGCTCGAGCCGAGGTAGGCGGGAATCTTTCCCTTGCAGAGCACGAGGTAAAGAAGCGTACCGATGCCGTTGAAGAGCAGGATCGTCGCGGGATTCACATGGAAGAGAATCGGTACGAGCACGGTCGAGCCGAACATCGCGAAGAGATGCTGGAGGGAAAGCGGAATGGTTTCGAGGAGCGGCAGCCGTTCCTCGACGCCGATGGCGCGTCGCTGGGTCATGAAAGAAGTCTCCTTTGAAATATAGTATGAAAATAGCCTTCCTCACGCTACCATAACTTCGGACATTTGTCCAGAAAGAATCACGATGCCCATCCAGAATGAACAATTTTACATAAAATACAATATTCGTGTAGACAGAGAACATATTTTTATGTATAATAGGCGTTAATTGGTTGTCAAGCCGCTGGCGGAGGACAATCAAGCATCCTATGACATCAGCAGGGGGAGAATCATGGCGCTTATCGTAAAGAAATTCGGCGGCAGCTCCGTTGCCACCACGGAAAAGATCATGAATGTAGCCAAGAGGGTCCTGGACGAGAAGAAGCCGGGCGACCAGATCGTCATGGTCGTGTCCGCCATGGGCGACACGACGGACGACCTCATCAAGCTCGCGCACGGCATCAACAAGGATCCTTATCAGTATACACGCGAAATGGACATGCTCCTGACGACGGGCGAGCAGGTGTCGATTGCGCTCCTCGCGATGGCGTTCAAGACGCTCGGCGCGAAAGCCATTTCGCTCACGGGCCCGATGGCAGGCATGCAGACGAACTCCGTGCACACGAAAGGCCGCATCGTCGACATCGAGCCGGAGCGCGTCAAGGAGGAGCTCGACAAGGGCAACATCGTCGTCGTCGCGGGCTTCCAGGGCGCAGACCAGAAAATGGATCCCGTGACGCTCGGCCGCGGCGGCTCCGATACGTCGGCTGTCGCGCTCGCGGGCGCACTCAAGGCCGACAGCTGCGAAATCTTCACGGATGTCGACGGCATCTATACGGCCGATCCGCGCATCGTGAAGAACGCGCGCAAGATGAAAGAAATCACGTACAACGAGATGCTCGAGATGGCGCGCCTCGGCGCCGGCGTCATGCAGCCGCGCTCCGTCGAGATGGGCGAGTATTTCCACATCCCCATCCATGTGCGCTCGACGTTTACGACGAAACCAGGTACCATCATCAGGGAGGACTATACAATGGAAGATAAAGACTTTGTGATTCGCGGCGTGGCTCATGACGACAAGGTGGCGAAGATCGCCGTGCTCGGCATCCCGAACACGCCGGGCATCGCGCATGAGATCTTTTCGGCGCTCGCTGCCGCGAACATCGATGTCGATATGATCGTGCAGAGCATCCGCAACATCGAGAAGAACGTCACGGACATGGTCTTCACAGTGGCTTCGGACGACCTCTCGCAGGCGAAGAAGGTCGTCGACGGCGTCGCGAGCAAGCTCAATGCCATCGCTGTCCTCATCGAGGAAGATGTCGCGAAGGTCTCGATTGTCGGTGCGGGCATGCTCGGCAACCCGGGCACGGCGGCGCGCATGTTCGGTGCACTCTCGAAGGCGGGCGTCAACATCGACATCATCAGCACGTCGGAAATCAGCATCAGCTGCCTCGTCAAGGGCTCGGAGCTCAAAGAGGCCGTCAATGCGATCCATGACGAGTTCTTCCCGAAGAACTGATGGACGAAGCGTGAAAATGAACGAAGCAGCCCCCCTTGACGGCGGGCTGCTTTTCTGTTATCCTCTTATTGACCGAAGGTCAGTAAGGAGGCTGAGGCATGCGGATACGAAAGACGCCGGAGGAACGGCGGCGGGAAATCTTCGCGGCGGCGGAACGGCTGTTCGCCGAAAACGGCTACGCGGCGACGACTGTTGCGGACATCACGCGGGCGGCAGGCGTCGCAAAAGGAACGTTCTTTTATTATTTCGAGACGAAGGATGCACTGCTCGCGGCCATCGGACGGCAGTGGGCAAAGGAGTTCGCCCGGCGCTATGAAGAGATGGAGAAGGGCGCGGGCGCAGTCAGCCATCTGCGCGCGTTCCTTTCCATTTTCGAAGGCGACGACCCGCTCGACCAGATGTTTGACCGGCTGCTCGTGGAGCGGCAGTATCATCTGATGGAAACAATCTGGCAGGCCATGCGGAAAGAGACGATGGACCCGCTGCTCACGTCGATTTTTCGAGCGGGCGAGGCAGAGGGCACGATGCATCTTGCGGCGGACATGGCGACGGTCACGCATTTCTTCTGGGGACTCTACGATGCGATGTTCCCGCTGGAGGAAGAAGTGCCCGCCGAGGAAGCGCAGATGACGCGCAACCTCGCGCTCGGCCACCGGCTGATGGAGACGCTGCTCGGGCTCGCGGCGGGGACGCTCACGGAAGATTTCGATAAAGAATGAAGAGATGCGCGGAAGCGTATTTTTTTCTGAACACTTACTGACCACGGTCAGTCGAATGAGGTGGAAACGAATGAAAAAGAAAAAATGGGGAGCTATCGTGGTGATTGCGCTGCTGTTCGCGGCGGCGCTCGTCTGGCGCTTGTTCTTTGCGGCAGAAGAAGCGACGGTGGATGCGACGCCGCTTTCGGTGACAGTGCAGGAGGTTCGGACACGCGATGTAGCGGTGCCGGTGACGTTTTCTGGCAACGTGGAGGGCACGCAGTCGGCAGTGATCAGCAGCACGGCCTCGGGCCGCGTCGAGGAGGTGCTCGTCGAGGACGGCACGTATGTCCATGCGGGCACGCCGCTCCTGCGCATGGATGATGTCGCGGCGAAGAACGCCGTGCGTTCGGCAGCGTCCTCCGTGCGCCAGGCGCAGGTGAAGTACGAAAACGACCGCACGGCGTACGACCGCCAGCAGGCGCTCTACGACCAGGGGGCTGTCGCCGTGCAGCAGCTCGACGCGGCGCGCACGCAGATGCTCGTCGCCGCGAGCGACCTCGAGACGGCGCGGGCGGCGCTTGCCGACGCGCAGAAGCAGGTCGCGGACGCTTGCGTCGTGAGCCCGGTCGATGGCTTCGTCGCGAACCGCAAGGCCACGCGCGGCCAGATTCTTTCTTCGGGCGATGCGGCGATGACGGTCGAGCAGATGGATGATGTCTACGTCACCTGCTAGGCCGAGCAGCAGTATGTCGCGTATATCGTGCAGGGCCTCGCGGTGGAAGTCCGCGTTGATGCGTACCCCGGCCGCGTGTTCGCGGGCACGGTCGAGATCGTGAATCCGGCGGCGGACAAGGACAGCCGCATGTTCCTCGTGAAGGCGCGCGTGCCGAACGGCGATTTCGCGCTGAAGCCGGGCATGTTCGTCCATGTGTCGGTCGCAGACCAGCCGGCGCCGATGATGCTCGTGCCGAAGTCCTGCGTGCAGGGCAAGAAAGGGCTGTCGTATGTCTACGTTGTCGCAGAAGATGGCGCGTCGGCCCGCCGCGTGCGCGTGGAGCTCGGCGACGATGTCGGCGATGACGTGCAGATCATGTCGGGGCTCGCGGACGGCGATCGCGTCATCCTCGACCAGGCGGACCACCTGCAGGACGGCCGTGCCATCGCGGTGACGGAAACGAAGGAGCAGGGGAAGGAGGAAGCGAAATGAGCCTGCCGCAGATCAGCATCCGCCGCCCCGTCTTCATGACGATGATCCTCGTGCTGCTCGTGCTGCTCGGCCTCGTGAGCTACCAGAAAATGGACGTGAACGAGATGCCGGATGCGAGCTATCCCTACGTCTCCGTCAGCGTCACATACGACGGTGCGCAGCCGGAGCAGATCGACGAGCAGGTCGTGCGAAAAATCGAGGAGGCCGTCTCCGAAGCCAAGGGCGTGCGCCACATCACATCGACCTCGACGGAGGGCAGCGCCGACATCGGCATCGAGTTCAAGATCGGCATCGATCCCGCAGAGGCCGCGCAGGACGTGCGCGACAAAGTCAGCGCCATCCGCGGCGACCTGCCGGACGGCGTGAAAGAGCCTGTCATCTCGCGCTTTGACATGAATGCTGCGCCCGTCGCGGCCATCGCGCTGACGACGGAGGACGGCGACCTGCGCGAACTCAGCCAGTTCGTCGATGACACGCTGAAGCCGCAGCTGCAGAAAGTGGCAGGCATCGGCCAGATCCAGGTCAGCGGCAGCACGAAGCGCGAGATCGAGCTCTTCCTTTCGCAGGACAAGCTCAACGAATACGCGCTCTCCATCAGCGATGTCACGGCAAGCCTCAAGGCCGTGAACCAGGACATCCCGGCGGGCACGCTTGACCATGGCGGCCAGCAGACGACCGTCCGCACGGCGGGCGCGTTCCGCAGCCTGAGTGATGTCTATGGCGCCGAGCTCGCCGTGCGCGGCAAGCAGCCGATTCTCTTCGAGCAGGTCGGCCGCGCCGAGGACACGGTGAAGGAGGCGACGGCGCTCTGCCGCTACGACGGGCAGGCTGCCATCGGCATCGAGATCGGCAAGCAGTCGGGCGGCAACGCCGTGCGCGTCGCCAGCGATGTCAAGAAGACGCTTGCGCGCATGCAGGGCGAGCTCCCGGCAGGCGTCTCACTCCACCTCGTGCGCGATGATGCCGCGCGCATCACGCAGGCGATGGACGATGTCTGGTTCGACCTCGTCATTGGCGGCATCTGTGCGATTGCCATCGTGTTCTGGTTCCTCGGCGACTGGCACAGCACGGTCATCAGTGCGCTCGCCATCCCGACGTCCATCGCGGCGGCGTTTTCGTTCATGCATCTCGGCGGCTTCAGCATTAATACGATGAGCCTCCTCGGGCTCTCGCTCTCCGTCGGCCTGCTCATCGATGACGCCATCGTCGTCGTCGAAAACATCATCCGCCATCGCCAGATGGGGAAGGACGCGCGGCAGGCGGCACTCGACGGCACGCAGGAAATCGTGCTGCCCGTCATGGCGACGACGCTTTCCGTTGCGGCTGTCTTTCTGCCCGTCGGCATGATGTCGGGCGTCGATGGCCAGTATTTCAAGGAATTCGGCCTGACGGTCGCGTTCGCCGTTCTGCTGTCGCTCTTCGTATTGTTCACGCTGACGCCGATGCTCGCGGCGCTCTACCTGCCCGTCGGGAAGCCTGCGATGCCCGCATTCCTCAAACGGCCGTGGCAGCGCTTCCAAGCAGCGTTTTCCGCGCTCGAGGCGTGGTATCGCGGCGCGCTCCGCCATGTGCTGCTGCACGAGCGCAAGCGCGTCATGGCGGCAGCCGTCGCGCTCTTTGCCATGAGCCTCTTCGTGCTGGCGCAGATCGGGCAGGAGTTCTCGCCGTCGTCCGACCAGTCGCAGTTCACGCTGCGCGTGGCGGCACCGCGCGGCGTCAGCGTCGCGGCCGCGGACAAAGAACTTGAAAACGTGCGGGCGGCGCTCGCGGATGTGCCGGAGGTCGCGCATGTCTACCAGCGTTCGAATGCGCAGAAATGCAGCTTCTTTCTCCAGCTCGCGCCCAAGGCCGACCGTAGCCGCACGCAGGATGAAGTCATCCGCGACTGCCGGGCGCGCGTCAACGCGATCCCTGGTTTTCAGGCAGACATCACGGCAGGGGATGACAAGCCCGTCGCGCTCTCCATCGTCGGCGATGACATGACGAAGCTCACGGCCATCAGCCACGAGGCCGAGGACATCATGCGCACGATTCCGGGCGTGCGCGATGTCACGTCGTCCGTGCGCACAGGCGCGTCGGAGCTTCAGATCACGCGAAAGGAAGACACGGCGAACGCGCTCGGCGTCTCGTCCGCTGCCATCGGCGAGGCGCTCGGGACGATGCTGCAGGGCACGGTCGTCGGCCGCTACAACGACAAAGACGAGCAGGTGGACATCCGCCTGCGCCTTGACGGCGGCGACCGCGCGACGTCTGCGATGCTGCAGCAGGTCTACGTACCAGGGACAGACAACCGCCTCGTGCCGCTCGCGCAGGTCACGGACATCGCGCAGGACACGGCGAGCGGCAGCGTCCGCCGCTATGACCGCAAAACGGCACAGTTCGAGAGCTACAGCGAGCCGTTCGCCATCATGCTGTCGCTGCCGCTTGCGATGATTGGCGCCATTTGGGGTCTTTATCTCAGCAACAGTACACTCAGCATGGTTTCGCTCATCGGCATCATCATGCTTTTAGGCCTCGTGACGAAGAATGCCATCCTGCTCATCGACGTCGCGCGGCAGAAGCTGCGCGAAGGCATGGACTGCGCCTCCGCGCTCGTCGCGGCCGGCGAGCTCCGTCTGCGGCCCATCCTCATGACGAGCCTCGCGATGATTTTCGGCATGCTGCCGATCGCGCTCGGCAGCGGCGCCGGCGCGGAGCTGCGCGCACCGATGGCCTATGCCATCATCGGCGGCATCGTCACTTCGACCGTGCTGACGCTCGTCATCGTCCCGATTGCCTATACGTGGATCTACAACTTCAAGGATAAGAACAAATAAAGCCTTCGTTCTATACCTCCCCTTTTGGGGGCAATGTCATTAAGTTAAGCAGGAACACATCGAATTTGAAAGCCTCCCTCTCAGAGGGAGGTGCCCGAAGGACGGAGGGAGTCTCACAAGCACGTCATATGAAATGCGTGCTTGTAGCTTATGCGGGCTGCGCAGACTCTTCGATGCCCGTGTAAGATGCAATCGTATATCTCACACGCCCATCTTGTGAGACTCCTTCAGTCAGCCATTCGGCTGCCAGCTCCCTCTGAGAGGGAGCCAGAAAAGCATGTTCACATTCCCGGCGCCATCAGCGCGCACGGCACGTGCACGGTGCACTTCCCGCAGACTTCGCTGCCGACGCTGTTTGCCCCCGTTCCGTCCTCGTTCGTATACGAGCTGCCGAAGTCCTGGTAGGCTTCGGCATTTTTCTTCAGCACGGCAAAGCAGACGTGCCGGTCATAGTGGCCGATGCCGTCTGTTGCCGTCAGCGCGCCAGACGGGCAGCGGCGCAGGCACGCGCCGCACTTGCCGTTTTTCTTGTAGAGGCAGTATTCCGTCTCGAGCGGCTGGCCGGGCGTGATGTCGAGGTCGGTCACGACGGACGTATAGCGGCCGCAGCCGCCGGAGCGCGTGATCAGCATGTTGTTGATGCCGAATGTGCCGAGGCCGGCGAGATATGCGAAATGGCGGTGCGACCAATGGCTCACAAGCGCCACGCGGTCGAACGTCGAAGCCGCCTGCGCGACGGCGGCGCGGACGCCATGCGCGGCAAACAGCGCGATGAGGTCGTCATTCATGGCGCCGAACATCGCATTCGTGTCCTCGTACGCCTTCGCCCACTGTGCCGAGGCGAGGCCCGCGCAGGAATTCGTTTCGGCGAGCTCCTTCGAGAACGGCACGAAGACGACGAGCACGGTTTTCGCGCCAGGCAGCACGTCCTCTGGCAGCGCGTGCTCTGGGATGCGCTCGCGGACTTTTGCGAGCAGAGGATGATGGGCGTCGGCAAAGCCTGCGAGCGGCGCGCGCCAGATCGGCGCGATGGCGTGCGCGGCGCGGTAGTCTTCGAGGAATGCGGCGATATGCGTTTCAAGCGCTTCTTTCGTGATGGCGGTTTCTGTCATGATGGATGCCCTCCGTGATTTTTCATTCAGCTCTTTTCTTCTTTTATATCACGCCACTGGACAAAGCGGAAGAACGAAGGTAGGATAGGGATATCACGAAAACTGATGGAAAGAAGGAACGGCGATGGATGACATCCGCCTCCGCACGCTGCTCGCGGCCGTGCGGCTCGGGAGCTTCAGCAAGGCGGCGGCCGAGCTCCACACGACGCAGTCTGCCATCTCGCAGACGATGCGCCGCCTCGAGGACGAGCTCGGCTGCCAGCTCCTCGCGCGCACGCACGCGGGCGTTGCGCTGACAGACGAAGGCCGCGCCCTGCTGCCCGCGCTGCTTGCGGCCGATGCCGCGCTCGCGCGTGTGAAGGAAGAAGCCGCTGCCCTCCGGCGCGGGCAGGAACCCCCGATTGCCATCGGCGCATTCTCGAGCATCTCGAACACCTGCCTGCCGCGCATCCTGCAAGGGTACCAGGCCGCGCATCCGCGCGTCCGATACCGCCTTTTCATCGGCACGGACATCCTCGCGGAGTGGCTGCTCGCGGGCAAGATCGACATCGCACTCGGCGACGAAACGCGGCTCGGCAACTTCTCGTTTACGCCGCTCGCCGACGACCGCTATTTCGCCGTTGTTCCGCGCGGCAGCATCCCTGAGACGCAGAATGCGATGTCACAGCAGGAGCTCGCTGCCTTGCCACTCCTCATGGCGCCGCGCAACGCCCTCGGCGAACACCTCGAGGCGCAGGCTGACAGTCAGACCATCATCGATTGCGACGACGACCCACGCTCCTCTCTATGGCCGCCGCCGGCCTCGGCGCGACCGCCATGCCAGCCCTGAGCCTCAAGAGCCTCCATCCCTTCCCCCGAAATGTCCGCATCCTCCCGCTTGTCCCCGAGACCAAGCGCGTCCTCGGCTATGCGACGCGAAAAGAAACGACGCCGCAGGTGCAGGCGTTCGGGGCGTATCTGAAAGAGGCATGGGGATGGAAGAAGTATTGCAACTTACAAGACAATGAATTACAATAAAGAAAAGGCGGTGATCATTATGAAAGATGCAACAGTCAGTGTACGTGTAGAATATGACGTGAAGAATGAAGCAGAAAGTATTCTGCAGAAGCTCGGGATTCCCGTTTCTGTTGTCATCAATTCGCTTTACCGACAGATTATTTATCGACGTGGGATTCCGTTCCCCGTGGCTCTTCCTGAAGAGCCGAGAACGCTCGATGCCATGTCAGCACAAGAACTGGATGCCATGCTGGGGCATAGCTATGAACAGTCGCTGGCGGGGAAGGGACGTCCCGCAGAAGATGTGTTTGATGATTTGGAAAGAGGTCTCCGTTGATGGATACCTATGAAATCATCATTACACCAGATGCGGAAGAGGATTTACGTTGTTTGTGCGATTATATCGCAGACACATTGATGGCACCAGAGACCGCGCGAGCTTTCCTGCAAATGCTTCGTGGTGAGATCCAGACGCTTTCAGAACTTCCAGAGCGGACACGGCTTGTTGATGCCGAACCGTGGCATTCCAGAGGCGTCCGAAAGCTTTTTGTCAAAAACTTCATCATCTATTATCGTGTGGACCAAGAAGAACATCGTGTTTATGTCTTAAACGTGATTTATGGTCGACGTAGTCAGTTGAAGGCACTAAAAGATAGGGAATCTTTATAATCGCTGTAGAAAGCCCTGCAAAAACTGAAAAAAGGCGCCGCCGCCTATGTGGCGAACGGCGCTTTTCGTGTGGTTTCAAATCGTGAGAAACATCAGCAAGCGGCGTACTTCTTCACAAACGCCTCGACCGGAATCGGCGGGGAGAACAGGAAGCCTTGCAGGTAGTCGCAATCGGCTTTCAGCAGGTGGTTTTTTTGGAATTCGGTCTCGACGCCCTCGGCGACGATCTGCATGCCGAGGGTCTTTCCCATGTGGATGACGTGGTCGACGATGACGCGGCCGCGCGTCTTCGTTTCGTCGGAGAAGCGAAGGAAGAACATGTCGAGCTTCAGCGTTTTGGCGCGGATGTTGCGCAGCGTGTTGAGTGAGGAATAGCCTTTGCCGAAGTCGTCAATCTCCACGTGGAAGCCTGCGTCGATGATGTCATCGACCATCTTGCTCTGCGAGACGACGGCCGACTCCGTGATTTCAACGCGCAGCTTTTCCATCGGCAGACCGTATTTCTCGATGAGCTCCTGCAGCGTTTTCGCGACGTCGAGATAAAGGAAGTCTTTCGGCGAGACGTTGATGGAGAGCGCGAGGTTCGAGAACGACGTGCCTTCCCAGCTCTTGAGCAGCTGGACAGTCTTTTCCCAGACGAAGCGGTCGAGCTGGGCAATCTGCCCCGATTCCTCGAAGCACGGGATGAACGCGCCCGGCGAGACGATGGAGCCGTCGCCCTTGATCCAGCGCACGAGCACTTCGGCAGCTGCGAGCTTTTCCTCGCGGTCGAGCTGCGGCTGGAGGTAGAGGTGGAACTCGTCCTGCGCCAGGGCGTCCGTGAAGCGGTTGACCATCTCCTGCTTGTTGATGGCCGTCTCCCAGAGCTTCTTCGTGTAGTGGGCGCTGCCGATGTTGTAGTCGTTCTCGATTTCCTTGCGCGCCATGTCGGCGCGGTCAATCATGATGGCGACGGGGAGCCCGCGGTCGACGACGGAGTAGATGCCCGCATGGATGTGGAGCGGGATGTCGTCTTCCTCGATGACGAAGAGCGCTTCGTCGAGGAACTCCTGCAGGCGCGCTTCGAGCGTCTCGTCCGTCGGCTCGAACACGGCGAAGTGGTCGCCGAAGAGCCGCGCGATGAGCGCCCCCGCATGGCACCGCTTGCGGATAGACTCCGCGACGGAGACGAGCACCTCGTTGCCCTTTTCCATGCTGTAGAGGTCGTTGATCATGTGGAACTTGCGCAGGTTGATGGAGACCATCGTGAAATCGGTGTCCGGCTGCGCGGCGAGCGCGGCGCGGACGGCGCGCGAGAAGCCCTCTTTGTTGAAGAGGCCCGTCAGCGTGTCGTGCTGGTTCAGGAAATCGGCGTTGTCGTTGTCCTTCTCAGGGATGCTGGCGACCTCGGCCGGTGTCGCTTCGCGCCAGTCGATGAGCTCGAGCGAGGCGACGAGCGTCGTCGCTGCATCGACGTGCAGGTTCACAGGCCGCGACGTGATTTCGAAGAGCTGCCGGTTCCGGAGCTCCTGCTTGCGTCGCTCCTTGTCCGTGTGGCAGGCCTGATAGCTGATGCAGTTGCTGCATCGGTGGTTCGAGCCCCAGACCGCATGGCAGGGCTGGCCGTACTGGCAGGAGCCCTTCGCGATGTCGAGCTCGCGGCACTCGTCCGGGTCGACGATGCGCGCGAGCTTGTGTTCTTTCCGATAGGCATCGAGCAGGTCGGCCGCCTGCTGCAGTGTCAGATCCATAGCCTCCATGATGACCATCCCATTCCTTCCCGGTTTGCAATCCCAGATACACATTCTATTTCCATCTTACTTTGAGCTTATTATACAACGTTTTCTGGGGAAATGGGCTGTTTTCTTGAAATTTCATTGCATGGGCTGTGAAGCTGGAGACAGCGCGGGAAATGTGATATAATGCTGTCAACTTGTAACGCGGAATTTCTTCACGATAGGAGCTGTTATCATGCCAATCAAACTGCCGAGTGCCCTGCCCGCGACGCACATCCTCGAGGGAGAGAACATCTTCGTCATGGATGAAGACCGTGCTTATGCGCAGGACATCCGCCCGCTGAAGATCCTGATCCTGAACCTCATGCCCATCAAGTACATCACGGAGACGCAGCTCATGCGCCTCTTGGGCAACAGCCCATTGCAGGTCGAAGTCGATCTCATCTACACGGAGTCGTACGTCCCGAGCCATACGTCAGCGGACTATCTCGCGCAGTTCTACGGCACATTCGAAGAGGTGCGCCACAAGAAATACGACGGCATGATCATCACGGGCGCACCAGTCGAGGATATGGCGTTTGAAGAGGTGGCCTACTGGGACGAGGTTGCGGAAATCATGGAGTGGTCGAAGTCGCATGTCTACTCGACGTTCCACATTTGCTGGGGCGCACAGGCGGGACTCTACTATCACTACGGCATCCCGAAATATCAGGTGCCTGAAAAGATTTTCGGCGTGTTCGAGCATCATGTCTGCGCTCTCCACGAAAAGCTCCTGCGCGGCTTCGACGACATCTTTTATGTGCCGCATTCGCGTCATACCGAGAATCACAAAGAAGACATTTTGAAAGTCCCCGAGCTCACAATCCTCGCCGAGGCCGAGGCACCGGCCGGCCCCTACATCATCGCGAATCTCGAAAAGCGCCAGTTCTTCATCACAGGTCATGCCGAGTACGACCCGACGACGCTGAAGCAGGAATACGACCGCGACGAAAAGGCCGGCCTGCATCCGAACGTCCCCGTCAACTACTATCCGAACGATGACCCGACACAGAAACCTGTCGTGCGCTGGCGCAGTGTCGCGCATCTCTTGTTCGCGAACTGGCTCAACTACTACGTCTATCAGGAGACGCCGTATGAGCTCGACGCCATCTGCAACGACCGCGACGACTGAGCCTCTCGTTTTTTCAGCCCCCCTCATTGAGGGGGGAGGGCCCGAAGGGCAGGGGGAGTAGTAGGGGACTGGAGACAGACGAGCACACAGACAAAAGTAGGGGAATATGCAGGATTCTTTCACTTTCTTCTGCTAAAATATATAGAAAACAAAAACAAGGATAGGAGAGAGCTTTTTCCATGAAGCTGAAAAAACTACGGATGTTTGGCTGGATGGCGGCAGGGCTGCTTGCCTGCTCGCTTGCTTTTTCATCACCAGCCCTGGCGGCAGAAGAAGACGGCGAGGGGCCGGACGTGCCTTCGCATATCTACCAGTGGGTGCAG
This sequence comes from Selenomonas sp., assembly GCA_022773585.1. Classification (GTDB taxonomy): domain Bacteria; phylum Bacillota; class Negativicutes; order Selenomonadales; family Selenomonadaceae; genus Selenomonas_C. The sequence continues at coordinate 20,088 of JALEZZ010000055.1, read as the reverse complement.
TCGACGGCGCGGCAGAACTACTACTTCAACCGGCAGCAGATGTGCTACGCCATCAAGAACGGGAAAATCGATCGCAACGTGCTCATCGTGCCGACGCTGCGGACGTATGACGACATCCAGATTGAGGACGTCGTCGCGAAGCGCCGCTGGAATATGGAATCCCTCGACGGCTACGACCGCCTCGCCGGTGCCGCCGACTACCTGCGCATCGACCGCAAGGCCGGCACCGTGACCATTGAGCGCCACGACGATCTCGACGACGACTTCGCCACCATCCGCGAAGAAAGCGAGCCCGTCGTCATCAAACTCGAAGACCTCTCCGAAAAAGACGTCGAAGGCTGCTTCTACCGCGCCATCCTCAAATACGCCGACAAGCACGATAAAGCCTTGACGGCAAGGACGGAAGAGAAACTGTAAGCAGAATCAGGAACGGAGTGTATCTTATACCGCAGCCCCCCTCTCTGAGGGGGGACGGGCCGCGTGAGCGGCGGAAGGAGTAGTAGGATGCTGGAGACGAACGTATTGATTCAGCATGCTGTAAAGACACATGAATTAAATCTCGCCGAAATCACACAGCTCCTCGAAGATGTTTCTTCTGAGGAGCTTCTTTGTCGTGCTGCCGACGATGTGCGGCACGAATACGTCGGCGACGGCGTACACCTGCGCGGACTCATCGAGTTCTCGAACATCTGCCGCCAGGACTGCATGTACTGCGGTCTGCGGCGGGACAATGGCAAAATCGAGCGCTACCGCCTGACCGAGGACGAAATCGTGCGCCTCGCGGAAAAGGCCAAAGGCTACGGCTACCGCACGGTTGTCCTGCAGTCGGGCGAGGACGCGCATTTCACGGCCGGGCGACTCGCCGCCGTCGTACGGCGCATCCACGCGATGGACCTCGCCATCACGCTCTCCGTCGGCGAACGGCCGCGTGAAGACTACGCGCTCTGGCGCGAAGCTGGTGCCGACCGCTATCTCCTGCGCATCGAGACGACGGACGCCGCGCTCTACGAATCGCTCGACCCCGGCATGAGCTACGAGAACCGCGTGCGTTGCCTGCGCGACCTCGGGGAGCTCGGCTACGAAGTCGGCACGGGCTCGCTCGTCGGGCTCCCAGGGCAGACAGCCGAGATGCTCGCGCGTGACATCCTGTTCTTCCAAGAGATTGACGCCGACATGATCGGCATCGGCCCGCTGATTCCGAATGGCGACACGCCACTCGGCACGGCGGCCCCCGGTGATTTCCACCTGACGCGCCGCATGGTCGCGCTGCTGCGCTTGCTGCTCCCCGAAGCGAACATCCCCGCGACGACGGCCATGGAGACGATGGTGCCGCGCGGCCGCGAGCTCATCCTCGCCTCGGGCGCGAACGTCGTCATGCCGAACGTCACCGAAGGCGACTACCGCCGCAAATACGCGCTCTATCCCGGCAAAATCTGCGTTGCCGACACCCCGGCCGACTGCCGCGCCTGCATGGGCGGCCGCATCGCAGCGATGGGGCGGTACGTCGCGACGGACAAGGGCTTCCGCCACCACAGACTCCCTTGAATGCACTTTGATGCACGTCTGTCCTTTACAAAGTTACAGAACTATGATATACTATACATGCCGCAAGGTGATTTGGATAAATAGTACTCGTCGAAAAGGAAGCTATCTGCCTCCTGGCAGATGGCTAAGACATCCCTGAGCGCTGAGACGCCAAGGGCTGTCTTAGGGAGGGATTATTTATGGCAATCAAGACTGTGGAAATGGATCGGCGTGACAGCGCGAGCTATCGTAAGCTCCTGCGGCGCGGCGGCTTCCTCTCGGCAAGCTACCTCTCCGGCAGCGGCCTCGATGTCGTGGCGCTCAAGAAGCTCGCCCAGCAGGGCAAGCTCGATGCCGTTCGTTGCGCGATTGGCAAATCCATCCGGTGGTATTATCGGGAACAGCAGGCTGAGCTCGCTCACCTGCGCGGCGAAGTGTGAGGCGTGGAAGCCCCTGCTTCAGAGAATCAAGAACATAGACTTGGAACTGGGTGACCGGTTCTATTTTTTTGCACGAAAAAAGGTTTCCGCAACCGCAGAAACCTTTTTTGAAGTTCGGAGCGCGGCTTCGTCAACGAGGATGCCATGGACGGTGCCGGGGAGGTTGCCCGTACCTGCGGCGGCGGGAATCAGGCCGCCATCGTCGTCCATGGGACGGCCGGGCGGCCAGACGCGCATCTTTACGGGAGAAGACCATCTTCGCCCACGCCGCTACACCCGTTTCTATTATCTGGTTTTCCAACGCCTTTGAGAAAGGAGATAAGGCTCATGATCCTCAGCGTCAGCCGCCGGACGGACATTCCGGCCTTTTACAGCACATGGTTCCTTGCACGGCTCCGCGCAGGGTTCGTCGACGTGCCGAATCCGTTCAACTCCCATCAGGTCAGCCGCATCTCCCTGCGGCCGGAGGATGTGGACTGCATCGTCTTCTGGACGAAGAATCCGGCTCCTCTGCTGCCGCACCTCGTGGAGCTCGATGCGATGGGATACCGCTATTACTTCCAAGTCACGCTGACACCCTACGGGCGAGATGCGGAGCCCGGACTGCCGGAAAAGGCGGAGCTCGTGCGTACGTTTCAGACGCTCTCGAGCACGATCGGGCGGGAGAAGGCCGTCTGGCGTTACGATCCGATCTTTCTGACGGAGAAGTACACGGCGGACTGGCATGAGGCGGCGTTCCGCCGCCTGCTTGGCGAGCTCGCGTCCTATACGGAGCGTTGCGTCATCAGCTTCCTTGACCTTTACCGCAAGACGGCGCGCAATACGAAGCCGCTCGGGCTGCTGCCACTGACGGAGGAGTGCATGGAGGATATTGCGGCGCGCTTTTCCCGTGCAGCTGAGGGCTCGGGGCTCGATCTCCAATCGTGCTCAGAGGCCGTTGACCTTGACCGCTATGGCATCCGCCACGGATCCTGTATTGACAAGGAGCGCATCGAGCGCGTCCTTGGCGCGGCCGTCGACGTGCGGAAGGATCCGACACAAAGGCAGGAATGCGGCTGCATGCAGAGCGTCGACGTCGGGCAGTACAACACCTGCCTGCATCTCTGCCGCTACTGCTATGCGAACTTCAATGCGGATATGGCGCGTGCCTGCATGCGGGATCATCACGATGACTCCACGATGCTGACGGGGCGCCTGTCGCTGACGGCGAAGGTCACGGAGCGCAAGGTCACGCATCTGAAGCTGGGACCGCTCCGGGGCGAGGCACCAGCCGAGCTCTCACTCTTCTGAGCCGTACCATTTTGCGGCGTCCTGCAGGCGGTGCAGGACTTCTGTGCGCAAGGCTTCGGGGGCCAGCACGACGGCCTGCGCGCCGAGCGAAAATACTGAAGATAGCACGAGTTTTGTTTTGGAGGTGCGTGTATGAAGCCAGTCATCCCCATTGGGACGGAGTATTTTGGGAAACTTCGCGAGAACAACTATTATTTTGTGGACAAGACGACGTTCCTCAGCGAATTCTTCCGCGGCCACGCTGACGTGACGCTCATCACGCGCCCGCGCCGCTTCGGCAAGACGCTCCTGCTGTCGATGACGCAGCAATTTCTTGACATCGAGGATGCCGAGGAACATCGAAAGCTGTTCGAAGGACTTCAGGTCATGGACGATCCGGTCGCGATGGCCGAGCAGGGCACGCGGCCCGTCATTTTCCTGACGATGAAAAACATGGAGTGGGATGACTGGGAGGGCATGCAGAAAAACATTGCCTCAGAGTTTGCTTACTTGTACAGCCGATTCAAGTATCTGCTTCAAGATGAGATGGATGCTGGCGACCGGACTGCGTTTCCAGGGGATGGAAATCTACAACCCGTGGTCGGTCAACAATTACTTCAGTGAGCATTGTACGGCAGAAGCCTACTGGGTGGACACGTCGTCGAATGACATCATCCAGACGATGCTCGCACAAGCGGACGAGGCGCGTTGGGAGGAACTGCGGTCGCTCATGACGGGCGGCACGGTGATGGCGCGGGTGCGCGAGGGCGTCATCTACGATGAAATCGGGAAGAATGCCGGAGACATCTACACGATGCTTCTGCAGACAGGCTGCCTCAAGGCGGTCGGGAGTGTCCGCGTTGGAGGCGGTGAGCGGATGTATGAGCTTGCCATCCCGAACCGCGAAATCCGCATGCTGTTTCAGTCAGAACTTTTCGACCGCGTCGACTGCAGCTACGGTGAAGTCTCGTTTTACAAGATGGGACTTGCCATTCAGCAGGGAAAGGCGGAAGATTTCCAGAAAATTTTCCAAGGCGTCCTGCTGCGTGCCGTGAGCTCATATGACACGGCGGATGCTGAAAGTTTTTACCATGGCCTCATGCTCGGCTGCGTGCTGTATTATGAGAGAGACTATCGCGTCGTATCAAATCGCGAGAGCGGATATGGCCGTTTCAATCTTGCGATGTTCCCGAAGAATGCGGCGCTCCCTGGCATTCTCATGGAATTCAAGGCCGTGGAAAGCGAGGAAGCGCTCGAGCAGGCGACAGATGCGGCGCTTCAGCAGATGGATGAAAAAGCCTATGTCACGGAGCTCGAAGCCGCAGGCGTGCAGACCATCTGGCGCTATGGCGTTGCGTTCTGCAAGAAGCATGTGCTGATCCAAAGAGCATAAAACGGAGCGTCTTTATTGCAGCTGTGCCTTCCAGTATTCGAGGTCAGGCGCGTTGAGCGGCAGGTCGATGGTCTGGCCGTCTTCGTAGTAGTAGCGGATGCGGACTTCGTCGGCGTTGCGCACGGCCTTGAGGCTGGCTTTCGGGAGTTCGCAGAAGAGTTTGTTCTCGTTCTTGAAACGGTTGGAGGGATCGGATTCTCCAGGCGGCGGGAGCTGCTTCACCGTCGCGACCATTTCCCAGGCGGTGCCGTCCGTGTAGAGGACGGCCTGCGGCAGGAGTTTTTCCGTGCCGTAGCGGCTGTCCCAGATGGTCAGCACGGCGCCTTCGAGCGCGCCGGATTCCGTGTGCGAGCTCTGGAAGTCGATGCGGCAGTAGGCCGAGAGGCTCTCGGCTGTGCGGTGGTCGTAGCTGTAGGTATAGGAAAAACCGAAAATGCCGGCGAGCATGAGGAGCAGCCCGACGGCAAGGACGATGCGTTTGAACATAAAGTGAAAGACCTCCGAAGGTCAGATTCGTTGTTTGAAAATCAGAAAAAACGCTGGATGAGGTCGGAGGCGAGGTTCTTGCCGCCGCAGCGGGAATCGCTGCCCGACGAGGCAAGCGTCGCAGCATAGCGCGGGTCGCCGTAGTATGAGACCTTGATGTGCTTGCTGACTTTCGCGTCGGCGTCGATGCCGAGGTCGTGGAGCTTCTTGCGCACGGCAGACGTCATGCCGGAGTAGCCTTTGAGGATGGTCTTGAGCTCCTGCGCACGGCGGCGCGGCTCATCCTGGAAGGCGTTGCTTTTTACGATGTCGCGCAAGATTTCGGCCCGTCGGCTGCCCTGCCGGCAGTCCTCGCCGACATGCCACAGCACGTCGAGCACGACTTCGCGGATTTCGCCGGGGTAGAGGTCGCGTTCCTGCCCGCGCGCAATCACGGTGTCTCCTGTCGATGCGCCCGCACTGGAAAAGCTTGCGACGCGCGCGCGGAGCGTCTCGTTCTCTTCTTCGAGCATGGCCTTTTCGAGTTCGAGTTCCTCGATGCGGTTCTCATACGCCGTCATGGCCTCCTGGATCGTGCGGGGCTTCTCGCTGGCTGGTTTTCCCATGGCGTTTTCTCCTTTCTGCTGTTCCCGTGTGTGGCTGCCTCGCTGCCTCGGTGGCGGTCACGCTTCCCGCAGGTATTGCGACGGATCGACGCTGAGTTCGTGGATGAAGTGCCGGAGCTCGTTGTCGGCGACGACCATCTGGATGAGCTTGGCGCCACGCGGCTCGGCCGCGAGGTCGATGGTTTCGGCCTTCGGAATCAGGCGGCCTTCGAGGTTCGCGAACACCACAATGGTCGGCGCTTCGGTCTTGCCGAATTCGCATTTCTTGACGATGGCGTAGCCGTAGTCGGTTTTGAGTATCGTGCCGACGGGGTAGATGGCGACGTTGTTGAAGAAGAGGTCGAGAAGGTCCGGGTCGAACTGGCCGATGTTGACGTTCTTCATGATGTTGTAGGCGACATTCGGCGTGTAGGCTCTCTTGTAGGGCCGCTCGCTCGTCAGCGCGTCGTAGACGTCGGCGATGGCGACGATTTTCGCGAAGCGATGGATTTCGTCTCCCTGCAGGCCGCGCGGGTAGCCCCGTCCGTCGATGTGCTCGTGGTGTTCGCGCGCGATGGCAGCGAGGATGCTGGTCGAGGGGAGTTCGTGATCCATCTCATGGATGTGCTCGGCACCTTTTTCAGGGTGGCTCTTGATTTCGGCGAATTCGGAGTCCGTGAGGCGCGTGTTCTTCGTGAGGATGCGCGTCGAGACGTCGATTTTGCCGAGGTCGTGCAGGAGCGCACCGAGCGTCAGGATGTTCATGTCTTTCCGCGTGTAGCGGCAGAGCATGCCGAGCATGGCCGAGAGGATGGCGACGTTGACGCTGTGGGCGAACGTGTAGGTATCGTGCAGGCGGATGTCCGTGAGCTGCACGAGGTTCTCCTTGCGCTGGATGATGTCGCGGATGATGTTGTCCGAGACGGTCTCCATCGCCTGGGCATCGAGGCGGCCTTCCTGTTCGACATTCTGGAACGCTTCGTAGACGTGCTGAATGGCGTCGATGCGCGTCGTTTCCTGCACGACGTCCTCGGGCGGCTGGAGCTGGAAGCTCGGGTCGGCGCTCGTGACGTTGACGGTCGGGATGCCGATTTTCTTGAGCTGATGGATGTATTCTGGCGTGATGGCGCTGCCCTTGACGAGGTAGCTGCCGCCATGGTGGTTGTAGATGCTTTGGGCGACGATCATGCCCTTTTTTAGATTCTTGACGGGTAATCTGAGCATAAATCCCATTCCTTCGCTGACGACGATGATGATAACGAAAAAATCTCACTTTTGCAAACACATTCCTATCCTCTAATATTAGCATAAATGACAAAATAAAGCTACCATCTGCCGTCTCCTTCGTGATATACTTTAAGCAAGCAGTTAGCGCTTTAGCGCTTACTGATTGCTTACGTCGGCTGAAAGCCGACGATCCTTATTCCTTGGGGGTGTGACATTGATGACAACCTTGCAGGATACGCCGCGCGCGTCGCGGCTCCACATCGGGCTCTTCGGGCGGCGCAACAGCGGCAAGTCGAGCCTCATGAATGTGCTCGTCGGGCAGAGCCTCGCCGTCGTCTCGGAGAAGCCGGGCACGACGACGGATCCCGTCTATAAATCCATGGAGATTGCAGGGCTAGGGCCAGTCGTTTTCATCGACACGGCGGGCTTTGATGACGACGAGCAGGAGGCAGGGCTCGGCGCGGCGCGCGTGCACCAGACGGAGCGCGCGGCGGCCGAGACGGACATCGCGCTCGTGCTCTTTTCTCCAGAGGAAACCGAGGATGGTGACGAGGAGGAGCTCGCGTGGGTGCGGCGCTTCCAGCAGGCGGGAAAGCCCGTGCTTGCCGTCGTCGCGCAGGCCGATGCTGCAAAAGATGAAGGCCATGCACGGAAAGACGCCATCGCGCAGGCGACGGGCTGCAGCACGCTCGCCGTCAGCGCGGAAAAGCATCACGGCCTCGAAGCCGTGCGTCGCGAAATCGCGCGGCTGCTGCCCGAGGACTACCGGCTGCGCTCCATCACGGGCAGCCTCGTGGGGACGGATACGCAGGACCTCGTGCTGCTCGTCATGCCGCAGGACATCCAGGCGCCGAAAGGCCGCCTGATCCTGCCGCAGGTGCAGACGCTCCGCGAGCTCCTCGACAAGCACGCGCTCGTCATGAGCTGCACGACGGACTGCATGGACGCGGCGCTTGCGGCGATGACGAAGCCGCCGAAGCTCATCATCACGGACTCGCAGGCGTTCCGCACGGTCTTTGAAAAGAAGCCCGCCGCTTCGAAGCTCACGTCGTTTTCAGCGCTCTTTGCCGCGCTCAAGGGCGACATCGACTACTTCCTCGCGGGAGCGCACCATCTCGCGGACCTCGCAGCGCAAGCGAAGGCGGGCGAGAAGCGCGGCTGGAATGTCCTGATTGCCGAGGCTTGCACCCACAAGCCGCTCGACGGCGACATCGGCCGCATCAAGATCCCGCGGCTGCTCCGAAAGAATCTCGGCGACGGCGTCCAGACGACCGTCGTCAGCGGCAAGGACTTTCCCGAAGACCTTGCGCCGTATGACCTCATCATCCATTGCGGCAGCTGCATGTTCAACCGCAGCTACGTCCTCTTCCGCGCGAACGAGGCGAAGGAAGCGGGCGTCCCCATGACGAATTACGGGCTCGCCATCGCGGCGATGCTCGGCATCCTCGATGATATTTCCCTGCCAGAAAATCCATTTTCCGAGAGGTGAAACCATCATGCAATTTTTGAAAAAGAGTTCCTTCGTGCCTGTACTCGCTGCACTATTGCTGGCTGCGCCGATTGCTCCGGCATCGGCCTTTGCCGAGGAGGCGCAGACTGCGCAAGCCGCGCCGCAGAGCACGTCGGAGGAGACGGGCTGGTACTGGCTGTCGTCGGACGACAAGTACAGCAACTATTTCGACCCTTCGTCCGTCGTCACGACGGGCAGCGTCGAGACGGCGCGCGGCAAGGTCGCGACGGAAATCGAGGCGTACATCAAGACGAGCTACAGCTACGGCGGCGCGCAGGAGACCATCCAGAGCTACGGCGTCAAGGATGTCATCCCGAACCCCGCCCAGCTTTCCTACAGCGTCGCGCTGCTGAAGGTGAATCCGCAGAACCGCACGGTCCAGTATGCGAAGGAAGATTTCTACGACCCGCAAGGCAAGGTCGTCTGGTCGCATGCCGATGGCAAAGAGAAGGAAATCAATTCGCAGTCGTTTGACGAGCAGTTCTACACCGTCATTGTGGACAACGTCTTCCACGAGGGCGAGACGGAGCGCGCCAAGGCCGAAGACCGCTGGCTCGACCTCTACACGAGCGAGATTGACGGCCTCACGACGACGGCCATCGCCGACACGACGACGATGCGCAAGAAGGGCGAGAACCTGATTTTCTGGGAGTGGGACACGCTCAAAGACGCATCGGGCAATACGCTCGAAATCAAGTTCCTCAAGAAAGCCGTGAACCTGCCGCAGGGCACGGAGCGCGTCGTCAAAGCGAAATACTGGAGCGGCCAGACGGGCTGGAAGGATCTCGAAGACGACCTCGGCGGCGCCTACCGCATGATATCCACGGGCACGCCGCAGGCCCAGGGCCTCACAGCGCTCCGCACCTACGCCCAGACCCATGTGAAATGGGTGAACCGCTACAGCATCAACTGAGAGGAGCCGCCGACGAAGTCGTCCGCCCATCTTGCGGCATCTTTTCCGCCCTGACTGCGTCGTCAAATCCTCGACGTAGCTCTGCTACGCCTTGCGGTTTGACTCCTTGTCAGAACGAAAAATCTGCGGCAATCTGGACGGACTCGTTTCGTCGGCGGCTCCTCTTTTTGACACAGTAAATTTCCTATACTATAATAGAGAAAATTCTTTTTCTATTGGAGCGTGAAAAATTATGTTAGATATGAAGTTTGTGCGCGACCATCTCGACGAGGTCCGCCAGATGCTGAAGAACCGCTGCAATCCGCTGAACCTCGACGATTTCGCGGATCTCGACAAGCGCCGCCGCGAGCTCCTGCAGGAGACCGAGACGCTCAAGAGCCAGCGCAACGCTGTCTCGAAAGAGATCAGCCAGATGAAGAAGAACAAGGAAGATGCATCGGCTCGCATCGCCGAGATGCGCGCGGTCGGTGAGAAGATTTCCGGCCTCGACAAAGAGCTCAAGGACGTCGAAGCGAAGCTCCGCGACATCCTGCTGCACATTCCGAATATGCCGCGCGAAGACGTGCCCATCGGCAAGGACGACACGGAGAACCCCGAAGTCCGCAAGTGGGGCGAACCGCGCAAGTTCGACTTCGAGCCGAAAGCCCATTGGGACATCGGCACGGATCTCGACATCCTCGACGCGGACCGCGCAGCGAAAGTCACGGCCGCGCGCTTCACGTTCTACAAAGGCCTCGGCGCCCGTCTCGAGCGCGCCTGCATCGCGTTCATGATGGACCTCCATGCGAACAAGCACGGCTACACGGAAATGCTCGCGCCGTACATCGCGAACAAGGACAGCATGATCGGCACGGGCCAGCTGCCAAAATTTGCCGAGGACATGTACAAGCTCGAAGGCATGGACTACTACCTCGTCCCGACGGCCGAAGTCCCGATGACGAACTACCATCGCGACGAAATCCTCGACGGCAGCAAGCTGCCGGAATACTACAGCTGCTACACGGCATGCTTCCGCGCCGAGGCTGGCAGTGCCGGTCGTGACACGCGCGGCCTCATTCGCCAGCATCAGTTCAACAAGGTCGAGATGATCAAGTTCTGCACGCCGGAGACGAGCTGGCACGAACTCGACACGATGGTCGAGGCGGCTGAAGACGTCCTCAAAACGCTCGAGCTCCCGTACCATATCGTCAAGCTCTGCACGGGCGACATGAGCTTCACGTCCGCTACGACGTACGACCTTGAGGTCTGGTTCCCGGCACAGAACAAGTACCGCGAGATCAGCTCGTGCTCGAACTGCACGGACTACCAGGCCCGCCGCGCGAACATCAAGTTCCGCCGCGACAGCAAGAGCAAGCCTGAGTACGTGCATACGCTGAACGGCTCCGGCCTCGCCGTCGGCCGCACGGTCGCCGCCATCCTCGAGAACTACCAGCAGGCAGACGGCAGCGTCGTCATCCCGAAGGCGCTCGTCCCCTACATGGGCGGCGTCGAAGTCATCAAGAAACCGGAATAAGCTTTTCGGACATGTATCCGGCATGAACCCGCGACAGGGGCCCGCATGCAGGCAGCAGCCTGTGCGCGGGCCCTTTTCGGGTTAGAAGCGGGCGGCTTTTTGCAAAGCATAGGCAATCGCGGAATTTTTTGGTATAATAGGGTTGGTCTTGACTATGGAAAGGATGAAATCATGGTTTCCAATCGACTGGCCCCACTCACCGAGAGCGGCATTCTCGCCGCTCTTTCTGTTGTCTTGGGCCTGATGGCGGTGTATCTGCCGGTCGTCGGCGTCATCGCCGTGATGATCTGGGCGCTGCCTGTCGCCATTCTGACGGTGCGGCATGGGCTGCGCTATGGCATAGCGGCGTCGGTCGCAGCGACGGCGGTGCTCTCGCTCTTCGCGGGGCCGCCGATGGCGGCGCGGCTCTTCCTCGCTTTTGCGCCGACGGGGCTCGCGCTCGGCTGGGCGATCCGCAAGGAGCTTTCTGGCACGCGCATCTTCCTTTCGGGGCTCGTCGCCTCGATTGCAGGAAAGATGCTCGGTTTTGCGCTGATTTTCTTCCTCATGGGCATCGACCCGTGGCAGACGCAGCTCGACGGCATGCGCGAGGCGTTTTCGGCGACGACGCAGATGTATGAAGACATCGGCGTTGATTCGACGGACATCCAGCAGTCAACGCAGCAGCTCGACCAGGCCATCACGATGCTCGCGGAGCTTGCGCCGCTCGTCGTGCTGCTCATGGGGCTTTTCGATACGGTTGTGCTCTATTTCCTCGGCGGGCGCGTGCTGAAGCGGCTTGGCCAAAGGATGCCATCTGCGCTGCCGCCATTTGGCGAGTGGCGCCTTCCCGTGGGATTCCTCTATCTCTTCGGTTTCTCGCTCGTCGCGCTCTACTGGGGCGGCGGCCATGAGATGCCGTATCTCTACCAGGCGGGGCTCAATGCGAACATGATTGCGCTCTTCGCCGGCATTGTGCAGGGGCTCTCGCTCCTTCATGTCCTGCTTTCGCATTTCCATGTGCGCGGCGTCATTCGCGCATGCATCTATATCTTCATCTGTCTGAACGGGCTCCTGCTGCAGATTGTGGCATTCACGGGGCTCATCGACATGTTCTTCGACTACCGCTCGCGCTTTGCGGGGCGGCTTGGCGGGAGGTGAGAGGATGCCAAAGAATCTTTCGGCATGGATTGACCTGACGCTGCATCTCTTCGTGATGCTGCTGCTCATCATCGTGCTCTGGTCGTACAATCCGTTCCTCGCGGCGACGTCGTTCGTGCTCTGGCTCTGCCTCGCAGGCTTCGCGCGCGAGCGCTGCCGCGACCGTTCCGTGCGCTTCGAGCGCTACTGCAAGGGCGTCATCGCGAATGTGAACGAGCTCATGAACTACGCGATGGACCGCCTGCCGCAGGCCGTCTTCGTCGTGGACGCCGAAGGCCGCATCCAGTGGGCGAGCAGCCAGGCGGAAGCGTTCCTCGGGCAGATGCCGGATTACGAGACGGACATCAAGGATTATTGGCCGAACATCATCCTCGAACCCATCTGGGGCACGGATGGCGAGTACGTCTTCGCGCATGAGGATCACTACTATCAGGTGAAATACCGCCCCGTGAAATTCGCTGTGCACCAGCCGGAATACATGGTGCTGTTTGTCGAGGACGTCTCGCACGTCGAGGAACTGCGGAGCGAGTACCATGCGAGCCGCACGGTGCTCTGCTATATCCAGATTGACAACTACGACGAGGTCATGCAGGGCCAGACGGAGGCGGAGCGCGCAGGCTTGCTGCTCGCGGTCAACCAGGCGCTCGGCACATGGCTCAAGAATCTCGGTGGGTTTTTGAAGCGCGTGAATGAAGACCTTTACGTCGCCGTGCTCGAGCGCAAGGAGCTCGACCGTGCGATGGCGGAGAAGTTCGACGTGCTCGACAAGGTGCGCCAGATTCAGAGCACGAACCGCCTGCCCGTGACGCTCTCGATGGGCGTTGCGGTCGCCGAAGGCCAGACGATGGCCGAGCTCGGGCGGCAGGCGCAGGCGGGGCTCGACCTCGCGCTCGGCCGCGGCGGCGACCAGGTGGCCGTCTCGATTGGCGGCAAGACGCAGTTCTTCGGCGGCCGCGCGAAAGCGGTCGAGAAGCACACGCGCGTCAAGGCGCGCGTCGTCGCGCATGCCATCGAGGAAATCATGGAGGCGTCGGATGCCGTCTACATCATGGGCCACCACAACGAGGACTATGACAGCTTCGGCGCGGCGGTCGGCGTCGCCGAAATGGCGAAAGCGCTCGGTAAGCCCGTGCACATCGTGCTCTCTGACATGAACGAGGGCATCAGCAAGATCGAGGAGTACATGCGCAGCAAAGAGGAGTATGACGGCCTGCTCGTTCATGCGGCGGACGTCTCGACGCTTGACGCGCTGTCGCCCGTGCTGTTCGTCGTTGATACGCATATCCCGCACCTCGTCGCCGACCCGACGCTCCTCGAGCGCGTGAACCAGGTCGTCGTCATCGACCACCACAGGAGGAGCGAGCAGTTCATTCAGAACCCGCTGCTCGTCTACATCGAGCCGGCTTCGAGCTCGACGAGCGAGCTCGTGACGGAGCTCCTGATGTATTTCAGCGACGACATGCGCGTCTCGCGTCTCGCAGCGACGGCGCTCTATTCGGGCATCGTCGTCGATACGAAGAACTTCGCCGTGCAGACGGGCGTGCGCACATTCGATGCGGCGGCGTATCTCAGGCGTAGCGGCGCCGATCCCGTCGTCGTCCGGCACCTCTTCCGCTCGGACTACGACACGACGGTCGCGCTCGCGCGCGCCGAGGCGCATGCGCAGTTCTTTGCGGGCGGCCTGATTGCGACGGCCATCCCGTCGAACATCCCGAACATCCAAGTCATCGCGGCGCAGACGGCCGATTCGCTGCTGCGCATCGAAAAAGCGCGCATGAGCATCGTCGTCTTCGCGCTCAAAGAAGGCACGGTCGGCATCTCGGCACGCTCGACGGGCGAGCTCAATGTCCAGGTCATCATGGAGCATTTCGGCGGCGGCGGCCATCAGAATGTCGCAGGCGCGCAGGTCAAGGGCCGCGCAGTCGAATCGGTGTTCAACGAAGCCATAGAAGAAGCAAAAGCATATATAGAGGAGTATGATCAAGATGAAAGTGATTCTGCAGCAGGACGTTAAGAAACTCGGTGTCAAGGGCGATATCGTCGAAGTGTCGGAAGGCTACGGCCGCAACTTCCTCCTCCCGCGCAAGGCAGCCATCCTCGCGACGGCGGAGAACCTCAACGTCGCCGAGGCGAAGAAGGGCGCGAAAGCCCGCAAGGACGCCATGGCCGCTGACGAGGCGAAACTCATGGCCAAGCAGCTCGAAAAAGTCGAAGTCACAATCCCCGTCAAGATTGGCGAGGGCGGCAAGCTCTTCGGTTCCGTGACGGGCAAGGATGTCGCGCAGGCGCTCAAGGCCCAGAACATCGACATCGACAAGAAAAAGATCAGCATCAAAGGCGACGTGAGCGGAGAGGGCATCTATCAGGCCGTCATCAAAGTCCACCCGACCATCACGAGCACGATCAAAGTCAACGTCGTAGCAAAATAAAGGAAAATCTATGGGATTACTAGATAGTATTTTGAGGATTCTACACCAAGAAAAAACGACGACCAGAGGCGAGGGGCATCCCTCGTCTTTTCCGGCCTCTCAGGCAATGAGGCAGGAGTCGCAGCAGCCGCTGGAAGAAGACGGCGATGAAATGATGGACGAGGCAAGGCTGATCGAGCTGGAACTCGACCGCGAAATCCAGGCATTCTATTCCGTGCTCGTCGACACGATGGGCTCGGACAAGCTCGTCTTGCAGGCGGGCAAGCTCGATGCGCTTGAGCTCATGCGTTCCCCGAAACGCGGCGACCGCGTGCTCGCGCTCGAGCGCATCGTGCTGGAAAATCCGACGCTCGGCCCCGCGCCGACGGACGAAGAGATTCCCGAGACGCTCGCAGACCTCTCGGAACACGTCGCTGACATGATGGCGCGCAAGAACGTCGAGGACTCCATCGAAAAGAAGGTCAACGACAAGCTCGAGCAGGAGCATCAGGACTATGTCAAGGACATCCGCATGCAGGTGCTCAAGGAGGAAAAAGGCCCGACGGAGTCGCCGCAGGACGCAGAGAAGCGCGAAAAGCTCGAGAAGATGGACAAGATCCATCTGACGCAGTCCGTCATGGAGCTCCTGCGCCCGCAGGATTTCAACGAAATCGTCGGGCAGGAGCGCGCTGTCAAGTCGCTGATGGCGAAACTCGCGAGCCCGTATCCGCAGCACCTGCTGCTCTATGGCCCGCCGGGCGTCGGCAAGACGACGGCCGCACGCCTCGTGCTCGAGGCCGCAAAAAAGAAACCGCTTTCACCTTTCGGCGAAGACGCGCCGTTCATCGAGACGGACGGCACGACGCTGCGCTGGGATCCGCGCGACATCACGAACCCGCTCCTCGGCTCCGTGCATGACCCGATTTATCAGGGCGCGCAGAAGACGCTCGCCGACAACGGCGTCCCCGAGCCGAAACCCGGCCTTGTGACCGACGCGCATGGCGGCATCCTCTTCATCGACGAAATCGGCGAAATGGACGAGATGCTGCAGAACAAGCTCCTCAAAGTCCTCGAGGACAAGCGCGCCTATTTCGACTCGGCCTACTACGATCCGACCGACCCGAAGGTGCCGCCGTACATTAAGAAGCTCTTCGAAGAAGGCGCACCAGCCGACTTCGTGCTGATTGGCGCGACGACGCGCGATGCCGGCCACATCAACCCCGCCCTGCGCTCGCGCTGCGCCGAAATCTATTTCGAGCCGCTGACGCCAGCGCATATCGTCAAGATTCTGCACAATGCAGCCGCGAAGCTCCATGTGCAGCTCGCGGATGGCGTCGCCGACCTCATTTCTGAATACACCATCGAGGGCCGCAAGGCCATCAACATCCTCGCCGACGCCTACTCGCTTGCGCTCGAGCGCAGCGGGCAGGACAAGGCCGTCGCCAAGGCCATCGGCGCAGCCGAAGCGGCTGGAAAATCCCGACAGGAAGCGGCAGCCGAGGCCTTTGCCTCCGCGTCGCTGACGGTCGAGAAAGAGGACATCTACGAAGTCGCGCAGGTCAGCCGCCTCTACCAGTTCGTCACGAAGAAAGCGAAGCCGACGGCGGAGCAGGGCCATATCTTCGGCCTCGGCGTCGCGGGCTTCCTCGGTTCTGTCATCGAAATCGAGGCCGTCGCGTTTCCCGCGCACACGCGCGGCAAGGGCACGGTGCGCTTCAATGAGACGGCAGGCTCCATGGCGAAAGACTCCGTCTTCAACGCGGCGTCCGTCCTGCGAAAAGTCACGGGCAAGGACATCCACGACTACGACGTCCACATCAATGTCATCGGCGGCGGCAACATCGACGGCCCGAGTGCGGGCACGGCGATTCTCTCCGCTATCGTTTCGGCTGTCACGGGCCGCAAGATCCGCCAGGACGTCGCCGTCACGGGCGAAATCTCGCTCGCGGGCCGCGTGCGCCCCGTTGGCGGCGTCTTCGAGAAAGCCTACGGCGCAAAGCAGGCGGGCATCCGCCTCATGGTCATCCCGGAGGAGAACAAGAAAGACATCCCCGATGGCCTGCTCGGCCTCGACATCCGCCCCGTAAAGACGGCGGAAGAAGCATTCGAATACATCTTTGCTCCCAAGAGCCCCGACGACACGCCCGTCGAGATTCCGCCGGAGAAGCCGGAACAAGACCAGCATCACAAAACAGCAAAAGAGGCTCAACCTTTGCCTCCCTCTGAGAGGGAGCCTGAATACGTGTGAAAAGGAGGATTCCCATGCCCATGCCGCAGCGTGTCCCGCCACAGAGCATCGACGCCGAAATGTCGGTGCTGGGCGCCATGCTCATCAAGAAAGAAGCCATCACGCAGGCGCAGGAGCTCCTGAAAGCCGATGATTTCTACCGCGAGGCGCACCGTCTCGTCTACGACGCCATGCTCGAGCTCGCGGGGGGCGGCGAACCCGTCGACCTCGTCACGCTGACGGAGGCGCTCCGCAAGAAGGAGATTCTCGAAAAAGTCGGTGGCATCTCCTTCCTCACGCAGCTCGCGAATTATACGCCGACGGCCGCGAATATCGTTTACCATGCGAAGATTGTCAAGGAGAAGTCCGAACTCCGCCACCTCATCGACGCCGCGACGGAAATCGCCAGCGCCGCCTACGAGGCGACGGACGAAGTCACCGACATCATGGACGACGCGGAGAAGAAGATTCTCGCCATCGCGGGCAGCCAGTCGACGGGCGGTTTCGAACCCATCAAGGACATCGTCATCAACGCCATCGACCACGTCGAGTCCATTTACGAGAGCAAGGGCGGCCTCACCGGCATTGGCACGGGGTTCAAAGACCTCGACGCCATGACGAGCGGCCTCCAGAAATCCGACCTCGTCCTCGTTGCCGCGCGCCCGTCGATGGGCAAGACGGCGTTCACGCTGAACATCGCGACGCATGCCGCCATGAACGGTTCGACCGTTGCCTTTTTCTCGCTTGAAATGAGCAAGGAGCAGCTCGTGCAGCGCATGCTCTGCTCCGAGGGAGGCATCGACTCGCAGCGCCTGCGCACGGGCAAGCTCGACGACAAGGAATGGCAGGAACTCATCAAGACGGCTGACAAAGTTTCGAAGGCGAAGCTCTTCATCGACGATACGGCCGGCATCAGCGTCATGGAACTGCGCTCGAAAGCCCGCCGCCTCAAGGCCGAGCATGGTCTCGACCTCATTGTCATCGACTACCTGCAGCTCATGCAGGGCCGTTCGAAAGGCGGCGACAACAGCCGCCAGCAGGAGATTTCCGAAATTTCTCGCTCGCTCAAGGCGCTCGCCCGCGAGCTCGATGTCCCTGTCGTCGCGCTCTCGCAGCTCTCGCGCTCCGTCGAGAGCCGCACGGTCAAGAAGCCGATGCTCTCCGACCTGCGCGAATCCGGCTCGCTCGAGCAGGACGCCGACATCGTCATGTTCCTCTATCGCGAGGATTACTACGACCAGGAGACGGAAAAGAAGAATATCACGGAAGTCATGATTTCGAAACACCGCAACGGCCCGATCGGCTCGATCGAGCTCTTCTTCCAGAAGGAATTCACGAAGTTCCGCGACCTGTCCAATCTGGAATGAGAAAGGATGATACCATGAAGATTCTCGTTACCGGCATCACGGGCCAGCTCGGCCACGATGTCATGAAAGTGCTTGCCGCGCGCGGCCATGAAGCCATCGGCGCCTCGCGCAAAGAGTTCTCGCTGACCGATTTCGATGCGGCACGCGCCTTTGTCGAAAACGCGAAACCTGACGCCATCATCCACTGCGCAGCCTACACGGCCGTCGACAAGGCCGAAGACGAGAAAGACCAATGCATGATCGTCAACGGCGGCGCGACGCGCAACCTCGCGGCTGTCGCGCGGGACATCGGTGCGAAGTTCGTCTACATCTCGACGGACTATGTCTTCCCCGGTATCGGCGAAGAGGCCTATGACGTCGATGCGCCGAAAGGCCCGACGAATGCCTACGGCCTCTCGAAGCTCGCGGGCGAAGAAGCTGTGCAGGAACTCCTCGAAAAATACTTCATCGTCCGCATCTCGTGGGTCTTCGGCATCAATGGCAAGAACTTCATCAAGACCATGCTGAAGCTCGCCGAGACGCACGACAAGCTCACCGTCGTTGACGACCAGATCGGCTCGCCGACGTATACGGCTGACCTCGCAGAGCTCCTCGTCGACATGGTCGAGACAGACAAATACGGCGTCTACCATGCGACGAACGAAGGCTTCTGCTCATGGGCGGATTTTGCAAAAGAAATCTTCCGCCAGGCAGGAAAGAATGTCACCGTCACGCCCGTGCCGTCCTCAGCCTACCCGACAAAGGCCACGCGTCCGAAGAACTCGCGCATGTCGAAAGCCTCTCTCGACCGCGCCGGCTTCCATCACCTGCCGACCTGGCAGGACGCCCTTTCTCGCTACCTGCGGGAATTGGAGGCATAATCAGAAGGGGAAAAGATTGCAGGGAAAATCGTTGTAGGATTGAGTTCTTTGTTTCAATAGAAACCGATTGTTTCTTATACGGAGCCCCCTTCTAGAGGGGGGAGGGCCCGAAGGGCGGGGGGAGTCCCCTGTACAAAACTGACAGATAGCAGGGCAATTCTTCCGCGGGTGCGACATCGAAAAAATTGTGGGGGGAACAAATCATGCAGCTCGATGAAATCATCAACAAACACAAATCCGACCTCAACGCCACCGACATGGTCATCTGGAAGTACATCGTCACGCATCGCGCGAACGTGCGCCATATCTCCATCCACGAGCTCGCGCGCGACTGTGCCGTCTCTTCGACGACCATCGTGCGCTTCGCCCAGAAGCTCGGCCTCGACGGCTTCGGCGAGCTCAAGGCCATCCTCAAGATGGAGGAGCCGACAGGCGAAGTCTACCATGACGACGTCCTCAAAGACCTCGGCGACTTCTACATCAAGACGGGCAAGAAGCTCATGGCGCGCAATTACGACGCCGCGAGCAAGCTCATCCACGAGGCGAACCGCGTCTACGCCTACGCCTCCGGCTACGTCCAGAGCAACGTCGTGCAGGAGCTCAAGCGCCTGTTCTTCTACGACAACGTCCTGATTTTCGAGATCCGCGGCCGCGAGGAATTCAACGCGGTCATGCAGAGCGTCACGAAGGATGATCTCTTCATTTTCGTCTCGTTCTCCGGCGAATCGCCGAATGTCACCGACTTCGCGCAGCAGCTCCAGCTCCGCGACGTGCCGCTCATCTCGATCACGAAGCTCCACGACAACACGCTCGCGAGCCTCTCGACCGTGAACCTCTACGTCTCGCCCGCGCGCTTCCAGCTCTACGAAGAAGGCGACACGCGTCCGCCGTTCCAGTCGATGATGCCGTACTTCCTGCTGCTCGAAATCTGGTACGTCAAGTACCGCGTCTACCTCCGTCATCAGGCAGACAAGGCAAAAGAAAAAAGGCTCAATCATTTTTTCTGTGGGATGAATGATGCACAGCGAGTCAATGGCGACTCATGTCGATGAGCTTCAAGAAGAAGTATTCATCGTCAGGATATTCATAGGCCTGCCTGCGCAACGTCTTGATCTTGTTGTTGATGCCCTCAATTTTCCCTGCTGAGATGTGGTAGGTCGCATGCGAGATGATTCCGTCGAAGTGGCGCACCAGAAGCCTCCAGAACCACGCCATATGCTTGTTGCC
>JALEZZ010000053.1 GCA_022773585.1 Selenomonas sp. | reverse complement strand
CTAGAGTAGAAGCAGAAATCACTTGCACGGACTCCTTTGCGAAGGCAGTTTGTTTAGCAGCTTCTACTATAGCAGAGCGTGCAAGTGATTTCTTTTTTTCATGCTGGCTTACCCACAGTTATGGGAGAAGCCTCAATTTTTTCGAATATACCAACTGACGTTCGGGCGACCATCATCGTGTTCGCTCTTTTTCTATGCCTTTATCTTACCACGAGAACATCAGCCCGTCAAATGCGCTAAGTGTCTGCTTACGCCTGCGCGCCCGTAGAGTACATCGGAATCTTGACGGGGTTGTCCTTCAGCGTCCAGACGCCGCAGGGGCAGACGCCGGCGCAGATGCCGCAGCCGATGCAGCGGTCGGGAAGGACGCTTTGCGTGCAGAAAAAGTGTCGTCTTTTTGCGCGATTGAAAAGCCGAGCAATCCTGCGAGAACGGGAGCATGGGAGAGGCTCCTGCACTTCTTGAACGTTTTCGTTAACCCCCCTAATCATCAATTTGTAATGTGTATCGTAAACGGATAAACTGTTATTGGATATGGATTTCATTTTTTGATAGGAGGTCAATATGATACGTATTTTGAAAAATGGCTTATTGCTCGCCGTCTTCTGCGCACTGTCGCTGATGGTGCAGGGGATGATGACGGGCACGGTGGCCCATGCCGCGTATGATCTGACGCAGACGAGCCTCCGGTACAGCAGCTCGGGCAGCAACGGTGACGAATCCACGTTCATCCTGTCCTATGAAAGCGTGCCGCACTACGGTGTCTATGCCAACCGAGCGCCGCACGGCGAATACCTCGTGCACAACGACATCGACGGCGGCACGAATGACTTTTCGTATGACTATGACGGCGAGACGTACACCATCTACATGGGCGATGGCATGACGCAGAAAATCAGTTACGATGCCGATTGCAATATGATGTACGTGGAAGATCTCGTCGACGATGCAGACAGCGGGACGTATGAATACGATGATAACAGCGGTTCTTACGTAAACTACGGATCCGGTCACCACATCCTCTCGCAAGTCGCTGCGCTCATCACGAACGGCTACTCTTTGGGCGATTCGTTCACAGCGTATACCGCTGCGAACGGCAACCGGGAGTTCACCGTCATCGAGTACCCGGAAGAGCAGTCTTCTTCCAACCTGCCGAGCAAATGGTACAAGATGACGAATGAATCCGATTCAGATGACTGGATTGCATTCACCTATAACTCGTCCAACGGTGTGTACACGATGTATCACCCAGATGGCGATGGGGGGATTGAAAAGTATTCTTATCGCAGGTTCTTGAGCGATACCAAATTGCAAGTCTTAGAGTTAGGAAGCGATTCTACTGGCTTTGGCTCCCCAACTGGAATATATATCAAGTGGAGTGATAGGGAATTCCACACAGAAGATGACTCTACCCAAATTATAAAATACATCACCGACGGCATGCTGATCTTCAAGAACCAGTGCCTGCACTGACCGTTCGCCCTTCTGTCACCCTCCCCCGAAATGGTTGACGCAAAAAGAAAAATTGCTTATAATAATCGTAAATAGAAAGAGCGAACCACAAAACAGATGGTCCGCCGACAATAGCACAATTGGATTAGCTCAAAAGGCCATCATCTTTGGACGAGTCGTGGCCTTTTTTGCTGTCCGGATGTTTCTTCGAACCTTGGATTCTCATCCAGAAGGAGCGTTCCTTCAGAACAGAATCAGTATAGGCTTTGGACGCAGAACATGTCAAGAAGAAACACGGCAAACGCAAAGGGACGGCCGCACGTCGGAAAAACGTGCGGCCGTCCTGTTTTTATGTGCTATGAAATTTTGCTTACGCCTGCGCGCCCGTCGAGTACATGGGGATCTTGACGGGGTTGTCCTTCAGCGTCCAGACGCCGCAGGGGCAGACGCCGGCGCAGATGCCGCAGCCGATGCAGCGGTCGGGGTCGCTCTGGTATTCCCACGAGCCGTCTTCGCGCTGGATGCGCGTGATGGCTTCCTCGGGGCAGGATTCGAGGCACATCTTGCAGTCGCGGCAGGTGCCGCAGCTGACGCAGCGCGTGTGGTCGTCGACGGGGTCGCCGAGGTCGCAGTGGTGGCAGCGCTCGAAGTACGCCGTCGAGAGGCGCTCGGCCGGAATCTTCTTCTTTTCGGGGAAGGGCTCGGCCGTGCCGTTCATGTACTGGTCGGCGTACCATGCCGCTTTGCGCCCGCTGCCGATGGCGTCGGTCAGGCGGCCCGGTTTGATGGTGTCGCCCGCCGTGAAGACGCCGGGGAGGATGGACTGCGTCTTGTCCGGGACGAGCCAGCTCTTGCGGAAGTACTGGATGCGGTCGTCGTCCGGCAGGAAGTCGAGCACCGGCTCTTCGCCGATGGAGACAATGACCTGGTCGGCTTCGATGAAGCGGCCGTCATTCGCGTAGACGCCTTTTTCCGTGATCTTCGAGGTGAAGAACGGCCAGACGAGCTTGCCGCCGCGGCTTTCGACGTATTTGATTTCATCGGCGAACGCGGCCGGTTTCTGCACGTCGACGGCGACGACGCTCTCGGCGCCCATGTCGTAGGCGCCGCGGCACGTGTCCATGCCGGAGTTGCCGGCGCCGATGACGACGACTTTTTTGCCCGTCTTCGGATGTTCGCCGCGGTTGATGGCTTTGAGGTATTCGAGGCCCATCGTCAGGTGCTCGACGCCTTCCCACGGGAAGAAGCGGGACTTCGTGCCGCCCGTCGCGACGATGACGGCGTCGCTCCCCTTCTGGAGCGCTTCGAATTTCGCCTTGTCGACTTTGCAGCCCGATACGAATTTCACGCCGACGCTCTCGATGCGCTTGAGTTCGGCTTCGAGGAGCTCGTGCGCGAGGCGGCCGCGCGGGATGACCTGCTCGAGCTTGCCGCCGATGTGGTCAGCCTCGTCATAGACGGTGACGCTGTGGCCTTTGCGCGCGAGCTGCCAGGCCGCCGAGAGGCCCGCGACGCCGCCGCCGATGATGGCGACATTCTTGCCGGTATGGTTCTTCGGCGGCTCGACCTGCGTGAAGGCGGAGCGATAGCCGAGGTCGCCGATCTGAATTGGGAAGTCGATGCCGCCGCGCGTGCAGCCGTCCATGCAGGGGTTCGGGCAGACGGAGCCGCAGACGGAGCCTGGGAACGGCGTGTACTCGAGTTCGAGGTGGAGCGCTTCGTCGAGCTTGCCCTGGCGGATGAGGCCGTAGCGGCGCTGCGTCGGGATGCCCGTCGGGCAGGAGAATTCGCAGGGCGCCGCGTATTTCGCGTTGTCCCAGCTCGGCACGCGCAGACGGTAGTCGCCATGCGAGAGCGTGTTGTGGACGGCAAAATCGTCATGCGCGACGTCGGAGAAGATGCCGCCCTTGACCCATTCGTGCAGGCGGAAATCGCGGACGCTTTCGGATTTCGGCTGCGCGGCCTTTTCGGCGGCCGTCAGCGGGACGAGCTTCTGCCATTTCGTCCAGTCGGAGAGCTCTCCTTCGAGGTCTGCGTGATCGACAGCGGCGAGGAAGGCCCCCATGCCGCCCTTGAGGAAAGCGATGTCGTCGTCATCGAGCGCGTGCGGGCGCACGTCCGGCGGCAGCTGGTCGATGGGGCCGCGCACGTAGACGACGCCGCCGACCATGCCGACGCAGGGGCGCTCGCCGAGCACGGAGTCAAATTCTTCGCTGTCCCAGCCGCAGACGACGGCCTTGCCGCCGCCCATGAACTCGAATGAGAACGAACCGACGTTCTTGAGAATCCAGAGTTCCGGCTCTTCATAGAGCGGGTCGTGCTTCATCAGCGAGCCCGAGCGCGTGCCCGCGCGACCGCCGATGTAGATCTTGCCGCCCGACGAGCAGTGGCCCGCCGTGTCGCCGGCGTCGCCCTTGACGGTGATGAGGCCGCCCGCGTTCAGCCAGCCGACGTCCGCGGACGTCGATTCATCGACGACGATTTCCGTGCCCGGCAGGCACATGGAGCCGACGCGCTGGCCGGCGTTCGTGACGTGGAAATGGAGCGTCTTGCCGTCGGCATTCCAGAGCGGGCCGCCGATGTCGTGCTGGCCGGACGCCGCGATGTCAAATTCCGTTTCGCCATTCTTGACCGCTTTTTCAATCGCCAGCAGAAGGTCCTGCGTGGACATGCGGTTATGGCCTTTCATGGTCTCTATTTTAAACATATTTTGTTACCTCGCTATGCCACAAGCCCATCAACATACATACTGGATGCCCAAGCGATCCGCCACGTTCTTGTCGGTCGAGACGAGGGCGTCGCTGCGGCCAATCGGGAGCGAGCTGTTGCCGATCGGCGCCATGAGCTTCTTGAGCTCTTTGTCGAACGTCAGCACGTAGTCGACGATCTTCTGCGCGCCGCGGTCGATGTCGAGGCGCTTGACGAGGCGCGGATCCTGCGAGCAGATGCCCATCGGGCACTTGCCCGTGTTGCAGCTGTTGCAGCGGCCCTGCTCGTTGCCGACGCAGCCGAGGAGCTGGATGAGCACTTTGCCGACGAAGACGCCGTTCGCGCCGAGGCACATCATCTTGAACGCATCTGCCGCCGCATCGCCCGTCATGCCGATGCCGCCGCCGCCGTAGAGAGGAATCTGGCCCTGGCGGCCCTGCTTGACGGCTGCGAGGTAGCAGTCACGGATTTTCGAGACGACCGGATGGCCCGTGTGGTCGAGCGAGACCTCGTTCGCAGCGCCCGTGCCGCCCTGGATGCCGTCGATGAAGAAGCCGCCGCAGATCTTGTACGGGTCGCGCAGCAGGTTGTTGTAGACGGAGACCGACGTCGCCGAGGCCGCGCACTTGATGGCGACCGGCACGCGGAAACCGAACGCCGCGTTCATCGAGAGATGCATCTTCTGCACGGATTCCTCGATGGAGTAGAGGCCCTGATGGTTTGGCGGCGAGGCGAGCGTCGCTTTCGGGACGCCGCGGATGGCCTGGACGTGCTCGGCGACTTTCGCCTCGGGCAGCAGGCCGCCGTCGCCCGGCTTTGCGCCCTGGCCGATCTTGATGAGGACGCCGCCCGGGTCGGTCACCATGTGCGGCATGGCCTTGATGATGCGGTTCCAGCCGAAATGACCAGAAGCGATCTGGATGATGAAGTATTTGAGGTATTCCGATTCGAGGAGCTTGACCGGCATGCCGCCTTCGCCCGAGCTCATGCGCACGGGCAGGCCGCATTTCTCGTTGAGGTAGCCGACCGCGAGCGCGACGGCTTCCCATGCGCGCGTCGAGAGCGCGCCGATGGACATGTCGGAGAAAATGAGCGGGTAGATCCACTGCACGGGCGGCGTGCGGTCGGCCTTGACGAGCTTGCCGTCCACGACTTTGAACGGCAGCTCATGCGAGTCGAGCACGCGGCCGAACGGTGCGCGGATGTCGAACGTATGGCGTGCGGCGTCGAGTGACGGGTCCGTCATCTGCGAGATGCGGCCGACGACGATGGAGTCGAGCGCGCGCTGCGCATTGAGGTTCGTGCGGCCGCCGCGCTTGATTGGGCCGTTGTCCTTCGCAAGCAGCGTGCGGCGCGTGTCCGGGTTGCGCACGGGGCGGATGGCATGGTTCGGACAGATTTTCTCGCACATGCCGCAGCCCCGGCAGAAATCCGTCAGGCTCGCGACCTGCTCGATGACGGGCCGCGCGATGTGCGTGCGCTTCGGCGTCGGAACGCCTTCTTCCGAGACGGTGAGGGAACGCTGCTTCGTCACGACGTGGATGGCCTTGAACGAGCAGCTCGCCACGCAGCTGCCGCACATCGTGCAGCGCTCGGGATCGTATTCGATTTTCCAGGGGAGGTCGTTGACTCCCACGTCCTGCGTCTTTACTGCTTGCATCTTGCTACCTCCAAGTTGTTGTCGATGGTGACGATCTCGCGCTCGTTCGGGTAGATGTCCTTCGTCTCGTCGCGGTTCGGCATGATTTCGTTGATGCCGCAGACCTCCGACGAAATGGCGACCATCTCATCCGTGCGGCCGACGACGACGGGGCGCAGCTTCTTGCTGTCGCAGCACGTCATCATCGTGCCGTCCGGCAGCACCGCGATGACCGTGTTCGGCCCGTTGATTTCGAGGTTTGCGAGGCTCTGGCGGATGGAGGAAAGCACGTCGGCATCCTCGCGCTCGCGCATTTCATCAAACGGCAGCGGCGTGATGACGTGCTTGTAGTAGACGAGCGGCCACTGCAGCTCGTGATGCACATAATGGAGGGTGTTGAGGAAGCACTGCGAGTCAGACTCGAAGCCGATGTAGCCGCGGTGCAGCGATTTCTGGAACTCCTTGTTCTTCGTGTAGAACGTATTCTCGCCGTTCGCGCAGAGCGTGTAGCCCTGGAGGAAGAACGGATGCGCCGCATAGCGCACGATGTCGTAGTTCGTGTTCTGGCGGCACTGCGCGACGATGGACTTCGCCACGAGGCAGCCATTGTCGTCCCAGAGGTGGAAGTACGTCGCGATGTCGGCCGGGTCGCCGATTTCCTTCAGCGTCAGCACGTCCGGCCAGAACGAGTAGACAAAGCCCGCGTCCGCTTTTTCGAGGATCTTGCGCAGAGCGAGGCGCGTGTCGAGCAGCAGGTCTTCTTTTTCCCGCTGCGTCATGTGCGCCGTCTCTTCGGGGTAGTCATAGTTGCGGAAAATATAGTACGGCATCGCCTGGATGTCGAGGCCCGGCCGCTTGTCCGGGATTGGGATCCACTCGGCAATCTGGACGAAGTTGTGCGCGTCCATGTACTCTTCCACGAGCTGCGCGCCGCGCTGCGTCACGGCCATCGAGAGGAGCGGCTTGTCCTTGTAGCCGGAAAAGATGCCGTAAAGATCCTGCATGACCATCGCAAAGCCCGAGTTGTCATGCCCCTCCTGCTGCGGCAGCATGAGTTTCAGTGCCAGGGACGGCTGAACGGGCACCTTGCTCTTGATCGAACCAATTCTGCACATATCGGTCTCTCCCTTGAAACATTGCGAGACGACGAGGCAGCGTTGCCCGAACAAGCGCAGAGCCGCGAAGATTCCTCGCTGCCCGAGTGCCCGTTCCTCATCGGACGTCGTCGTCCGCAAAATATACACATTTGTACGTCACTTGAGAATATGACGTTACGTAATTCCTATTATAAAAATGTATAGTTGGTATGTCAATGCATTTTTTCAGGTATACAAGAATACAAACGCAGAACGATGCAGAAAATCCGCTTGCTTTTCTGCATCGTTCTGCTATACTCAACATAGGAGACGTATTACTTGTATGACAAAAGGAGGCATCCCTTCATGAGCACCATTTCCCTCCGGATCAGCGACGAAGAAAACCAGCTGCTCCAATCCTATGTATCGGCTAACAACCTCAATCTTTCTTCCTTCATCCGCGACACCGTCTTTGAAAAAATCGAAGACGATCTGCATCTGGACGAAGCCCGCATCCTCCATGCGAAGGAACTCTTGAAAAAAGAAAAGACCTATGATCATGAAGATGTCTGGAAGGAGCTCGGCGTCTGATGTACCGCGTGAAATTCTCCGCGCATGCCGTGAAGGAACTGAAAAAACTCGACAAGCCGACGGCCCGCGTCATCAAGAACTGGGTCATCAAGCACCTCGTCGATGCCACAGACCCGCGGCTGTACGGCAAAGCCCTCACAGGAAACCTCAAAGGCATCTGGCGCTATCGCGTCGGCGACTACCGCCTGTTCGCGGAAATCCACGATGACGAGCTCGTCATCTTCCTGTTCGACGTTGAATTTCAAGGAAAATCAATGTCATAAAAGATGTCCTTGACCTGGACACGAAAATCATCGTAGAGCGAGACAGGAATCTCCGTCTGCACTGCGTGGCGCTCGTCCTCGTCCATACGCGCGAGATCCTTTTCGGAAAACAGGGTGTACACGGCCGCGAGCTCGAAACGTTTTTTCTCATTATAGTAGACTTCAACGGATTTTGCGATTGGCGAGACAATCCAATACTCCCGCACGCCGGCTGCTGCATAATGGCGCATCTTCGGCCCGCGGTCGTTCTGCCTCGAGGGTATGAAATGGATATGGCCGAAATACGTTTTACGGGAACATGGCGAGCCATCGTGATTGCTCCTCTCCGGCAAGTGTATGTTTCATCAGCCCTTTTATAGCAAATCGGCAATAAAAGCGAATATGGTGTGCTCCCCGTCAATAGGACACGCAAATAAATAACGAAACTATCACCTGCTCCTAAATTTGGAGCAGGTATTTTTATGCGACAAGATGTGTTTTGTGGTACGCCCATGGTGTCATGACATCGAGATGGCGTTGCAGTCGCTTGTGGTTGTAGTACCAGATGTAGCTTTGGATCATCTGGACAAGCCCGTTCTTGCTCGTGAACGTCCTTCCGTAGTAGCGTTCCCGTTTCAGGATGCCCCAGAAACCTTCCATCGGGCCGTTGTCGATGCAGTGGCCGACACGGGACATGCTTTGCGTCATGCCGTGCCCAACGAGCTTTGCATGGAACGTGCGGCTGGTGTACTGGAAGCCGCGGTCGCTATGGAACAGGGGATGCGCCTCGGGGTTCTCCGCCACGGCTTTGTCGAACGTATCGAAGACGAGAAGATTGTCATTGCGGTCGCTCAGCTGAAACGCCACGATCCGGCGGTCGAAAAGGTCGAGGATGGCGCTCAAGAAGAGCTTATGTGTCCCTTGTCCGTCCGTGTACTTGAACTCTGAGACATCGGTCAACCATTTTTCATTCGGACGGTCGGCATGGAACTTCCGGTTTAGAATGTTTTCTGCGGTGTATTCGGGATGCCGCGCAGCACGCGTGCAACTGTTGTGCCGCCCCTTCACGTTCGATTGGATGCCGATCTTGCGCATGAGCCGCAGGGCGTGCTTGTCGTTGATGCGCTTGCCGTCCGGCGCGTTGGCGTTGAGGTCGTCGGCAATCCTGCGGTATCCCTTGGACGGGTCTTCCTCATGGATCTTCTCGACTTCTTCTGCAAGGCGTTCGTTCTCCTGCTCGCGCTGGCCTTTCACGCCGCGCTTCCAGTGGTAATAGGCCGACCGCGCGATATGCGCCTTTTCGCAGATGTCCTTGATCGTATACGGCCCGTTCGGCTGGGTCAATGCTTCTGCTGCTTCGTACTCGCGGAGCTTGCGCGTTGTACCAAGGCATCCCTTCTTTCCAGTTCCTTCACTTTTTTTAGGAAGTCGTTCTCCAGCTGGAGCCAGTAGACTTGCCGCTCCAGGCCCGCGACCTTGTCACGCAGCTCCTCTTCCTCCGTGCGGGAAGGCAAGCTGCCGACGCGGTGCCCCCGTCGGTCTTCGAGCCCTGCATCGCCCATCGCCTTGTATTTCTTCACCCACTGGTAGACTTGGTGGTAGGAGACCTGATAGGTCTTTGCGGCTTCCCCGTAGTTCATGTCATGTTTCAAGCAGTAATCGACGATTTCCTTGCGCTCGTCTTGCGTTGTCTTCCGTCCCTTCGTCATGCGGCTTCCTCCTGACCGAGGTTTGAACTCCTCATGACTATTATACTGCTTGATCCAATGGCGAAGCCGGAACGGTGACTTGATCTGGTATTTTTCGCAAAGTTGCGTCACCGATGTGATGCCACTCAGATATTCCGTGACTGCTTGGAACTTTAGCTCTGGTGAGTAAGAGCGGTTGCGTCCTTGCGGGATGAGCCCATCGGCTCCTTCGGATTGGTATCTCCCTACCCATCTCCGGACAGATGCCCGATCGACTCCCAGACGGCTAGCGATCTGAGTGAAGGAGCTTTCCCCTGCAATGTAGGTTTTACAGGCTTCCACCATAGTCGCTACTGCTACCTTTGTTTTATGTGGCATAAAAATACGCTCCCCTCAGTAGGACTTTGATTTTTTCATTGTCCTATCTAAGGGGAGCATATCACCAAAGCTGAGCCTTCTTCAAATATTGTCACTGTTTTACAGCCACGCCTCGTCATCGTCATTCACCGCATAATAATAAAGCGACGCGACCGAGCAATACGGCGTGTATTTCTTACGGTACCGCTCGAACCGTAACTTCGATAGCGTCTTGAAGCCGTGCGCTTTCACCATACCGCCGCGCAGGGCTGCATCGCCGTAGCTGAAAATATCGAGCCGCCCGAGCGTGAACTCCGCGATCATCTCTGCCGTCCATTTTCCAACGCCTGGAATTTGGCAAAGATACGCCACAACTTCCGCATCCGTCATGCCCTCCAGGCCATCGAAATCATACCGACCGTCCGCCGTTCCTCTTGCTAATCCGACGATGTAGTCCGCTTTGCGCCGGCTGATGCCGATGCCCTTGATGGCTGCGGGCGTCTGCCGCAAGATGCCCTCCGGCGTGTATGCGCCCACGAGCGCATGCAGCCGACCATTCAGCACCGCCCCGACCTTGTTCGAGAGCATCTGACTCACGATATGCGTGATGAGCGACGAAAACACCGTCTGCTCCACGCCGCGCTTGAAATGACCGTAGTGCGCGATGAGCTTCGCCATGACCGGGTCTTTACCCGCGAGGTAGTCCATTTCTTTCTGACCGTACGCAATCACGCCGCCCGCCTCCCATGATTCCTGCCGGTCATCGCAGAAGCAATACGATGTTGACCACCGCAAGAATGACATTCACGATCATCAAATACATGAGGATATCCATTTTCCGTTCTCTTGTCACGATTCGTTTCCCTCCTGCACGTTCTTCGCGCACGCATCATCTTTTCCCTTTCGCAGCAAACGCATGGCTCTCGTTGAGGAGCGGCCAAATCGCATCGTCCGCCAACGTATCATCGAGCACGATGGAAATCCAATATTTCTTGTTCATGTGATACGCCGGATAGCAGCCGTCCTGTGCGGCCGCGCGGGCGGCATCAGTAACCTTCACGTTGAGGATTTCCACGCGCCCCTCCCGCCCCGGCACGAGTTTTGCCCACGTCACCGGCATAATGAGGCCGTACCATTTCTGCGTCTCCGGATGGCGGAACACGCCGCTTGTCGCATACGCCTTTTCCTTCCACGGAAACTCCGGCGCATCGCCCCACGTTTCTTGAACTTTCATGCAGATGCGGTTCGCCTGCGCCGACGCGAACGGCACGCGGACGAAGCAAGCCTCCGCGATGCCGCGCAGCAGTTCCTCGTACGCATGACGCACGCCGTAGACGTAGCTGCCAGCAGGATTTTTCAAGCGCAACGGCAGATACTCCTCATCCGTCATCGTATCGATGACCTCGCCCGTCACCCGCCCCACCGCATCAATCGTCACGGCCGCACGGAACGCACCATCAAGGAATGTCCGTTCCAACCGCCACACGTCTCCCGCCCGCTGGAATCCATACGCCTCACAGCGTTTCCCATCCGGCTGATGCCGTTCAAACACATCGCTCTCGATGCTCATTCTGTCACCGCCCATAAATTTCTTCCTCACTGCCTAATCTCCGGATGTTTCAACCTTCCAACGGCTTTCCCTGAAATCCATTCATTTACGACGGCGACCGACGCGAGCCGTTTTTCTCCAGAAGAAATAGCAGATGGCATTCCCCACGATGACGGCTGGCAACACGATTCCATAGAGGAATGAATATCCGCAAGCCGTGGCAACGAACCCAAGCAAGACAGCAGCCAAGCCGACGCTGATATCGAGCGACCAGAAATAGGTCGCTGTCGCGACGCCGCTGCGCGCAGGCGGGGCGCTCGTGACAGCAAGCGTCTGGAAGGCGGGAGAAAGCGCACCAAATCCGAGGCCGAGCACGGCAGCCGCCACAAAAAGCCCGACGAAGCTTTCTACACTGCCAAGCAGCACCATGCCGAGGCCGAAAGCAACGAATCCCGGCCAGACGGTCGCGTCAGGGCCGAAGCGATCGAACATGCGGCCGATGAGCGGGCGCGAGACGACGATGACGGCAGCGAAGACCGCATAGAACAAGCTCGTCTCCTCCTGCATCCCGAGACTTCTCGCATAGAGCGGCAGGAACGTCAGCACGCCGCCATAAGCGAAAAATACGAGCCCGCCAAGGAAGGCTGCCGGCACCGAGCGCCGCTCGAAGAAATCCCGGAGCGACAATCCCTTCCTTCGTCGGCGCGATGGCTGCATGATCTCGTCCGGCAGCTTCCTCCAGAGCAGGAGCACCGCTGTCAAGACGGCACACGCCGTGAGGAATGCGAACATCACGCGCGCTCCGAGCCCCCCGATGATGAGAAGGCCGAGCATCGGACCGACCACCATCGCGAGATTCGTCGATAGGGCAAAATAGCCGATGCCCGTGCCTTTCCGTTCGGGCGGGAGGACAAGGACGGCGAGCGCCGCAGCAGCCGTCGTCGCCACAGCAAACAGGGCGCCATGCGCAAGGCGCAATCCATAGATGCCCATGAGTCCGGGCAAGACGAGAAACGCTCCCATGATGACAATGAA
The DNA here is from genome assembly GCA_022773585.1 of Selenomonas sp. Lineage (GTDB taxonomy): Bacteria > Bacillota > Negativicutes > Selenomonadales > Selenomonadaceae > Selenomonas_C. Next base: position 32,680 of record JALEZZ010000053.1, on the reverse strand, counting down.
GAGCACCGCGACGATACGAAGCAACCGGCGTTTGTCGATGCCGTCAATCAAGCGTCCCGCTAGTGGCCGCGCCGTCACCGTGCCGATCTGGAAGAACGTCATCGCCATGCCGGCTTCGAGCTCACCGCCACCGAGGCTGTCCATGATATAGATGGGCAGCGCCGCGATCATGATGTATTGCGAAATGAACAGCAGGAAATTGCTGCCGCTCATGGAAAGAAATTCTGGTGTCCAGAGCCTTGCTGCTCCATTTTTGATTTCGTTCATGAATCTTCCTCGAATCTCCATTGGTGCATCTCCTAGCTATTTCAAATGTCGATGCAAATGCCCTTGTGGTCGGAAAGCGTCTTATCGAGGTTCCACTCTCGAACAGTTACTGTGCCTTCTCGCGGAAAGCTGCGTGAAAGTGCGATATGGTCGATGCACTCCGGCTGGCCCCCTGTCACGAGCTCCAGGTCGCACGCTGCGAACGTTTCCGTCAGCGTCTGCCGTGCCCAGTTCGTGAAATAGTAGTTGTCGAAAAAAGAACAGTTGAAATCGCCGCAGAGGCAGATTGCACGACCATGCTCCGCCAAGCGCCGCACATCCTCCATCTGCTCTTCGATGTCCTGCCGAAACGACGGCCTGCGGTTTCCATGAATGCCGAAGATCGTCCCATAGACCACGAGTGAGCCGCGCTCCGTTTCGAGCTCGACGCAGAGCGACGTGTTGGCATCCGCAACGGGATGATGACGGACGGCGGGATACCTTCGTGAAGATGGACACGCGGTTCTCCGTCGAGCGGTAGGAATCTCCATCTACGTTCTCCGCCAAGAGCGGCGTGTGATAAGCGTATTCATAATCTGGCTGAATCCGCCGATCCGTCTCGGTCAGCACGAGGATGTCTGCATTGACACGCCGCAACTGTTCCATGATGCTCGGCAAACGTTTCTGCGGAGACAAGCGCTCCACGTTCCAAGTCGCGATGCGCATGAAATCACCTCACGAATGAATCAAATTGCCTCTGCTCTATTTTTCGATGGGACGTGGCTATTTTCCTCTTTCGCCCTGTGATAAAAATGTACACTCCACCCTGCGTACAAATTCCCATTCCCACTCGATATGTTCCCGTAAAAGCAAAACGGCCTCCTGCCGACGGAGATTTCTCCCTCCATCGGCAAGAGGCCGTTCGATTTTGTGAAGTGCTACTCGATATGTCACATAGCTCGTGTATGTCAGCGAAGCCCACAAACCCAGACACACCAAGGCTTCCCGAGGTTCTCCGAAACATATCACGCGAAGCCAGCTGTTCTGCGGATTCGCGGGTGTTATTTCTTGTGCCGTATCAGCACGACGCTCTCGACATGCGTCGTCGAGGGAGACAGGACTTCCACGACGAGGTCCGGCGCGCCATAGATGGCATCATCATGGATGATGGAACGGTCGCAAACGATCATCGCATCGGGGATGTAGTGATTTTCATCGTCCAGATAGACGTCCGTGCCGTCGGCAAATGGGACGCAGGGCTTGCCCATGAGATAATTTGCAAAGATACTCGCGATATTCGTGCAGACACGGTTGTGCCCAATCTTTGGCCGCGGTGACATGAGATACGTCCGCCCCTCGATCCGCTCCACGCGCGGCGGCTCCTGATATGCCAGATTGTCCATCGTGATACCTCCCTCTGTAATAAAAAACTCGTGCTATCCATAGGATAGCACGAGTTTCATCGTTTTGCACTTGTTCTTTTGCCACGCACCACAAAAATCAGAGATACCCGACCGGATTGACGGGCGAGCCGTTGACGCGGACTTCGTAGTGGACGTGCGGGCCCGTGGAGTAGCCGGTGCTGCCCATGTAGGCGATGACCTGGCCGCGGCGGACGTGCTGGCCCGGGACGACGACGACCTGCATGGCGTGGCCGTAGCGCGTCATGATGCCGCCTCCGTGGTCGATGTCGACCATGTTGCCGTAGCCGCCGCTGTTCCAGCCGGCCACAGCGACCGTGCCGTCGGCCGTCGCGACGATCGGCGTGCCCATGTCGTTCGCGATGTCGATGCCGGGATGGAAATCGGAGCCGCCCCAGCGCAGGCCGTACGGCGAGCTGACCTGCCCGCGCGCCGGCCACATGGACGGCGTCGTGATGGACGGGCCGAAGGAGAGACCCGTGCTGCCAGCCGCGCCCGCAGCCCCCGGCGCGAGCAGTGCCTGGTTGTCGCGCATCGTCTGCTTGAGCTTTTCAAGGCTCGCGCGGCGTGCGGCGACGCGCTTTTCGAGGTCGTCGAGCGTCGCGCGGACGTTCTGCACGTCCGGCGCCGTCGCGGGGCCGCCGACGCTGCCGAGCAGCCCCTGCACGTTCACGTTGCCGAGGTGGATGGCGCGCACGCCGTCCATGCCGATCGTGCCGTGCTCTTTGCCGAGCATCCACGAAGGATACGGGCCGCCCTGGCCGTCCTGCTTGTCGCCCGCGCTGTCATCCGTCTTTGCTGCGCCATCGGCGCTGCTGCTGTCATCGGCGGCCGGGGCCCCCGTCTGGCGGCGGAGCTCCTGCTCCATCTGCGTGAGCTCTTCCATCTGCTGCTGGAGGCTGTAAGCCTTTTTCGAGAGCTGCAGCAGCTGTTCCTGCTGGATGTTGTTGACTTCGCGGAGCTCCGCGATTTCCGAGGCGTCGCTCTTTGCCGTCATCGTACTGTAGACGCCGTAGCTGAACGCGCCGACGAACAGCAGCGCGCCCGCTGCGAGCACGGCCGCGCCATATTTCACCATGCGCGCCGAAAGCGTGATGCTGTGCACCGTGTCGCCCCAGTCGGGCACGATCTTGATCGTATAATGCTGCGCAGACGGCTCTGTCTGCGTCTTTTCTTCCTCTGCCACGAAAAAAGTACCTTCCTTCTTTAATGTGCGCCCATGGCCTTCTGGAGCGCCTGCTGTTCTTCATCGGTCAGCGTGTACGTCGACTTGCCGCCCTCGATCGGCTTCACATAGCTGCGGCTGTCCTCCCGGCCGAAGATGCTCGAGAGGATGACGCCGTTGTTCTCCGCGTCGAGCAGCGCGACCGCATACGAAAGGTCGCTGCCCATGTCCTCGAACGCGCGGAACCGGACGACGCCGACGCGCGTCAGCGCCTTCTGCAGGAGCGCCGCGATGGCCTTGTTCTCCTGGTCGATGCGCTGGTTCTCTTTGACGACCTTCTGCGTCTCCTCGATGTGCCCGATGAGCATGCGCTCGAGGTTCTGCCCGTCGACGCCCGTCATCATCTTGCGATAGCGCTTCTTCATGTACGACACGTTCATCCAGAGATTGATGATGATCGCATACATGATGACGACGAGCACGCCGAGGCCGCCCGTGAGGTACATCAGATTGTTCATGACAAACGCCGAAACTTGCTGGATATCCAAACTCGAATCTTCCCTTCCGAACATTCCCTTCCTTGCGGGAAAAAATCATGCATTGTAACTTTCAGTTTACCACAAAAGAAGGAAGCCGTCTACGAAAAAGCACGGCGGCGGCAGAGACGGAAGATGCGAGGCGGAACGTGAATAAAAGATAAATTTTTGTTTTCTCTCTTGCCTATTTGATAAAGTCGTGCTAAACTAAGAAGCATCAGAGAGACGTACGAAAGGCAGGGATCCTGCATGGAATTCCACGAAAAACTCCTCATGCTGCGGCGCAAAAAGGGCGTGACCCAGCAGGAAGCGGCCGATGCCCTCGGCATCTCCCGGCCCACCTACGGCGGCTACGAATCCGGCAAGCGCCATCCGCAGCAGAATGCGATGTACCAGCGCCTCGCCGACTACTTCGGCGTCGCCATCGACGAACTCTTCCCCGCGCAAGAAGCAGGCGCGCCCGAAAAGCCGCCCGCCACGGCCGAGCAGAGCGACCATGCCATCATCGCGCACCACCTCGCGGGCGAGCTCGCCGGCCTCTTCGCCGGCGGACAGCTCAGCGACCAGGACAAAGAGGCCGTCATGCGCTCCCTCGAGCGCGCGTACTGGCTCTCGCATCCAGACGAAAAACCATCCGAATAAATTTATACAATTTCTACCATATACGTACGAACGGAGCTGATTCACATGTCACATGAAGACATTTTCCGCGCCCGCATCCTGGCCTCGCGCTACGAGCAGCTCAAGACCCTCCTCGAGACCGGAGGCTCCCTGCTCTGCCTCGCAGCCGTCCTCGCCTGGGCGCACTTCCTCTGAGGAAGCACGAAATAAGCCACCCCATTTTTATCTATCTATATATCCAACCAAATACAGAGCGGTGCCCGCCGTGCATTTCGCACGAAGGGCGCCGCTCTGTATTTTAGTATGTTTCTGCGTCCGCTGCTTATTTCTTCAGCACACGGTAGATGTCGATGGCTTCTTTCAGCACGGCCTTGTCATAGGCATTCAGCTCCCGCTCGACCGTCTCCTTGCCCGTCAGGCGGAGCACCGTGCTGCCGTCTGCTGCCGTTGCACCGGCATAGAGCTCATCGAGGAGATCGCCTTCGAACAGCGCCGAATAGTTCTCCGTGACGAAGCCCGTCGCCGTCTCCTGCTCCGATGCGCCGTCCGGCACCGTGAACGCGAACGTCTTGCCGTTCATGACGAGCGCGACTTCCTTGAAATCGAGGAACTCGAGCCCCGCATACGAGAACAGCATGCGGAAGGAAACCGCATCATCCTTCTCCGCGAGCGTCACCGACGGAATCACCGCCGCCGCCTTGCCCGACAGCCGCCCGAGCACCTCCGGCTTCGGCGAGAAGACATAGCCCTTCGCCTCCTCGTCATACCGGCACGCGAACTTGTCGCAGAGCGCATTCGCCTGCTGCACCTTCGTCAGCGTCGCCTGCTGCTGCGCGGCGGCCGCCTTCTCCGTAGCCTTCGCCTTCGCCGAGCAGATGCCAGCCGAAAGGACCAGCACCAGGAGCAGGCTCAGGAGCATCATGCATTTCTGTTTCAAAAGAATTCCCTCTTTCCCGTAGTTCTGAAACGCTTTGATTTTCATGGCCATGATACCATGGAAATCTGAAAACTGCCCTACAGCAGGTTCTTCACGCAAACTCGCATGTCGGAATCGTTTCAAGTTCCGTATGGAGGGCAGCCTCGATGTTCCGCACATCGATATCATCCTGCAGGTTCAGAAAATAACGTGCAGACACACCAAAATATTTTCCAAGCCGCACAGAGGTATCCGCCGTCATCTTCCTCCGTCCATGCAGGATGTCCTGGATGCGCGAGACCGGCACGTGGATGTCTCGTGCAAGACGATAGGCGGAAAGGTGAAGCGGTTCCATGAATTCCTCTTTGAGAATCTCGCCGATTGTCGGCGTTTCAATATGTTCTGACATCTAAAACAACGCCTCCCTCAATGATAAATGATTCCTTGGTGGCACGCGGAGATCTTCGAGACGATTTGCCGCCTCGAGTTTCCTTGTCTGCAAAACTCTTGATCATGATTTTATTATACACGAAGGACAGGTATATATCAATCGGGCGTAATCCAGTGCATCTGTCAGAGAGAAGCTTCACGGCAGAGTTCGTAAATGGCCTCGTTGGATGTCATCTCGGGCGCAGTCATCTGCGAAAACTCCTGGATGAAATCATATGTCCGCTCAATGTCCTCTTCCGTCGATGTCGAACCTTTGATGAGCCGTTCGTAGAGGAAATCGATGCCGCCATAAAGGAAGCCGAAGAAAATTTCATCTCCAATCTTGCGTTTTTCTTCCTGGCGATCATAACGGAACGCTCGATTCACGCGTTCCTCTGCCGAAAGATGCTCTTTGTCGTATAGCAGCATGATGAGGCGGTAGTCGAGTTCAAGCTTGTCGCTGATCAACAGGAACTTTTCAGGAAAAATGCCAACAGTCTCCTTCTTGTCCATGTCCGGCTCTCCACGCCGATTCCACAAGAAACCAGCGACGACAGCCGCTGGCAAGATGTCGGCATAAGATTGGAAAACGGTCTGTCTCTGCAATGCCTGCCCTCCGGAACGCTTGTCCGGCGCAAGCTGCCGCATTTCCTCCGCATGATGCCCATGCAGATAAAATCCCTTGCTCCCATACTCTTCGAACATATCATATGCTCCTTTCGATGTGCGTGCGCGTCAGATTCTCTGCCACAAGCTGCCATTGGCGACCGATGCGCTGGGAAAGTTCGTGCTGCGCCGTCTCGCCATCCGTATCCTTGATGAAAAGGATGACCTGCCCTGCGACTTTTGGCAGTGCCCGACAGATCTGCTTGATGCGCAGCTTGTCGAAGGAGGAAAGGGGCGCATCCATGACGAGCGGGTAATTTTCCGCATTCACGCTGCTGACATCACCATCGTCACGCTTTGTCTTCGCCATTTCGATGATGCCGGAGATGAACGCGAAAATGATAGCATAGCTCTGTGCCGTATTCTTCTCGAGATCATCACCGCTAACGCCTTGTTCTGTATTTGTCACATGCGTGCTGACCGCATAACTTTCAGAAACATGCAGCTCGATACCTTCTCCATAAATTTCTTCGAACACGCGGTTGATTGTCCGCTCAAGTTCCGCGCGCGTCACTTTCTCCCGCTCACGATAGGCACTGTTCAGGCGGCGGAGAATTTCAGTTGCGTACCGCAGATAGCGCAGATTTTTCTGGTTCCGTTCATCCCGCGAAAAGATTTCCTGCAGCTCGCTTTCCAGCTTTTTCTTCCGCCCCTCGTCATTCCCGATGGCTACAGCAATCTGGCGCACCATGCGGATGCATTCTTCCTTTTTCCTGCCCGCTTCCTGAAGGCGTGTCCGGACAGCTTCGAGAGCGCGCTTGTCAGGAATCTGATCTTCGATGGCCAGCATGTCGCTCTGCGCCTTCTCCTTCTCACGCTTCCATCCGCGTGTCTGACGGACGAGCCGTTCAAAATCTTCCAGAAAGCCATCGCTTGTTTCTGCGCGCTGGCGAACCTGCTTCGAGAAAAAACCTACCATCTGGCCGATGCTGTAGGGCGGCAGGCTCTTGATGAGCTCGCGCAGGCAGGCGGATTTCTCCGGATCCTTGTCAAGTGCCAGGCCGCAAAGACACGTCTTCCGCTCGAGCAGGAACTTGATGGTATCCGCATGGATGTAGGGGATGCCAGTATCAAGGATTTTTTCTTTCTTCAGCACTTCGAGTGCAGGCTGCAGGAGCGAGCGGGAGAGGGCGTCTCCGACATGTGCAGAAAATTGACGAAAAAGCGTCTTCGTATCTTCCATCTCCCGCGTCTCGCATTCAATGGCATGTTTTTTCAATTGGTCATACTGGTCGCGCAGTTCGATATCATGCTGCATGGTGCGCATCTGATCCTGGGTCTCGCTCTGCGCCTTTTCATAGCGCTTCCGGTCTTCTTCAAGTCGTTGTTCTTCTTCTTTGTTCTTCTCGACCTGCCGTGCAAGCTTTTCGAGTTCCTGCTGCTTGCTCTGGATCTTGAGATTGCTGTCTGCGCTGATTTCCTGCTGAAACATCCCGAGAACGGTACTCTTCTTTTCCAAAGCCCCGAAGTGGCGGATGGCTGCCTGCAGCGCATTGAGACCGACGAGGCCACGCACGGCTTCTTCGAAATTGTGACTCCGTTTCTGCGCAATGAGTTCGTCGCTCATGGAATGGATGCGCTCGCCATCGAAGAAGAAAAAGCGTGAGAGCTCCTGCGGCAGCATCTCCTTGACCTTCTTGATGCTATCCGCATCGCCGAACGAACGCCAGTCCCCATGCGAGTTCTGCTGCGACACGCGGAAGACGCGTCCGCTGCGCCGTTCGCGATTGTAATATTCGCTCCGATACAAGCGGTACGCTTTTCCGAGGTGCACGACTTCCATCTCGACCGAGACTCTTCCCTCACCTTTGCAATCGCGAACTTCCCGATTGATCAGTTCCTTTTCCTTGAAATCCGTCTCGCCGTAGAGGCACCACATAAAGGCCTGCGCGAGTGTCGTCTTGCCCGTATTGTTATTGCCTAGGATGAGCGTGACGTTCTTTTCTGCATCCGTGGAGAATTCCAGTGTCTGGGTACCCTTGAACTGGCGGAAATTCTCTAGTTTAATCTTCTTGATGTGCATCGACATACTCCTTAATCGTCGCAACGTGCTTTTTGACTACGGCAATATCACGAAGATTGCCCTCCCTCAGCTGGCGGGATTCTGTAAAAATCACGCGCTTCATAATCTGATCCAGCGTTTCGGCATCCAGCGGTTCTTTTTTCTCCATCATAAATCCTCCCAACATTCTTCTTCCATATCTTCAAAATCATACAGATGATACGCATCCATCATGTCATGAAAGAGTTCCCAACTCGCAAAGGATTCCCGTGCCAGAGCAATGAAATCCTTCATGCGGACGAGTTCGCGTTTGACGAGGCCCTGCTCGAGCGCCGCTTTTTCGTCCGGCCCTGCAAAGACATCCGCAAGCGGCCGCGGCAAGGTAATAAAATCATAAATGTCTGCATGATCCTTGCCTGGTGACAGCCGCAACACGCGGCCACGCCGCTGGATGTACTCCTTCGGATTCGTCGTGCTCGCGAGCAGGAACGCCTTGCGGATAGCGGGAACGTTGACGCCTTCGTCGAGGCACTTGATGGCTACGAGGGCTTGGAGCTTTCCCTCCGAAAATTCCTTGAGCCGCCACTGCCGCTCTTGCGCATCCTCGCGCGAAGTGAATTGTGCCGTCTCCATGCCAAGCTCGAAATTCAGCATGCGCGAAATCGCGTCAATCTGCCGCACGTCGGCACCGATGTCCTCATCGCCCTCGCCGACGCGCGTTGCACCGCAGTAGACGAGCATATATCGGTCGTCCCGGTGTGCCTCCATGAGCTCTCGAAGCGCCGTCAGCTTCCCTTCTGCGCCCGCGACGATCCGCGCACGCTTCAAAGCGAGCATCTTTCCCATCTCATTGAGCTCCGTCCGGCCATTCCGCTTCTTGACAATGCATTTGGCAATCCGCTTCGTGAGCGCGGCATACGCCTCCCGTTCCGGCTCTGTCAGCGTGACGACAACGGGATGATAGTCATAGGGCGTCAGCTTCCCTTCGCGGATGGCACGGCCAAGATCATACTCGATGCACTTTTCGCCAAAGTAGCGCAAGAGCGCTTCCGTGCCGCCTGCATCATGATGACGTTCCAGCGTCGCTGAAAGCGCGAGGCGGTAGCGGTACGGAACTTCGAGCGTCTTTCGAAGACGCATTGCGCCGAGATTGTGTGCCTCATCCACGAGGAGCAGCACATCGTCGGCAATCTTCGGCAATTCCTTCTGCACCGCTTCCGAAGCAAATGTCGCATTCGTACAGAGAATCGTCAGATAGGGACAGACGCCGAGCCGGAAGTCAAAGACGCCATCCCGGATGCGCTTCTTGTAATCTCTCTGCTGCGAGCCGCTGTAGGCAATGATCGGCTCACCGCCAAACGACCGCACATCACCCGCCCACTGCTCGACGAGATGCTGGAACGGACAGACGATGACGACCGCGAGCTTTTCCCGGCGCTCCGAAAGAGCTGCGGCTGCGCCGAGGCCCGTGTACGTCTTTCCCGTGCCCGTCGCCATGTCGAAGATGCCACATCCATCCGCTGCGAGCCACCGCTCGATGGCCTTCTGCTGATAGTCGTAAAGCGTGACATCCTCCGGCTTCGTCAGCCGCCCGCGCGGCACGGGCGAGAGAACTTCCTTCGGCCGCTCCTCTGGTGCCACATAGGTGTCAAAATCAAGTGTTCTTGTCTGATACCGCCGAAGGATTTCCCGTCCGACCTCGGGAAAATCGCGGACATCGAGACTCGGTTCCTCATCGTTCCAGATGGCATCAAAGGCCGCTGCCTTTGCCTGCACGCGCGCAGCATCCTCTGCGTGCCACGAACAAAACACGTCAAATGCTTCGTAATTTTCCGCCAGTCCCGCGACGGACTCATTCATCGAGCCGGAAAACGCAACAACATTCCCAGCCTCATCCTCGATGAGGCCGAGCTTCTCATGATACATGCCAGCCCCCGAAAGGTCTTTCGTTGTCGCAATCCGAATATCGAGGAAACCACCTGCAATGAGATTCGCTAGGAGATTCCAGCGGTCGTGCATCTCGGGGGAATCCGCTTCAACATCATCGAGCTTGCGCAGGAGCGCTGCCTCGATGACATCCGACCGTTCCCGATAACCGCGCTCGATGGCTTCGCAGTCTTCTTCCGAAAGATGCGGCGACGCGACGACCTCCATCCGCCCGCCCCGCCGTACGAGGCCGCAGACGCCCGGCAGGATGGCAAGGAGCGCTGTCGAGGAAAAGAAGCCGACCGCCCTGCGATAGCGGCAGGCCCGCGAAAGCAGCGGTACATAGAAATCGTGCGGCACATCATCACGGAGGGTGCGGTACTCGGGCCGGATGGATACATCGGACAAACGCATACGATCAGGGCATCTCTCTGATATGTCATTCATTGGCACAGCTCCTGCAAATGCTGTTGCAAGTCCTGAAGAATCAGATGATACCTGTCCTCCAAGAATTTCTTCTGGTCTGCTTCAACTTTGAAATCCTTTGGGCGCTCCGGGATGAAGTGATCCGTGATGCTGCCCGCATAGAGATTGTCCAGATAGACCTGCGGCGACTGCGCGCCGATGAATTTGTTGGCCAGACTTGAGATGTACGTCAGATTGAGCGGGCTGTTCAAGAGGTTCTGCTTGTCCTTGCGAAGGTCGCTCGTCACGTTCTTCATCGTCTTGCTCGTGCCGAGCGGGATGATGTGATGAAGCTCGAGCTTGAGAGGGACGTTCAAGGTCTTTCCGCTTGCTTCCACAAAGATTTCTTCATTGTTGGCAATGCGTTCTGCACGGAGTTCTATGGTCTTATCCCGATAGAAATCATGCGGATGCTTGCTGAGTACATATGCAAAGAGGCCATTGCTCACCACAGGATTCACGGCCTCTGGATGAAGCAGTGTCGCAAAATCCGAATATTTCTTCCGTGCCAGGACATCATGCGCATCATCTGCAAATGGGTTAAAATCCGACTGCCGTTCCACGTATTGGTAGAGCCATGCGGTATCCTCCGCACATCTGCGATTCTGGTTGGTGATATATCTCCCTGAAAAAATGGAGACCCAGTACCAGTATTCCATGCGATCCAGCTTCTTCTTATCCTGCAAGATGTTTTCATCGCGCATCAGATAGGCAATTGGCAGCACCATGAGCTTGTAGCTGAGCTGGTCAATCCGCAGGAGGCCGCAACGTTGATTCAGGAAAGTGACCGCGCGCAAGAGCGAACGGATGACGAGCTCGCTTTTCTCGTGAATCGCCTTGCTGCCGAGGTTCAGAATGCTCCCCCGCTTGAAAAGCACCGAGATTTCGTTTTCGACTTCCCGGATGTTCTCTTTTTTGATTTCTTTCATCTCTGGCATTTCGATGCAGAGCGCCAAGAGATCCAGATACCATTTCTGGAAGGTCGCCGTCATGCGGTGGCTGTTCGGATCGAGAATACCGATTTTTTCAAGTGAAAACTTCCCATCCTTATCCTCACTGCCAGCGTTTTCTTCCATCATCTTCATCACGCGTTCTGTCAGGGATGGATACTCCCCGCACTTCGCCGCCCGCGCTACAACGAGGTCATACGTGGAGAGCGCCGTTCCAGAATTGTTCAGGTTTTCGAAAATGACGATGGCACGATTGATTTCGTCTTTTTCCAGTTTGATGAACGTCAGTTCCTGATTCAGGACTTCTGTCAGATAGCTCTGCATCGAGCTTGACCATGTAATGGCCAGCTTGTTCGAGCATTTCATCCAGACCATATCCATCTGTGGTGTCTGCGTCTTCCATTTTTCTGCCGCACTGTCGATTTCGCACAAGATGCCCAGCATCTCTTCTTTGAAATCCGCAGGCATGTTTTCCCAGCCTGCCCGGATCTCATTCATCCGTTCCATCGCGATCTCTGTCAGAATGTCGGTGGTGACATGCTTCTCATCACGATACAGCTGATACAGGGGGAGCAGCTTCTGCGCCGCCGTCTGCCGGAAAAAATCATCTTTCGGCGCTCCTGGCGCGTACCATTCATTTGCATTCTTCTTGTACAGGGAAAAACTCTTCAGCCGGCTTTCAATCACGGAGGGCTCCAACTTGTTGATTGCACGGTCCCCTTCTGGAAATCTCAACGTCCGCAGTCCGAAAACATCTTCCTCATCCGGCGTGAAATCCAGAAACCAGCGGAGATTCAGCCTGCTTTCCAGCGACTTCAGCTGATCCATCCAATCGCCCTCGTCACGAAAAAGATCAGAGAATGCATTCTTCAGCGTCGAAAGCCGCTGTTGCCCGTCCAGCAGATACCGGCGGACATCCGTTTTTGCGCTCTCTGTATTCTGATTCGTTCGCCAGCACATCCGCTTTTCTGCAAAATCATCCCGGTTCCCCTCTAAGAGCAGCATGCTGTTGATGGGAATCTGAACAAGAAAGGCAGCGATGAGGCTTTTCTGGTCTGCGGCTTTCCAAACGAACTCTCTTTGAAAATCCGGCAAGACCAAGATTCCTTTTTCATCCTCTGACAGAATGTCGTTGAGTGTCATCTCCATGATGATCTCCCTCCTGTGTCACAGTTCCTCTGCGATCTCATCGAGCACTGCCCGCAATCGCTCGAAATCCTCACTCCCCGTCATCGCACTGACGCTGAACCGCACGGTTCCCGCAGGAAATGTCCCAAGGAAGCGATGCGCTTCTGGCGCACAGTGGAGGCCGGTCCGGACGGCGATGCCGCGTTCGCCGAGGATCTTTCCCGCTTCGTCAGGCGCGAGGCCATCGAACGTTGCCGAGATGACGCCGATACCCTGCTCTGGCACGATGGGATGGATAAAATCGTAATGCGCCAGGAGCGCGAGCAGGCGTTCGCGTGCCTTTCGTTCGCGCGTAAAGAGCGTGTCAATGCCCTCATGCTCGATATAACCGATTGCCGCACGGAGACCTGCGGCCGCGAGCATGTTGCGGCTGCCCGCTTCGTAGCGCAGCGGAGCCGCATCCGGCATATCGGGATTTGCAGAATCAACACCCGTGCCGCCATAGAGGAGCGGACGCAAATGGACACCCTTGCGAAGCATGACGCCCGCCGCACCGAACGGGCCGAGGAGTGTCTTATGCCCTGCGAAGATGGCGGCATCAGCCTGCGCTGCGACGAGGTCCAGGTCGATGAGTCCTGCCGTCTGTGCCATGTCAAGCACGGTCATCGCGCCCGCCCGCTTCGCGCATGCAAAGATGTCTGCGGCCGGTGCCACAGCGCCGCAGACATTGCTCGCATGGCTCAGGACGACAAGGCGCGGCGGATGCATGGCGAACTGTGCCTCAATGGCCGCGAGGTCGTACGTGAGCGTCTTGCGAGCAACCGCGAGATGTTCCACGTAAAACATCGTCTGTTGCTGCAAGACATGGAGCGGCCGCAGAACGGCATTGTGTTCGAACGGCGAGATGTAGACGGTCTCCCCTGCTGCGTAGTCCTGTCCTTGCAGCACGAGGTTCAGTGCCTCCGTTGCCGAAGACGTCAGCACGGCAGTATGCTGCTCCGTATGGAAAAGCTGCCCGAGCGCCTGCCGCACATCAGCGAGCAGCCGCCCGGCATCACGTGCGCCTGCATAGGCGCCGCGCCCTGCACTACCATCGCCATGATGGCGGTAGAAGTCATCCATCGCATCGTAGACACCATCCGGCTTCGGATACGTCGTCGCCGCATTGTCAAAGTATGCCGTCTGTCCCATCGTCGTTCCTTTCCATCTATGCTGATGCCATGCTGCAAGCCGGTTCAGAGCAGCGCCTGCAACGCCTCGACGAGCACCTGCCGCTTTTCCTCACGGCTCAAGGCACCGCCCATCGTCTCAAGCGCATCGTCAATCTCGTTGCGCAGGAGCTTTGCGCGCGGGCCCAGATCAATGCGGTCGAAAGCTTTCTGCTGTTTCTGTCCCGCAGCATCCAGATAAGAAATGAAATAATCCTCCTGCGTCCCAGCTTCTGTCGGCGCATCCACATCCACGCGCTGTTCTCCGCGCTCTTCCTGCGCTTCGATTTCTGCCTTTGCTGCGCGCACACGTTCGAGGAAGAGCGAGGCTTTTCCGTCGTCCCAGTCATTCATGCGTAGGCCGAGGACGGCACGGGCAAGCGCTTCGAGCGTCTGCAAATCACCCGCAGGCGGCGTGAGGACGATGTCGAGCATCGCCTGTGCCGTACCAGAAAAGACATGCTGCCGTGCTTTTGGAGACAGCCCTTCCCGCCAGTCTGCCAGCGCAGAGCCAAAACTCGTTTCCGCCTGCACATCATGACCGAACAGCACCGCGAGCTCCCGCATCAGCTGCGCAGAGAGCCGCGTTTTTGCACCCGCGAGCTCCTGCCGGGCCGTCGCAACCTGCGCGAGGATGCTGGAAAGCGGCCCTTCTGGGAACATCTGCGGCAGCGTTTCGAACAAGTAAGCACGCGCATTGAGATAGGGCTTCTGCAAGCTCTTGCGGAACCGTGCCGCCTCTTTGGAAACGTCGCTCGTCTGCCGCGCGTAGCCCGGCAGGCTGAGGAGCCAGCGCTGCATCGCCCGCACGAGCGGCGCAAAGCTCCCATCAACGCGTTCCTGCGGTGCAAGCTCTTCGATAAAGAGTGATTCGAGGCCTCGGAAGTATGCGTCCTTTTCCGCACTCCACTGCTCGCGCTGGACGCGGTAGCGTTCGGGATGCGCCTCAATCGCGCGGAAGAGGTCGGCGCGAAGCTCCATCTCGCGCCCGTCTGCTCCCAGGATAGTCATATGGTCGCACCGCCCATGCAACGCTGCCGCAAGGAGGATGGGGATGGGGCCGCGCTTCATCGCAATCCGGCCTGCGGGAGCGCAGAGCGCGTCGTAGAGATGGCCGAACGAGGAGTTTTCCCCTCCATCCGCCTTTGTAAAAAAGCTGCAGATCATCTGCATGACGTGCTCGATGCGTTCATCGGCAAGCCCGGTCAGACGGATCGTTTCCTGCTCGCCCTCACGCACAAGGATGCCCGTATGGCGGAGCGCACTCCGCACGAAGGCCATTCCCTGGCTCACGCCCTTCTGCCCGAGATCGGGCGCGAGGTCCGGCGCGAGCAATGCTTCGATGACGCGTTCCCGCGTCCGCTGGGATGCAGGCGTCAGCGTATTGCGGTTCAGCGTCTCGTTGTTGATGACGGGCGTCCTGTCGTAGATCGCCGCACAGATATTCGAAAGCATGCGTGAAAGCTGGGCGCGCCGCTGGATCTTCTGCTGCTTTCCCTCATAGAAATACCAGACGCCGCCGCGCTCCGGCTCGGTCATATCGCGCAGGAATGCCGTAAGCAATGTGCCCGCATCAGCGCGTACGAGCTCGTATTCTTCCCGCAGCACGCGGTCATCCGTTGCCGCGCGGAGCTCACCTGCCGCGAGATAGCGGTAGGCCGCCGCCTCGATGGCCGGGCAGCGCTTTGGCAGGACAAAGAGGCAGCGCTCGGCATGAACGGGCCGTGCGGCCAGCTGCTGCCGGAGCGTCGCGACATCCTCGCCCGATGCGGGCAGCAGGGCAAAGACCATGCCATCGGCCGCCGTCTCCGAAAGCATCGCCTCCCAGTCCGTTTGCGCAAGGAACGCCAGCCCTGTCACGAAGCGGAACGCAAAGTACCGTGTCATCTCGAAATCATCATTGTATTTCGCAGGATAGAGGTACACGTCTTTCACGAGAGCGTTGAGCACTTCAACGAGCGGCCGCTCCGTGCGGATCTTTTCGGCGCAATCCTGGCACCGCTGCTGCACATCGATGCCAGACGCCTCCTTGATGGAGAGCATCCCGCTCCCCGGGCGTTCATGGAGGAGATACGCCTCATCCGTCAGCGCGTGGAGCGCGCGCACGACATGCTGCGTCGCGGCGGCACCGTCATAGGCGAAGACGATGACATCCGCCGTCGGCAGGAGCTCCGCGCCCTGCGCGACCATTTCGAGGAGCGCGACCGTCTTCAGGAGCTTTCGGGAAAGTGCATCCTTTGTCCGCGCGAGCGCCTGCAGCGTGCGGCGGTAGACCGCGCCGACGAGGCTCGTATAGGCTTCCTGCCGGAAGAGCGGCTCGAAATAATCAAAGAGCTGGTCGGGCCGCAGGAGCGGGAAATCATCCCCCGCCGCCCCGGCCTGCCGCAGAAAATCCGTGAGCGTATTGCGGCTGTCGCGTGCGAGGAACGTGAAGAGCGTCCGCTCGTTCTGCGCGACGAGATCCGAGAGGCGCGGCAGAAGGTACACCGTCAGCGGATGCAATGGATAGCAGGCACGCACGACAGCCGCTTCGTTGCGGGCATCGGCGAGGATGTGGAGAGCAGACGTCCGCGCGATGAGCGCTGAAAATGCCGCGTCATGTGCACGCGAAAATGCCGCGAATGTCGCAGGCTCCTTCTCGATGACGCGCCCGATGAGCTCGTAGGATTCAGCAAAACTTTCCTGCATTTCCACATGCACGAAGCGTTCGGAAACGCCACGCCAGCCATCCACTTTGGATTTTGAGAGGCGGCCGAGATAGTTCGTGACATCCTTATGCGTGATGAGCAGCAAGTGGAGCTGCGCTGCGCCGCTCCGCCCCGCTCGCTCTGCAAAATCTTGCAAGAGGCGCGTCTCGCTGATGCTGGCTGTCTCAATCTGTGATTCAAGGTATTTGCCAAACTCATCATAGACGACATAGAGGCCGCGATACCCATGCTCTGTGACAGCACGGGCCGCCTGTGCGTAAAGCTCGACAACATCGGCATCCGCATAAGGCTCGAACGTGCTGCCCGCCGTAAGCTCCGGGTAGACCGTGAGAAATGCCTGGTAGCTCGCACCATCAAAGGCCGCAAGCCGCGCGAGAAATGTCTCCATCGGGACGTCGAGGCGCTCCCCGAGCGCCCGATACGTCGCAGGAAACGCTTTCTTCCACCGCTGGATCTGCCGGACAGCCGCCTGATACGGCGTCTCTGGCAGGAGCCCCGTGAGATGTGCTGCTGCGAGCGTGCGCTTCAGCGCGAGCAGAAAGGCGGCCGACAGATCCTTCTGCGTGCCATCGACGATGACAGGCAGAAGCGGCAAAACCTCCTCCGCAAGCACCTGTTCTTCGAGATACTGTGCGAGCTGCGGCCGCTCCGTGCGCAGGACGGAAAGCAAAGGCGCGAGCGCCTCCTTGTGGCGCTTCGCGAGCAGCGAGAGCAGCACGAGCACGGCATGCGACTTTCCTTTGCCATACGCACCGACGAGCAGATGGGCGCGCTCCGCGGCATGCGGTGCCGTCGCGAGCACGAGCTCCTCGATGACGCGCAGCGTCGCCTCCGTCGGCACGAAATCGCGCACCTTGTCCGCGCGCGCGAGGTCATAGGCGAGATTCACCGAGCTCTGGAAGCCGCTGCGCGGCACGATCATCTGTTTTCCGTTCATCCTTCTCCGACCAGCCCTTCATAGTATCGCTCCGCCCAGGCAAGCGGCGGCTCTTTCGTCCGGATGCGCACGACATCGAGCCCCGCGGTCCGCACGACCTGGAGTGCGCCAGATCGCTCCATCCGGTAGAGCATCGCGAGCAGCCCCGCAAAATCGAGCCCGAACGTCCGCCCGGCACCTGCCATTTCCTCTGTCCCTGACAGCACATCCTGCAAGGGCAGTTCTGCCCTGTCTTTCGCAAAAGCGAGCAGGACGGCCAGAAAAATCTCGGGCGGGATGTTCGCAGAATCTTGCAATTCCCGCCGATATACCTTGCTCTTTCCCTCCTTGCCACCAGTTCCATCCACAGAAACAGGACGCAAGAGGCCGAGCGCACCAAGCGGGCAGTCGATATTGCTCTCCGGATCGACACGTCCCTTGAGCAGCGTGCGCGGGATATAGGTTGCAAGGATGCAGTCAAAATCACTCGCCAGCGAGCTCTCGGCCGCATCGGCCTCTCCGCGCAGGGCATGCACGAAATCCTCTTTCGTGAACTCCTGCATCAGGAAGCGCTGGAAGAAGAAGTGCCATGACGTCGCAAACTCTTCCCTTGTCGCAAGGTGCGCATGCAGGAGCCAGAGTGTTCCAATTTCTTCAATATATGGGTCTTCCCGCCAGATGAGCTCGCCAAGCTCTGTCAGCTTCTGCACGCGATGGCTGCCCTCGCTTGTTTCCTCCGTGAGGCCCGTTGCCTGCATCCAGTAGCGCAGCGACTTCACCATGTTGCTGCCGAGACCGAGCTCTTCCATCGCATCTTTTGCAAGAAAGATGTCTCCGCGCTCACGCACATGCTTCATGCCCTTGTACAGCCAGCCACGCCGGATGGCAAACGATTCATGACCCTTGAATTTCATACGCACTCTCCAGATTTGATTTCAAAAATTTATGCATGAGGCAGCCGCCGTCGAGATACTTCGCCGTCACACACATCTTGCAATGGCGGCATTTCTCGGGCGAAATCTCATAGCTGTCCGCACGCACTGTGATGGCACCATGCGGGCAGAGCGATTCGCACTTCAGGCAGCGGCGGCAGGCATTGAATTTCCGCACCTGATACCCCGCCATGCGCTGGAGTGCCTCATGGTCTTCGACATTCAGCGTCTTCACCTTCACCGCATAGTCATAGCCGTCCTGTGCAAACGGCTGGAGTGAAAGAATCGGCACCATCGTCCTCGGGTCGAGCACGAGCACCTCATGCAGGAGCTTGCGGCCGAGCTCTTCCGAGACGATGCCGAATGGCACGAAGAGGTTCGTGAATGCCCGCGACATCGGGCGATTCAGCCGATAGATCTTCGCGTGCTCCTCCGCCGTACAGTTTGAAAAGCGAAGCTTCACATCCTCTGCCGCGCGCAGGCCGTTGCCGCCCTGGCGGCTCTTCCAGTTGCCGGAATCGACATATTCCTCTGGGTCGGGCTTGCCGACCTTCTTCGCGAACGCGATGAGCTGGTTCCGCCACCGCGCCGACTGCTCCGGCAGGTAGATTTTCGACAAAAAAATGGCGCGCGGCGTGTTGTTCGGACAGAGCCAGCAGCCAACGCGGTCATAGCCGAGTCGATAGGCCTCGTTGAAATCGAGATGCTCGCCTAAGATATAGAGCCAGATGTCGATGTCATGCCAGAGAAAGACCGGCGACGCAACCGTCTGCCGCTGGATCTTCACCGAGCTTGCATCATCCTCGACACGGTGGTACTTGCTGCGCGAGACGGATTCGAACTTCCGGATGCCATAGAACGTCAGCACGCGGCTCCCCTTGAACAGGCTCGTGAGCGCCCGCGTAATCGGCCCCGTTTTGAACATTGTGCAGCACCATCGCATCATCCGCGCGGGTGGCCCGATGTCTGAACAAACATTGTAGAAATCCTGTTCGCGATTCTTCGCAATCTTGAAGATGGCTTGAGGATGCGCCTTGCGGAACCTCCGCACATAGTCCTGCGTCATCGGGAACTCCAGTGTCGTATCACCAAAGATATGCACGAGGCTCGGATTCGCAAGTGCGCGCACAGCAAGGTCGGCGGCTACGGTCGAATCCTTTCCGCCCGAGAACGACAGCACAATCTGTTCCTCTGAAAATTTCGACGCCGTCTCGCGGACGAAACGAAACGCTTCCTCTGTGAGCATCTGGAGCCGTGCTTGGTTCGCACGCACAAAGCGCTCCATCTGCGCATCGAAAAATTCATATGTATTCTGCGGAGCATGCTGCGCCAGTCCCTTGCGAAGTACCTCCACATCAGCCGCCTGAAAAGTTTTGATGGGGATAGGCATCGATTTTCCATCAATAAAATAGCGGCTGCCGCACGCCCAGACGCTCTTTTTGAGATATGCGAACGGTTCCGCTGTCAGCAGCTCGATGAGCAAGCGTTCTTCGGGGAAGACGGGACGCACATCCCGTGCAAGCTTCTTGAGACGTCCGCCGCAGAGCGGGCAATCCGGGTGCTCTGCATCTTCCCGCACGACAACCGGAACCTGGCAGGACGGACAGTAATCCATCCGAACTGGGACATCATCCTCCGTCCGGCTGCCGCAAACCTCGCACCGCTCCGCATCCGTCTCCCGCTCACAGACCTTGCACCACAAAAGAGCCACCCCCCATCGCCGTACGGGGACAAACGCATAGGTTTGTATCCACCGACGGCATCCTGAAAAACACGATAAATCAGACAAATTCTTTTCATATTATAACCCAAAACGAGTCACTTTTTCAACTGTCGTGATGGGGACAAAACCATAAATTTATCACCACGCCGATAGCTCTCCTTTAATCTGAGAAAGGATGAGCGCTATGACACAAGAACATTCATCTCAAAAGCAGCCTCGATGGGACAAAGAGGAAGCCCTCATCCTTGCCGATGCTTGTATCAAAGTGCACAACAATACTGCCCCGCGGAAAAGCCTCATTGCTGCCACTTCGGCCCTACTCCGTCATCGCGCCGAGACGCTGGGGATGCATCCATCGGAAAAATTCCGCAATGAGAATGGCATCGGCATGCAGATGACAGCGCTCGAACGCGAGATGTACAAAGATACCCGCACCACTTGGCATTCTTCTGCACTTTTTCGAGAAGTCGGGACCCTTTTTCGAGAACATCACGAACAATTCGCCAAGAAACTGGAAGATGTTCGAGGCCGCTGGATCACTCCCTTGCCCACTTCAGAAACGTCCGATGCGTGACACCAAGTCTCCTTGCCGCTTCCCGTGCCGAGACCTCGCCACGTGCCCACGCCTCCCGAAGTGCTTCATATGCCTCTGGCCGTTCCTTCGGCGGACGGCCGAACCTCACACCGCGCGCCTTTGCTGCCGCGATGCCCTCGCGCTGCCTCTGGCGGCAGAATTCCCGCTCCGTCTGCGCGACATAGGAGAGCAAGGCGAGCACGATGTCCGCAATCAGCCTGCCTGTGAGGTCGCAGCTGCGCCGCGTATCAAGGATGGGCAGGTCGAGCACGACGATGGCGCCCCCCTTCTCCTGCGTCAGGTATCGCCATTCCTCCACAACCGCAGCGTAATTCCGCCCGAGACGGTCAATGCTCTTCACGATGAGCGTATCTCCTGCACTGAGCCGCCGCCGGAGCCGCTGATATGCCGGCCGTGAAAAATTCTTCCCGCTCTGCCGGTCGATATAGACGTCCTTCTCCGCAACGCCGGCCTCCCGCATCGCCTGCATTTGCCGATCGATGCACTGCTCCTTCGTCGACACCCGGATATAGCCATATACATGTCCGCTCATGGTCTCCGTCCTTTCGAAAATCTTGCGACCACCTGCCAAACATGATATAATCAAAGACAACAAGAGCAGCTGGTGCTTTGGAACTCATCAGCTCGCCCTTCAGAATATCTTTTCGACGAGAAGGGGCTGTGGCTCAATGCACGGTCAGCATCACCTCTTCCCGTTCGGCTTCTTTGCTTCCTTCAGTAGCTGGTAACTACTTCAGAAGCTGCAGAATGCCAATCACGATTCCTGCGAACGCCAGCACACATGTGCTGGCATTTTGCTATGATAAAGAAACTGCGAAAAGGAGCGGTCACCATGCTGCCAGAAGAGCGTCAGAATATGATTGTCCAGCTCGTGAACGAGCATGGGGCGGTGAGCGTGAAGGAGCTCAGTGCGCGGTTCGCGGTGACGGATGACAGCATCCGCAAGGACCTCGCGCTGCTGCAGAAGAACGGGCGCCTCAAGAAGACGTATGGCGGGGCGCTGAGAATCACGCCGGACGAGGATCATTTCGTCTCGCAGCGCAAGCCGAAGTACCGCGCGGAGAAGCAGCGCATCGCGAAGAAGGCGCTGAAGCTGCTGCATGACGGCGAGACCATCTTCCTCGACATCTCGACGACGAACATCGAGCTCGCGAAGCAGCTGCGGACGTCGGGCCTCGCGCTGACGGTCGTGACGAACATGGTGGATGTGATGACGACGATGGCGGGCGACGAGCACAACCGGCTCATCTTCATCGGCGGCACGTTCAGCGAAGGCTGCGACGGCTTCGTCGGGGCGCTGACGAACCGCGAAATCGCGCGCTATCATTTCGACAAGGCGTTCCTCGGCGTCGTCGGCCTCGACCTCGCTCGACGGCAGGCGACGACATACACGCCGGAGGATGCGACGACGAAGGAGGCCATCCTCGCCGCGAGCGCGGAGAGCTGGCTGCTGCTCGAAACGCGCAAGCTCGAAAAGACGGGGCCGTATGTTTTTTCCGACCTGCGCGATGTGAAGGGCGTACTGACGGAGAAAGATGTCGATGCAGAAACGGCCGCACGACTGGTCGAACTCGGAATGGCCTGCCAGTGAAATCAAAAAACCGTTGGAATGTTCCACGTGGAACATTCCAACGGTTTTTTTGCATGCTTGTTAAGCTACAGCATCCAACTACCCTCTCAGTCACGCTTCGCGTGCCAGCTCTCCCAAAGGGAGAGCCTCTTTTCCTCTTACTCGATGACGTGGACTTTCTTCGGGTCGTAGCGATCCTGCCATGTGCGCTTCTCGGCCGGGTAGCCGACGGGGATGAGCGCAAACGGGAGGGTGCGGCTCGGCGTGTGGAGGACAGTCACGACGTTGTCGATGCGGTCTTCGAACGGCGCGATGCAGAGCCAGACAGCACCGAGGCCGAGCGTCGTGGCCTCGAGCAGGATGTTCTCGGTCGCATTCGAGAGGTCATAGTTCGCGAGCTCAGGATGTTTCGCATCCTTGTGCAGGATGGGCACGATGACGACGGGTGCATCAGCCGCGCAAGCTGCGAACGGGCTCGCTTTTGAGAGCTCTTTGATGGTTTCGCGGTTCTTCACGACGTAGAATTCCCACGGCTGCTGGTTCACGGCCGACGGTGCCGCCATGGCCGCGCGCAGGAGCTTTTCGATCTTTTCGTCCTCGACCGGACGGTCTTCGTATTTGCGGATACTCATGCGTTCAAAAATGGCATCCATGATGAAAATCCTCCTATCAAAAATATAGACAAATGTATAAAACGTATTCAATCATGCACAACGCAACCAGAAAATCTTGCTTGGTCGATAGATGAGTCGGCATTTTCTAGCATTCACGCGTTTGCAGTGCTTCGTCGGCGATTGGAAATTCAGAGCCGCTTTCCGCTTTCCAGCCTCTGGATACATCGCCGTGACGTAGCCTTCATAGCGCTCGCCATTCTTGAATGTGTATGCCACAATATCGTGATGGTGAAATCCAAGAACTTCGGAGGCTTTCCCTTTGCTCTGATGACGGATAGGCTTCAGCGTCCATTCCTGCACGTCGAGATTCTCCGGCTTCAGGCCTGTGATGCAGACGGCATCATTGCTGTGCGTTTTTGCGATGTTCCAGTCGATACGCTTGTTTGCCGTATCGCCGCCGGTCGTGAGAGCGAGCGGGGCTCTTTTTGCAAGCTCGGCACGGAGCCACGTCTTGCCCGCCATGACATGCGCGGCGTATTTCAGCCCGTTCGGATTTCCCTTTGAGCCAAGCATGGCATAGTATCGCTCGGCGAACTGTTCCTCGCGCCCCTTCGTCCTATCATGGCAGACGGGGCACAGCGTTATCAAGTTGCTGATCGTGTCCCTGCCGTTTGTCCTGCGCGTTGTGATATGATGCACTTCGAGACGGCAGTTTTCTTTTCCACATTCCCTGCATCTGCCACCATCGCGCAAAATAGCCGCTTTCCGCAGATTTTCGTCCAAGCGGTTCGATCTCTGATACTGCCAGCGGTACGGTTTGTATCCGTCCGTCAAGGCACGGATGTCAATCGCGACATCTTCCAGCCGGAATCCGTCGATGCGGACGAGCTTTGCAAGATGGCCTGCGACGCGGATGACGGCCTGCCGCTTCTGCTTGATGGAAGGAGCAAGTCTTCCCGCCTTGCGGGAATTTCCGCGATTGTCAAAACGCGCAGGCCGATGCCGCTTCCAGCAGCGATGGTACCGACGATACGCACGGCGGATCGTCATCTTCTTGCCGACATCGCTTCGATGCTCCATTGTAGCCTTCAGCAATACTTTATTCCGTGTCTGGCACTTCTGCACGAGGGCAATGCCGACATGTTCCGCGCCATCATCGATTCCCACGCGGATTTCGTCGCGATTTTCGTTTTCCACAACTTTCGCAAGCTGGATGGTCATGGGATACTTGCTGACAAGAACGGCCTTCTTCTGCCGAACAAGCCGCCATGCGTTCTGCACGATGGTCGGGTCCAACCGCTTGCCGTTCGCGTCAATCACGAATGAATATTCTTTTGACATCTCTGTCACCTTCCTTTGCAGGAGAATTTTCCTTCTTGCCAATGTCAACGGGAAGTTCATGCGTTTCCGTGTTGTCCCGCCAGGGCATAGGCGGATTTCTTGGTTGGCGCTCCCAGAGCAGCGGACTGAAAGCACATCCGCAGGTGGGTCTTGACCTTGTTCCGCTGACGTAGTTCATCGTGCGAACGACCAGGTGTACATGTGGTTGCCGTCGGCGAAAACAGTGTAGTTGATAGGCGCGCCTTCTTTCGCCTGTGCGCGGACGGCAGCGTCGAGAACGGCAACGGAAGACTTGTTGTTCCACGGCGCAGCATTCCGCGAGACGCGCGTACCGAGGCTTTCCCAGAGCGCGGTCGCGGCGTCCATGCCCGGATGGGCTTTCGTGTCGCCGGTCGAGACGGTGATCCAGAGATGGCTGTCCTTCATCGCGGCCATTTCCTCGGTCTTCCACTGGCAGGCGACGAGGTACTGTGCGGCAAAGAAGTCGGGATGACGGTCGGCGATGGCGATGTTGGCCATGCCGCCCTGCGACTGGCCCGTGCCGTAGATGCGCTGCGGGTCGACGGCGTACGACTCTGTGACGTGCTCGATGGTGTCCCAGGCGAGCTGGAGCCCCTGCGACCAGCCATTCGCGTCGGTCGTCATCATGCCGAGCTGCGTGACGAGGTCGTCGGTGTACTGGAGCGCGAGGACGATGCAGGGGTGCTTCGCCTGCCAGACAGGGTCGGCAAAGACGGTTGCGCCATTCCCCTGAAAGAGCGGCGTCGTGACTTCGTTGATGTTCGCACTCGCATCGGGGATGAAGATCAGCAGAGGATACTGTTTCTTGCCGTCGTAGCCGGCCGGCAGGAAGAGATTGTACGGCATCGAGGCGCCGACGGACGCATCGTCAAAGGTGTGCTGCGTGAAAGAAGCAAGCACGGGATTCGTGACGCTCGCGGATTTGGCGGCCGCTGCGTCTGCGGTCTGCGGCAGGCACGGCGTGCCATCCGCCGCGTAGAGGCGGCCTACCTGGCGCACGGAAAACGAAAGGTTGGGCACGGTGCGGTCGGCACGCATGATGCCCGTGCCGGGCTCGGGGCCGCCGTGCTTCGGCATCGCAGCAGCAGAGTCGTCCCCTTCTTTCTTCGGCCCGCCGCCATCGGTACGCCACTGGCCGCCAGCATGCCCAGGACGGCCGCCGTCAGTGCCCGCTTCCCCCATGCACGATTTTTCTTCATTATCATGAAACTCCTCCACTCAAAAACGAAAAAATCGACACTCCCACACGGGGATGTCGATTTTGTCATACGAGATGACTGGCTCCTACACAGCCAGATGCAATTTTTGTCAGTATAGCGCGCAGAGATAAAAATCACCCAAGAATCTCCCCGCAGATTTTCTGATGCACGATGTCGAGGTTGTTCGTGCTCGTCAGCACGAGGACGGCGCCCTTCGCGGCGCGCTTGGCCTTTTCCGTCGCGGCATGAGAGACGGCGTTCGTATTGATGACGAGGACGTCAGCCGCGTGGAGCGGTGCATCATCGAAGTTCTTTTCGTTGCCGACGAAGCGCATGTAGGGAAAGCGCTCGGCTGCCTTTCGCTGCCACGCTACCGAGCCGCCGACGACGAAGATGGCGAGCGCGGCCAGCGGGTCGGAGACCGATGCATCTTCCGGCGGTGCGCTGTCAGCAGATATGGCCTTGCCGTTTTCGCCGCCCTCTGTGCCATCCGCATCCTCCTCGTCCGGCTGCCGCCTGCCCCGCTGCCAGAGCCGGAGTTCCTCGCGCAGATCATCGACCTCGGCGCGGAGCTCGATGGTCTTTCGGATGGCCTCGTTGCGCTCCGCGCGCAGGCGCTCGTTTTCCTCCCGTTCCGCCGCGAGCCGCGCGATGAGCTCCTCCATCCGCGCAGCCGAAGCCTGGCGTTCCCGCGCCTTCATGCGGACACCGCGAGCCGCTTTTCCATGCCGGTCACGCCCTTTCAAAATCCTTGCATCGAATGAAAAAATATCGTATAATACACATAGATAGTGAGAGCATCGCTCAGCGGCGCCCTCACAGAGTCCACTTACAAAAAGCCGCCTCTTTCAGGTGTCAGCTGTAAAGGCGGTCAGCGTTTTTCGGTTGCTATGATGATGAGAAGAATCAGCAAAAGCGTCAAATTCGTCTCGTTCATAGGCCTAGCACCTCACTTCTGAGGGCACGGATTACCGCCAAGCGATGCTTCTTTCATTGTAGCAGAAAAGCCGGTCTCTTGCAATCAAGAGGCCGGCTTTTTAAGTAGAGATCCGAATTACACCCGCATCGTCCGATACACGTACCCCGCAATCGCCATCTCCAGCACGACGAGCATCGCGAGGAAGAAGAATGCGTTCTCGAGGCCGATGGCGTGGGCGAGGAAGCCGATGGCGGCCGGGCCCATGAGGACGCCGAGGTAGCCGAGCGTCGAGACGGCAGGCACCGCCGTCGAAAGCGGCATCGCGTCCTGGCGGCCGAGCAGGCTGTAGAAGACCGGCACGACGTTCGCGCTGCCGACGCCGATGGCGAAGAAACCCGCGTAGAGAAGCGGCAGATTCGGCGCGTAAATCAGCAGGAAGAAGCCTACCGCCGCGATGGCCGCGCCGCCGAGCACGATGACTTTCTGCCCGAGGCGGCTGACGAGCGCATCGCCCGTCAGGCGCATGATGAGCATCGCCGCTGAGAAAATCGTGAAGCCCGTGCCCGCGAGCGCGAGATCCATGCCGCGCACCGTCGTCAGGAACACGCCGCCCCAGTCCATGACCGCGCCCTCGACGAGGAACGCGATGGCCGCGATGACGCCGATGAACGCGACGATGCCGCGCGGGATGGCGATGATCTGTCCGCCGCCCGGCCGCCTGCTCGACCATGACGGCATCGATGTTGATCGTCGTGTCGATGCACCCCATGAACGCGCCAAAGACCAGCAGCAGCCCGGCCGCCACGGGCAGTGCATCAACGACGGAAAGACTGAGCAGAATCAGGGAGAACGCTATGCAAGCTACCGCCAGCACGCGGCGGCAGCCGAACCGCTCCGCCGCCGCGCCCGAAAGCGGCATCGTCACGAGCGACCCGATGCCGACGCAGAGCAGCAGCATGCCGAGCACGTCCTCGCCGATGGCCAGCCGCGCTTTGAGATACGGCACCAGGGGCGCCCACGACGCCGACCCGAACCCGCCGATGAAGAATACGGCCCGCACGGCCCACTGCTCGCGCACGCCGGGCGTCGGCCGCGCCTGCTTTGCCAGTATTCCTGCCATGAAAGACTCCTTTCCGTGCACCGCTTTTTCTTGTCAGTGCCCACCTGAAATGGTATAATGAAAGCAGCAAGAGCAGCTGGTGTCTGGCACCATCAGCTCGCCCTTCATAAATCTTTTGAGACGAGAAGGGGCTCCCGGTTCGACACAGGGTCAGCATCACCTCTTCCAGATTGGCTTCTTCGCTTCATTCGTAGCTGGAACTACTTCAGAAGCTGCAGAATGCCAATCACGACTTGCAGAAATGCCAGCGCAAGCGCTAACTTTTCATAAGTGGTCATGGCATCCACCTCCCCTTGGGGGAGAGCTGATGTCAGCTGCTCTTACGAAAAAGTATAGCACATGCGCTGGCATTTTTCTATGTCTTGTTCCAGCACTGCGGTTTTCGGGCGTCAAAATCGCTTACTTCGCGTCTTTCATCGTGACGCCCTTGCCGCAGAGGCTTTCGAAGTCGCGCGTGAAGTCGTCGATGGCCGCGGCGACGGCGGCGTTCTTCACGAGTCCCTCGATGACGGCTGGCGCGATGGTCGCGGCGCCGACGCCGTACTGTGCGAGCGCCTGCACCTGCTGCGAGTTCTTGAAGCTCGCGGCGAGGATTTCGCAGGGAAGGCCGTTTTTCGTGAACATGTCCTGGATGACTTTCGCCGTAGCGATGCCGTCCGCGCCGAGGTTGTCGATGCGGTTGATGTAGGGCGCCGCATAGTCTGCGCCCGCTTTTGCCGCGAGGAAGGCCTGCATCGGCGTGTAGATGGCCGTCGCCGTGATATGGGCGTCCGGCTGCGCTTTGCGAAGTCTCTGGATGGCTTCAAGGCCCGCCGGATTCACGGGAATCTTCGTATACGTCTGCGCGCCGAGCTCTTTATGGATGCGGAGAGCGTCCTCGAGCATCGCGTCCGCCGTTCGGCCGACGACCTGCACATGGAGCTCCGCCTCCGCGCCGATGAACGCGCGGATCTCGCGCAGCACATCATACGGCTGGCGCCCGCTCTTCGCGAGGATGGACGGATTCGTCGTCACGCCGTCGATGGGATAGACAGGATAGAGGGCTTTGATGGCGTCGATGTTCGCGTCGTCAATGAGGATTTTCATGAAAAAACAGGCTCCTTTCAAAGTCAAGATTTTCGATAGATGAACGTTCCTTTTTGAGAAGCCTCTCCCTCAGGGAGAGGTGCCGAGCGAATGCGAGGCGGAGCGGGTGTCGAAGGCAGGTCAAAACTTATTCATCGACTGTAACATTCGACAGGCCTGCATTTTGGGCAATCGCAACAAAATGATGCATTTCTTCTTTTGTATATTTCTGCGGATTCTCGTCAAAGCAATACGCACGCCCGACGAGATGGTATTTCGCGGCGGCGAGGGGATTGTAGTTGAGAAGTTCGTAGTGGATGGCGGGATTCTCGCTCGCGAGGAAGCGGGCGATGGCCGCGATGTTGCCGTCCGTCGCCGTGAACTGCGGAATCAGCGGCGTGCGGATCGTGACGGTCGGGAAATCTGCCGTCCGTGCGCCGCGCAGGAGCATCCGCAAGTTCGCGAGGATGATGTCATTCGGCACGCCCGTCGCGGCGATATGCGCCGTGCGGTCAAAGATCTTGCAGTCGGCAAAGACATGGTCGAGATGCGGCAGGACGATGCGGAGGTTCGCCTCCGGCACGGCGAGCGCCGTCTCGATGGCCGTATGGACACCCGCCGCCTGTGCGCGCGCGAGGACGTCCGCCGCGAATGCCGGCTGCAGGAGCGGCTCGCCGCCCGAAAGCGTGACGCCGCCGCCATGACGGAAGAATGGCAGGTCGCGCAAAAGCTCGTCGGCGAGCGCCGCGCTCGTGACCGTGCGCGAATCCCACGCCAGCGCGCCCGAGGGACAGGTCTCGATGATGCGTTCCCAGAGCGTGGTATTTTCCGCATCCCCGGCGCGGTACGGGATGCTGCGGACGAGGACATCCCCCTCCGACCTTCGTTCTGCTCCTACGAGCTCTCCCGCCGCCCGCGCAGCCGTCTCGCAGAGCTGGCAGCCGATGCAGCGCTTCTCGAAAAAGAGCGGACGCCGCGCCGCTGCAATCCCCTCGGGATTGTGGCACCACTTGCACTGGAGCGGACAGCCTTTGAAGAAGACGGTCGTTCGGATACCCGCGCCATCATGCGTAGAAAATCTTCTAACATCAAAAATCGTGCCTTGCTCTGCCTTCGCAGAATGCAATCGATTTACATGGTTATTCCTACCTCCGACACTCCCCCTGCCGCTTCGCGGCCCTCCCCCCTCTGAGAGGGGGGCTGAAGAATTTAGAATACTTTGCGGCCCCGTAAAACCTCCACTGGAGGTTTTACGCCTCTGAGAGGGGAGCTTCAAATTTTCAGGCCCCTTCCCAGAGGGGGCTGGCGCCGACAGGCGACTGGGGGCGTCCCCTGCATGACATGCCTGCAAGCACGATACCTTCTCCCGCGGGTGCGATATCATTTTCTTTCCTTCATACTCCTGCATAGCTCGTCCTTGCAATGATTTCGTCCTGCAAGTCCTCCGCGAGCTCGGTGAAGTACGCCGTGTACCCCGCCACGCGCACGGTCAGGCTGCGGTGGTTTTCGGGATGCGCCTTGGCATCGAGCAGGTCTTCGCGGCGCACGACGTTGAACTGGATGTGCGGAATCTCGAGATCGACGAACGTGCGCAGGAACTGCGCGAACTTGTCAACGCCCGTCTCCGCCCTGAAAAATTCCGGCAGGAACTTCATGTTGAGGAGCCCGCCGTTCGTCGTGAGCTCCTTGTCAAGCTTCGAGACGGATTTCAGCACGGCCGTCGGCCCGCCCTCGTCGCGGCCATAGACCGGCGACATGCCGCCATCGGCGAGCGGCTGGCCCGATTTGCGGCCATCCGGGCTCGCGCCGACATTCGCGCCCATCGGCACATGCGCCGAAACCGTGTACATGCCCGTGTGGAACGGCCCGCCGCGATAATTGCGATATTTGCTGATGGCCTTGCGGAAATAGCGCGCCCACTTCACGCCGAGCGCATCGACCCAGTCGACATCGTTGCCATATTTCGGCACCTTGTTCAGGATGCGCGTGTGCAAGAGCTCGTAGCCGTCGTAGTTTTTCCGCAGCGCATCGAGGAATGTTCCACGTGGAACAAATTCTTCGTCATAGACGAGTGCCTTGAGCGCCGCGAGGCTGTCGGCGAGATTCGCAACCTGGATCATCTGGATGCCTGAGAGATTGTGCTCGGCACCGCCCGCCGTCACATCGACGCCCTTTTCCATGCAGCCGTCGATGACGGCGGAAAGGAACGGCGTCGGCAGCAGCTCGATGTGCGCGCGCTCGACCTCGGCGCACGCCGTGATCATGCGCTCCATGAAAAAATCGATTTCCTTCGCGAGCGCCTGCTCGAGGCCCTCAAACGTCTCGTACGTCGTGAGGTCTCCGAAATCCGGCGAAACCTGCTCGCCCGTGATGAGGTCTTTGCCGCCGTTCAAAGCGAGCTCGAGCGCCTTGCAGAGATTGAACATCGCCGCGTCGCTCCAGCCGAGATTGTTGCCCTGCGTCGTGAGCTCCACACAGCCCACGATGGCGTAGTCGCGCGCCTCCTGCGTGCCGAAACCGAGCTCCTCGAAAGCCGGAATCACCGCCTTGTCATTGAAGAACTGCGGCATGCCGCTCCCCTTCGCGACGACACGGATGGCTTTTTTGAGCAGAGCGTCGCCCGTGCCTGGATGGAGCCGCACGGACAGATTCGGCTGCGGCAGGCCGAGGTGCGCCTGCGCCTGCAGGCAGAGGAACGAAACATCATTGACATAGTCGCGCCCGTCCGCATCGACGCCGCCGACCGCCACATTGAAGCCGATTGGGAAACCCGCGAAATACTTTGCACTGCCGCGGTTCCGCAGGTACACGATCTGGTTGAACTTCAAAAAGAGGCATTCAAGGATTTCGAGTGCCTGCGCCTGCGTCATGCCCGCCTCGCGGCTCCGCTCATAGTACGGCGCGAGGATTTCATCGAGCCGGCCCGGCGAGAACGACGACGCATTCGACTCCATCTGCAGCACCACGAACAGGAACCAGAGCGCCTGCACCGCCTCGTGAAAACTCTCCGCCGGACGCTCGGCGAGATCAGCGCAGATGCGCGCACAGGAAAGCAGCTCTTCGCGGTTCGGCGGCATCGGAGCAGACACCGCGAGCGCCTCTTTCCGATGCCCCTCCAAACCGACCGCACGAAACGTCTCCGCCGCTTTCGCCATCGTCCGCAGGCGGCCTGCATAGCGGCGCATGAAATCCTGCACGCCCGCCATCACAATGGCGACCGCCGTATAGAAATTCTTCGCGTCACCTGTCGCCTGCGCGGCCTTTTCCTCGGCCTCCGCCCGCAAACCGGCCGGGCCCTTTGCGAGCCAGCGGCGGCAGTCCGGGCAGATATGGCCCTGCGCGTGATCCTTCTGATTGATCTTCACGACGCGCGCGATGGCGTCAATCTCCTTGCCCGCACGGCTCCGCAGCACATCCTCGAGCGAACGCCCCTCCCAGTACGGCAGAATCTCGTTGCGAAACTCGCGGATGTCATCCTCATGCACACCAAACCGATCCTGCGGCCGCGTCGGCAGATCCTCGAACTCGCGGTCGACCCAGCGGCTGCCGCTCTCGGGGAACACGACGCCCGCGCGCACGCCCGGCGTCCGGTTGCCCACGATGAGCTCGCCCGGCGTCACGCGGATGGCCATCTCCCGGAGTGCCGCCGCCAGCGCCTGCGCCCGCACGAGGATGCGCGGCTCACCCGCATGCTCCTGATAGACGCGCGTCACGATCCGCGCCTGCTCGATCGACACAAACCGCGGCTCCGCCAGCATCGCATCCCGCAGCCGCCCGATGCGCTCTGGCATCGCCAGCCCGTCGATGGCCTTCGCTGAAAGCACTGCCGTTTTTCCCGCCTCGTTCATCATACTCTCTCCCCTCGATTTCGTATCTTTTCGTGTTTTCACGATTCTTTCCGTTTCTTGAGATAAATGTAGCACAAGGCGAACGCTTTGTCAACGAAAAAAAGCCCGGCCCTGCGGAGAATTCCGCAGAACCGAGCGTTCCTTTCAGAACAAATCGCTATGAGATCCCGTTCGGGAAAGCGTCAGCGTCAGAATGCCTTCATTCAAGCGATAAATGAGCAGCCAATCGGGAGTTATGTGGCATTCCCGATGCCCTGTCCATCTTCCAGACAAGGCATGGTCACGATATTTTTGGCTCAATCATTTTTTCTGTGGGATGAATGATGCACAGCGAGTCAATGACGACTCATGTCGATGAGCTTCAAGAAGAAGTATTCATCGTCAGGATATCCATAGGCCTGCCTGCGCAACGTCTTGATCTTGTTGTTGA
>JALEZZ010000007.1 GCA_022773585.1 Selenomonas sp. | reverse complement strand
TCAACAACAAGATCAAGACGTTGCGCAGGCAGGCCTATGGATATCCTGACGATGAATACTTCTTCTTGAAGCTCATCGACATGAGTCGCCATTGACTCGCTGTGCATCATTCATCCCACAGAAAAAATGATTGAGCCATTTTTTTAGATGCATGCGCACAATCTTCTGCCCCCCCCTCCAAGAGGGGGGACGGGCCGCGTGAGCGGCGGGGGGAGTCCCCTGCACGTCAAAACAATCAGCACATTATTTCTTCCGCAGGTGCGAAGGCGAAAAGAAACGTCTGGCGTCGTGCGCGTACCGACGATAAGGAACGACATAAGAATTGTCAGTTTTCTACAGGCGACTCCCACCTGGCGCTGCCGCGCCTGTCCTCCCTCTGAGAGGGAGGCTGACACAAAAGAAAAAGGCAGCCCCTTGGATAGGGCTGCCTGCTATTTTATTTCTCGTACCTTGCTTTCCGCGTCCGTATCCGCTCGGCCGTTTCGAGGTACACGACCCACTCGGCGATGTTGACGGCGTGGTCGCCGATGCGTTCGAGGAATCTTGCGATGAAGAGCAGCTTCGTCGCTTCTTCCGGGTGCTCGCCGCTTTCGGTGACGAACTGCGAGAGGGCGTAGAATGTGCGCTGGAAGATGTCGTCCATGCGCTTGTCCATGTGGCGGACTTCGTCGGCGAGGCGGACGTTGGCGTCGCGATAGGCCTCCATCGACTTCCCGACCATCTCGATCGCGCAGTCGCCGAGCTCTTTGACGAGGGCGGCGTGCTCGCCGTCGAGCAGCTGGCCGTCCGTCTTTGCCGTGCGGGCGATGTCAAAGGCGTGGTCGCCGATGCGCTCGATGTCCGTCGAAATCTTGAACCCCGTCGCGATGACGCGCAGGTCGTGCGCCATCGGCTGCTGCTTGGCGATCAGGAGGATGCAGTCGTCCTCGATGTCAATGATCATGTCGTCGATGTCGTCATCCTCGCGCATGACGCGGTCGGCGAGGTCGTGGTCGTTTTCGAGCAGCGACTGCAATGCCCGCTGCACGGCAGCCTCGGCGCGCAGGCCCATCTGGTAGACCTTCCCCTGCACGTCGGCGAGCGCCTGGATGTATTCCTGGCGGGTCTTTTGTACTTCTTGCATCAATGGAGCCTCCTTATCAGCCGAAACGGCCCGTGATGTAGTCTTCCGTCTTCTTGTCATGCGGCTTCGTGAAGATGACGTCGGTCTTGTCGTGCTCGATGAGCTTGCCGTTCAAAAAGAACGCCGTGTAGTCCGAGACGCGGGCAGCCTGCTGCATGTTGTGCGTGACCATGACGATCGTGAAGTCCTTCTTGATTTCGGAGACGAGCTCCTCGATCTTCATCGTGGAAATCGGGTCGAGCGCCGAGCACGGCTCGTCCATGAGGACGACCTCGGGCGAGACGGCCATGACGCGCGCGATGCAGAGGCGCTGCTGCTGGCCGCCGGACATGCCGAGCGCCGAAGCGTTCAGGCGGTCTTTGACCTCGTCCCAGAGCGCGGCGCCCTTGAGGCTGCGCTCGACGATCTCGTCGAGCTTCTTCTTGTCCGTCAGACCATGCACGCGGCAGCCGTAGGCGACGTTGTCGTAGATGGACATCGGGAAAGGATTCGGCCGCTGGAACACCATGCCGACGCGCTTGCGGAGCTCGACGAGGTCCGTGCCCTGCGCGTAGATATCTTCCCCGTCGAGCGAGATGTCGCCCTCGACGCGCACGCCGTCGATGAGGTCGTTCATGCGGTTCAGCGTGCGCAGAAACGTCGACTTGCCGCAGCCCGACGGCCCGATGAGGGCGACGACCTTGTGCTCGGGGACCGGCAGATTGACATCAAACAGCGCCTGATGCTCGCCGTAGAACAGGTTGAGATTCTCTACGTTCATCTTCATGGGTGGTTCCTCCTGAGTTGGTGGGTGAAAAAGGCAGGGGCGGTGTGGAAAGGATGAGGGATGTGCTTTCAACCCAAGGCCCCCTCCCAGAGGGGGCTGTCAGCGAAGCTGACTGGGGGAGTAGTTGGATACTGGAAACCAACAGATATACAGAACGTTGCTAAAGGCCTTAGCGACGACTGCATTCTTGTCAGGCTATCGCATCCTACTACTCCTTCCACCGCTTCGCGGTCCCCCTCCCTCTAGAGGGAGGCTGAAGTTTGAATGACTTTACGCTTATCTTAATGACATTGCCCTCTGAGAGGGAGGCGGCGGGATAAGAGCATCTCTCTCTTCTGATGGAAAGATGATAGAACATACGCCTCCCTCTCAGAGGGAGGACAGGCGCGAAGCGCCAGGTGGGTTAAGCAGACGCAAGGCGCTTTAGCGCCTATGCGGTCGCTTATGCCGACCGAAGGTCGGTAGTCGCCTGATGCAACCGAACAATTTGTACGTCGTACCTTCTCGCCGGTGCGCGCACGCACTGGGCGGGTGGCAGCTCCTCCCCCTCTGGCGGGGCGACAGCCCCTGTGGGGTCGGGGGTGGGTGCAGGCTGCTGCTGGCGGGTCACCGCACGCGCTCTTTCGCCAGTTTCATGAACACGGTCTGCGCGTCTTCGCCGCGGTCGGGGCGGATGTGGTGGTAGCGGCCGTCGGGGCCGATGCGGCGGCCTTTTTTCGTGTCGTGGAACTGGACGTCGAACATGCGGAGAATCTGGTCTTTGAGCGCCTGCTTCTCGATGGGGCAGGCGATTTCGACGCGATTCTCCGTGTTGCGCGTCATCCAGTCGGCCGAGGCGATGTAGAGCTTCGTGCCCTCGCCCTGCCCGAACGCGAAGATGCGCGCGTGTTCGAGGTAGCGGCCGACGATGCT
Source organism: Selenomonas sp. (assembly GCA_022773585.1). GTDB lineage: Bacteria > Bacillota > Negativicutes > Selenomonadales > Selenomonadaceae > Selenomonas_C. The sequence continues at coordinate 47,316 of JALEZZ010000007.1, read as the reverse complement.
GTGGATGTGGATGTTCTCCGTGAGGCCGGGGATGCCGGGCACGAGGCAGCAGATGCCGCGCACGACCATGTCGATGCGCACGCCCGCCGTGCCCGCGCGCTGGAGCGCGTCGATGAGCTGGCGGTCCGTGATGGAGTTCATCTTGAGCCGGATGCCGCAGGGCTCGCCGCGCTCGGCTTTCGCGATTTCGCCATCGATGAGGTGCAGCAGCCCCGATTTCAGCGACGACGGCGCGACGAGGAATTTCTCGTAGCTGCCGCGCAGGTTCGAGATGCCCATGTTGCGGAAGAACATCGAGGCGTCGCGGCCGATGGCATCGTCGGCGGTCATGAGCGCGAAGTCCGTGTAGAAATGCGCCGTCTTCGCGTTGAAGTTGCCGGTGCCGACGTACGTGATGTACTTGATTTTCCCCTCGCGGCGCTCCGTAATCAGGCAGACTTTCGCGTGCACCTTGTACCCCTCGAAGCCGTAGAGGATGTGGACGCCCGCGTCGCGCAGGCTGTCGACCCAGTCCATGTTGTTCTGCTCGTCAAAGCGCGCCTTGAGCTCGAGGAGCACCGTGACCTCCTTGCCGAGCTCGGCCGCGAGAATCAGGTAGTTCATGAGCTTGACGTGGCCCTTGCCGACGCGGTAGATCGTGATTTTGATGGAGACGACGTCCTTCGAGTTGACGGCCTCGCGCAGCACTTGCAGGAAAATCCCGAAGTCCTCGTACGGGTACGTCAGCAGCACGTCGCCACTCCGGACGACGTCCATCATGGGCTTTTCGCCAAAGCGCTCGATGCCCGTGACGCAGTCGTACGGCGGATAGCAGAGCTCGGCGCGCTGGTGGCCCGTGAAATGGTCCTCGAGGCCGTAGACGTACGGCATCGTGAGCGGCGCGGCCGTGACATACGCCTGTTCGAGCGGGATGTCGAGGCGCTTTGACAGCCACGGCGCGACGAGGCTGTCGCCCTGCGTCTGGATTTCGAGCCGCACGGGCGGCAGCAGGCGGCGTTTTTTGAGCACGTTGCGCATCTGCGAGACGTAGTCGGCGCCGTAGTCCACTTCCTCGTCGTCGGGATTGATGTCGGCGTTGCGCGTCACGGCGAAGACGGAGCGGTCGATGATGGGATAATTCGTGAAAATCTTGTCGAGGTACGCCTGGATGAGCTCTTCCTGCAGGACGTATGCCATGCGGTTGCCCGGCGCAATCAGGAAGCGCGGCAGCGACGGCGCGAGCGGCACCATGCCGAGCGTGACGTGGCGTTCGTGCTTCAGGAGCGCGCCGACCAAAAGCTCTTTATTTTCCAGATGCGGAAATGGATGGTGCAGGTCGATGACCTGCGGCGACAGCACGGGCAGCAGCTGCTCGCGGAAATACTGCTCGAAATACTGCCGCTCCTCGAGGCCTATGTCATCGACATGGAGGTGGACGACGCCGTGCTTTTCAAGCTCGCGCTGGAGCTTCCGGTAGATGGCGTCGCGCTTCGTGTAGAGGCGGCGCGTCTCGCGGAAGATGGCCGTAAGCTGCTCGCCCGGCGTCAGGCCGCTCTTGTTGTCAATCTTGTCCGGCTGGATGTGCTTGAGGTCAAAGAGGCTCCCGACGCGCACCATGAAGAATTCATCGAGGTTGCTCGTGAAGATTTCGACGAACTTCATGCGCTCGAAGAGCGGCACGGTCTCGTCCGTCGCTTCGTCGAGCACGCGCTCGTTGAAACGCAGCCACGAGAGTTCGCGGTCCTGCGTGTAGCTGGTATCGACGGTCTCTTCCAGCTTTCTGCGGATATCGAGCATCAAAGATCACCTGCCTGCCCTTCTGCGACCGCGGCCTGCGCGGCGGATGCGATGGCGTCCCCATCGGCGGCCGTGATTTCCGTTGCGGGAGCGTCGCTCCCCGGCTCGTTTGGGCGGAGCACGTAGCGGTAGAGATAGCCGTCACGGACGCCGGCGCGCGTGACTTCGACGTAGTCGCTGTGGAAATGCTTGACGAGCGTGTAGAGGATGATCATGCCCGGCAGCACCGTGCGCACGCGGTCGGGGACGACTTTGAGCAGCACTTCGAGCGTCTCGACCGGGATGGCCTCGCCCTCGTCATTTTCGAGCAGCTTCAGCATCTTCTTGATGTTCGGCGCCTTGATCTGCGTGTTCGCAATCGGCAGCTGGAACAGGTAGTTGTTGAGCTTGCGCGCCGCGCGGATCGTGCCGCCGACGCCGCAGACGATCTTGTATTCGCCATAGTTGAGGTCGGCGTCCTGCTTCAGGAGGTTCAGCACCATCTGCTTGATGGCCTTGCGCTCGGCGCGGCTCGGCAGGAGGTTCGTGACGTAGCGGTCGTACGTGTTGAGCGAGCCGATGGGGAGCGAGACCTTCTTCTGGATTTCGCCATCCTTGTAAACGACGAGCTCGGTCGAGGCGCCGCCGATGTCGATGAGGAGCCCTTCCGTGACCTCGACGGCATGCGAAGCGCCGACGAAGTCAAGCTCTGCCTCGGTCTCGCCCGAGATGACTTCGACCTGGATGCCGGTGCGCTCCATGATTTCCTCGACGGCCGCGCGGCTGTTCGCAGCGTTGCGGAGCGCCGCCGTCGCGAAGACGTGGTAGTTCGTGATTTTGAGGTCCTGCAAGATCGTGCGGAACTCCGTCAGCACCTCGCAGGCCCGGTTGACGCCCTCGGGGAGCATCTGCCCGTTCTTCACGTAAGAAGCGAGCCCGACGGACTCCTTCTTGCCCATGACGAGCGAGAACTGGCCGTTCTCGAGCTTGTAGATGTTCATACGGACCGTATTCGAGCCGACATCAATGATGGCATACATGGTGGGTTCCCCTTTCGTCATATCAAATACACATAGATTGTACCTCAGAGGCGCGCGTTGATTGTTGACAGATTGTTATGTTCTTGTAAACTTTCCATCGCACGACCGCCGATACCCTTATTATCGCACAATTTTGGATTTTCGGCCACTAAAATCGAATGCGAAGGCGCACGCGGAGAAGCATTCGTGCGCGGGTCGGGCGGGGGCTTCCAACGGGCTCAACGCTGACACGGCCTGAACGTATCGCGGGGGAATGAACGGCTGGGTTCACATCAGCGGTTTCAGGTTTCAGTTCCGTTTCCTTACAGCTAAAAGAGCCCTTATGGAAGCCCCCGCCCTCCCGAAGATGGCTTTTCGTAACGCGGAGGTACTACAGTGGGAAAGTCCCCCGCCCTCCCGAAGCGACCTTTTGTAACGCGGAAGCGCTCGCCTTGCTCGCTGTCCTTAGGACTTATCCCTATAACGTTGCTTTTTCAGCAGGCTCCCCCTCTGGGGGAGCTGGCGCGCGCAGCGCGACTGAGAGGGTAGTAGGGTGCTGAAGCCGAGCGCATCTGCCGCCTTTTCGAAAGTCCATTCGCAATATTTCGTTGTTACGAACGACACCCATCACGCGCATCAAAAAAAGGACCCCCGCAGCTTCCCCCAAAAAACGAAAGCCACAAGGTTCCTTCCAAAATCATTCTATTTTCCCGCTTCTTCATACTGAAACCGATATCCAACGCCGCGCACGGTCTCGATGGCTTTGGCGAGCTCCGGCGCGGGGGCGAGCTTACTGCGGAGATGCCGGATATGGACGTCGACGGTGCGGGTGTCGCCGTAGTATTCGTAGCCCCAGATGCGCGTAAGGAGTTCGTCGCGCGTGTAGGCGCGGCCGATGTGGGTGAGGAAGAGTTTCAGGAGTTCGTATTCTTTCGGCGTGAGGGCGAGGTCGCGGCCTCCGAGGCTCGCGCGGTAGGCGCCGAAGTCCATGATGAGCGGGCCGAGGCGCAACGAGAGCTGCTGCCCTTCCCCGCCTTCCTGCTGCTTTGCCGAACGGCGGCTGACGGCTTTGATGCGCGCGAGGAGTTCGCGCATGGAGAACGGCTTTGCCATGTAGTCGTCGGCGCCGAGTTCGAGGCCGAGGACGGTGTCGATTTCTTCGGTCTTGGCCGTGAGCATGATGATCGGGATGTTCTTTGTCGCATCACGGCTCTTGAGGCGGCGGCAGACTTCGTAGCCGTCGAGCTTCGGCAGCATGAGGTCGAGCACGATGAAGTCGGCTTCGGGCGCAAGTTCGAGCGCTTCTTCGCCATCGGCCGCCGTCAGGACGTCGTAGCCGTGGCGGCGGAGCTGGAGCGTCAGCAGGTCGCGGATGGAGTCGTCATCATCAACGGCGAGGATTTTCATAAGGCAGCCTCCCCCTTTGCACCAGCAGTACCAGCAGCTTCTGCGTCGTCCTTCGTCTCGTAGTCATAGAGCGTCAGGACATTGCGGATGCGCGTGATCTCTTCGCTCGTGAACTCGTGGCTGCGCTGGGCGCCGCCCTCCTGCTGGTAGTACGTGATGCTCCCGCTGCCCGCCTGTGCGAGGGCGCGCAGGACGGAGAGCTCGTCCTCTGTCGCGTCGTGGACGTAGCTTTCGGCGAGATTTTCGGCGTCGGGGCTCATCTTGTCGCGGCGGTCGTGCGCGAGGAAGCGCAGGTTGTACGTCTTGCCGCCGACGTTGACATTGATGGAATCGCCATGAATCCAGGCCGTCTTCTGCGGGTCGCTGATATTATAGTAGTAGTAAAGATCGAACTTGAGCGCCCAGGCCACGCCGTCCGTCACGAGGAACGGCCGCAGGTAGACGCCGGGCGCGGGCTTCTTCGGGTAGTCATACGTGTAGAGCGTGATGCCGCCGCGATTCTCGACCTTCATGCCCGTGATGATGGCATCTGCCGTCTGTTTTTCCTGCGCGGACGACGTCGGCGCCTTGGCAGCTTCTCCGGACTTCGTGTCCGGCACTTCGCCAGAGCTCTTCGCCGTACTCGTCGCCACCTCATGCCGCGCAGGCGGCGCCGCAGGAGGATCGCGCAGCAGGAAATAAGCTGTCGCACCTGCAATGACGATGACGGCATAGACCGCAATCGCGGTCAGAAGAATCTTCTTCATGGCTTCCTCCCCAATACATCCCATGTGTTTTTGAAAAATAAACGTTCAAGATACTTTATCCTTTATTATAACAAAGAAACGGTGAAAATAAAATAAGAAATTTGGGACAAGAAGTGAAAAGAAGAGACGCTGCAATCCTGCAACGCCTCTTCTTTATCAGAAAGGTTGTACCCTATGGTTCTGTATGGCTCAATCAGAGCTGCGGGCCAGCAGCGACGAGCGCCTTGCCAGCTTCCGTGTCCGTGTACTTCGCGAAGTTGTCGATGAACATCTGCGCGAGCTTCTTGGCCTTCTTGTCCCACTCGGACGGGTCTTTGTACGTATCCTTCGGGTCGAGGACTTCGGTCGCGACGCCTTCGAGCTTCGTCGGGATTTCGAGACCGAAGTAGTCAATCTTCTTCGTCGGGCACTTCGTGATGGCGCCGCTGTGGATGGCGTCAATGATGCCGCGCGTATCCTTGATGGAGATGCGCTTGCCCGTGCCGTTCCAGCCCGTGTTCACGAGGTATGCCTTCGTGCCGTTGGCCTTGACGCGCTTGACGAGCTCCTGCGCATACTTCGTCGGATGGAGTTCGAGGAACGCCTGGCCGAAGCAAGCGGAGAACGTCGGCGTCGGCTCAGTGATGCCGCGCTCCGTGCCAGCGAGTTTTGCCGTGAAGCCGGAGAGGAAGTAGTACTGCATCTGTTCCGGCGTCAGGATGGAGACCGGCGGCAGGACGCCGAACGCGTCAGCGGAAAGGAAGATGACGCTCTTTGCGGCCGGAGCTGCGCTGCGGTCGTTGACGAAGCCCTTGACCGTGCCTTTGATGTGGTCGATCGGATAGGACACGCGCGTGTTCTCCGTGATGGACTTGTCAGCGAAGTCGATGTTGCCTTTGTCGTCGAGGACAACGTTCTCGAGCAGGGCGTTGCGCTTGATGGCGCCGTAGATGTCCGGCTCGGACTCCATGTCGAGGTTGATGACCTTTGCATAGCAGCCACCCTCGAAGTTGAAGATGCCGTCGTCATCCCAGCCGTGCTCGTCGTCGCCGATGAGGAGGCGCTTCGGATCCGTGGAGAGTGTCGTCTTGCCCGTGCCGGAGAGGCCGAAGAAGATGGCCGTGTTCTTGCCCTGCTTGTCCGTGTTCGCGGAGCAGTGCATCGCAGCGATGCCCTTGAGCGGGAGGAAGTAGTTCATCATGGAGAACATGCCCTTCTTCATCTCGCCGCCGTACCAGGTGTTGATGATGACCTGCTGGCGCTCCGTGAGGTTGAAGACGACAGCCGTGTCAGAATGCAGGCCGAGTTCCTTGTAGTTCTCGACTTTGGCCTTCGAAGCGTTGAATACGACGAAGTCCGGCTTGAAGTTCTCGAATTCTTCCGCCGTCGGCTTGATGAACATGTTCGAGACGAAATGTGCCTGCCAAGCGACTTCGACGATGAAGCGGACGGCCATGCGCGTGTCCTTGTTCGCGCCGCAGAAGCCATCGACGACATAGAGTTTCTTGCCGGAGAGCTCTTTCTTTGCGATCTCCTTGACGGCCTTCCATGCCTCTTTCGTAGCACGATGGTTGTCGTTGTGGTAGGACTCGCTGTCCCACCAAACCGTGTCATGCGACGTCTCGTCATCGACGATGAATTTGTCTTTCGGGGAACGGCCCGTGAAGATACCGGTCTTGACATTGACGGCGCCCAGCTCCGAAATCTGACCCTTCTCGTAGCCCGTCAGGCCATCTTTCATCTCTTCCTCGAAGAGAACCTTGTAAGAAGGATTGTGGAGAATCTCCGTGACACCAGTGATGCCATACTGGCTCAGATCAACGTTTGCCATGTGCTTTCAACCTCTTTCATACATTTGAAATTCGATTGTTTCGTCGGGGGCTTTTTCCACCCGACGGCTATAATAATACCTTATTCATCCATAAATGTCAAATATTCACGAAGTGACGAAAAGACCGTCAGAAAGGTTTGTAGACGTGCAGAAGCCGCCATAAACAACATGAACACAAATCAAGCAATCTTTGTTTTCCTTGGTTTTCTGAATGCCAAAGAGGAAGTGCTTTCCATTCGTTTCTGTTATGGCGGCTTGTCTTCTTATTGTTTCGCAAATGCGGCAACAAAATTTTTCATATCTTTTTTCTCACAGACGCCTTTGTGGCGGACGTCTTTCGTGCGGAGCGAGGAAAGGCCCTTCGGCGCGGCCGTGCCGCTGATGTCCTGGAGCTCATCGAGGAGCGCGAACGCATCCTTCCCTTCCGTCGCGGCGCCGAGCGCTTCGAGCACGCTGCCGCTGAACTTGTACGGGCTCGCCGTCGAGACGACGACCATCGGGCGCTCGTCACCCGTGCGGTCGAGGTAGTCGTCGGCGACGCGCCAGGCCACGGCCGTATGCGTGTCCATGATGTAGTGGCTGCCCTCGAACGCCTCGGCAATCGCGCCCTTCGTCGCCGCATCGTCGGCCCAGCCCGCCGCGAATGTCTGCTGGATTTTGGCGAGGAGGTCCTGCGGAATCGTGTACCTCCCCGTCTCGGCGAGCTCGCGCATCCAGCCCGCGACGGCGTCCGCGCTGCCGGACATGTGGTAGAGCAGGCGCTCGAGGTTGCTCGAAATCAGGATGTCCATCGACGGCGTGATGGTCTTGAAGAAGTCGCGGTTGCGGTCGTACGTGCCCGTCGTCAGGAAGTCCGTCAGCACGTTGTTCTTGTTCGACGCGCAGACGAGGCGGCCGACCGGCAGGCCCATCTGCTTTGCATACCAGCCCGCGAGGATGTCGCCGAAGTTGCCCGTCGGCACGCAGAAGTTGACGGCGTCGCCCATCTTTACCCGCTCGGCCGCGAGCAGGTCGGCGTAGGCGCTGAAATAGTAGACGATCTGCGGCACGAGGCGGCCCCAGTTGATGGAGTTCGCAGACGAGAGCTTCGTCTCGGCGGCCGCGAGCTCTTTCGCGAATGCTTTGTCGCCGAAGATTTTCTTGACGCCCGTCTGCGCGTCGTCAAAGTTGCCGCGCACGGCCGTCACGTTGACGTTGCCGCCTTCCTGTGTCACCATCTGGAGCTGCTGGATCTTGCTGACGCCGCCCTCGGGGTAGAACACCATGATTTTCGTCTGCGGCACATCCTGGAAGCCCGCGAGCGCGGCTTTGCCCGTGTCGCCCGACGTCGCGACGAGGATGAGGATCGTGTCCTTCTCGCCCGTCTTCTTGAGCGCCGTCGACATGAGCTGCGGCAGCAGCTGGAGCGCCATGTCCTTGAACGCGCTCGTCGGCCCGTGCCAGAGCTCGAGCACGCTGCAATCCTGGAGGAGCCGCGTCGGTGCGCGGCGCTCGCTGTCGAACTTTTCCCCGCCATAAGCGCGCGTCACGCAGCCCTCGATCTCGTCCTCACCGTAGTCCGTCAAAAACTCCTTGAGGACGCGGACAGCGCGCTGCTCGTACGTGAGCGGCACGAGCGCCTCGATGAACGCCTCGCTGACCGTCGGAATCTCCTCCGGCACGAAGAGCCCGCCATTCCCCGAAAGTCCCTGCAAGATGGCCTCGGCCGAAGAAAGCTTCTCTGCGCCGCCGCGCGTGCTGATGTAATTCAAAAGGATCGCCTCTGCTTTCATAATGGATAAGAGTATGGTAAAATAGGGAAGTATGTAAAGTTGCAACCATTATAACACAAACAGAGGTGTTTGCATATGCTGAAAATCGCCATGGCGCAGATGAAGGTCTCCCCGGGCCATCCGGATGTCAACACGGAGACGATGCTGCGGATGATTGCGGACGCAAAGGCGCAGAAAGCCGACGTCATCGTGTTCCCGGAAATGTGCATTCCAGGGTATCTTTTGGGCGACGCCTGGGAACAGACGGCGTTTTTGCGCGACTGCGAAAGCTATGGCAAGGACGTCATCGCCGCCGCGCAGGGCATCGTCGTGCTGTTCGGCAACATCGCGATCGACTGGGAAAAGAAGAACAACGACGGCCGCGTGCGCAAGTACAACGCACTGTTCTGTGCGCAAGACGGCAAGCTCGTCTCGCCCGAGTCCATGCCCTACCCCTTCATCATCAAGACGCTCTTGCCGAACTACCGCGAATTTGACGACACGCGCCATTTCTTCAGCCTGCAGAAGCTTGCGCGAGAGCTCGGCACGACGGCGGAGCGCCTGCTCTCGCCGCTCACGCTCGACATCGGCGGCCAGCGCTACCGCGTCGGCGGACTGCTCTGCGAAGACGGCTGGAGCGACGACTACAGTTTGACGCCGCTCGACGTGCTGAACCGCCATCACGACATCGACTTTTTCGTCAACATCTCGGCCTCGCCGTACACGCTCGGCAAGAACGACAAGCGCAACCGCGTCTTCGGCGCGCAGGCCAAGGCCGCGCACACGCCGCTCTTCTACGTCAACAACATCGGCCTGCAGAACAACGGCAAGACCATCTACACGTTTGACGGCTCGAGCACCGTCTACAGCGCCACGGGCCGCGTCGTCAAAGTCTGCCCAGCCTACGAGGAAACGCTCGCCGTCACCAACCTCGACCGCATCGACAGCATGAGCGAAGCCCCGCAGCCGCCGGAGCCGCCGATTGCCGACATCTACCGCGCCCTCCACTACGGCATCGGGGAATTCCTCGCGGACATCCACATGAAAAAAGTCGTCATCGGCATTTCTGGCGGCATCGACTCCGCCGTCGCCGCTGCGCTCTACGCGAACGTCCTCGGCCCCGAAAACCTGCTGCTCGTCAACATGCCGAGCGTCTTCAACTCCGAGACGACGAAAGGCCTCTCCGCCCAGCTCGCCAAAAACCTCGGCTGCCACTACCTCATCGTGCCGATCCAGGAAGCCGTCGACCTCACGAAGCAGCAGCTCGAAAGCCTGCCCGTCAAGAACCTCGCCGACGGCACCGAGTGGCATCTCTCCATTTCCTCGTTCGTCCTCGAAAACATCCAGGCGCGCGACCGCAGTGCGCGCGTGCTCGCCGGCACGGCGGCCGCGTTTGGCGGCGGCTTCACCTGCAACGCGAACAAGGCCGAGACAACCGTCGGCTACTCGACGCTCTACGGCGACCAGTCCGGCTTCCTCGCCGCGCTCGCCGACCTCTGGAAATATCAGGTCTACGACCTCGCCCGCTACCTCAACGACACCGTCTACGGCCGCGAAGTCGTGCCCCAAGGCATCATCGACCTCGTCCCGAGCGCCGAACTCTCGAGCGCCCAGAACGTCGACGAAGGCAAAGGTGACCCGATCAAGTACCCCTATCACGACTACCTCTTCCGCTCCTTCGTCGAGCGCTGGCAGAAAGCCACGCCAGAAGACCTGCTCGCGTGGTACCAGGAAGGCACCGTCGAACAAAACCTCGGCTGCCAGGAAGGCCTCGTCGCCAAATACTTCCCGACCCCGAAAGACTTCATCGCCGACCTCGAACGCTGGTGGAACCTTTTTTCCGGCATGGCCATCGCCAAGCGCATCCAGGCGCCCCCGATCCTCGCCGTCAGCCGCAGAGCCTACGGCTTCGACCACCGCGAAGCGCAGGACGGGCCGTATTATACGCGGAGGTACCGCGAGATGAAGAAGGAAATGATTGGAGAATAAAAAAGGCTCCCCCATTGGGGGAGCCTTTTTTATTCAAACGTCATACCCGATGCCGTTTTCCTCGCAGAAATCCTTTGCCACGACGAGCAGGTGGGAATGGAGGAAGGCCTGCCATTTCTTTTCGAGCAGCAGGTGGCGGACTTCGCGGCGGAAGCGCGGAGCGGCGCCGGGGGTGGCGAGGATGGATGCGAGGCGGTCGCGCGTCTCGGGGCTTTGCGCGTCGGCAAACGCCTGCATGGCGCGGGGCTCTTCGGCATCGTAAAGGTCCGGGAGCGGGATGTAGCGCTCGAAATCCTCCTCGATGCGCATGGCATGGTCGAAGGCCGCGTCGCCTCCGTCCCCCGCTTCCAAAGTCAGGACGCGGCCCTCGGCGGTATCGATGTAAGAAGTGACGACGTCGGAGCGCGCAATTGCCGCAGCAAGGTCGGCAAGACGAATATTCATGATTTTCCCTCCACAACAATGATGCAGCTTCCGACGGGGGTATGCTTTACCGCCTCGCCGAGTGTCATGCGCTCGACAGTTTCGTCCTCATATGACAGCCTTGCACAGATGGCGTAAAACGCGCTTTCAGGCCATCCATGGGCAAGCAAGATTTCGGCGATAGTCTTCGAGTTGTGCTGGACGTCCGTCAGCATGCCAAGCTTCTTGCCTAGAGCATATGCGAGGTCGCTTTCCTTCGGCACGCGGCCATGAAAGCTCAGGAGTGCGGCATCATGCCACGGCAGGGCGAGGCGCGAGAACGCAAGCTGGAACGAGCTGATGCCGGGAATGACGTCGATAATACTTTCGTCGAATGTCCGCCGCAGGGCATCGAGCAGTGAAAAATATCCGGGGTCGCCCGAGACCATGACGACAACGTCAGCGTTTTCGAGACCTTCGTGCACAAATGCCATGACGCGGTCAATATCGCGCGTGACTGCACAGGTCTTCTGGCCGTCTTCCGCTTTTGCGTATTGCGCCAGGGCACGCCGGCCGCCGACGAGGTACTGCGCCTCGTCGATGGCCTTTCTTGCCGCCGGCACCATGTATTCCGGACTGCCGGGCCCGATGCCCGCGACGATGATGCGATGTTTCAAAGTCTCCATCCGAGATGCCTCCCGATTTCCCTTGCGGCTTCATCCATGCCGAGCACGCGGCCGCTGTACGTCAGCAGCACCGTGCCGACGCGGAGTTTGCCAAACACATGGCGTTCGCTGCGCGCGCTCGCCCGCTCGGCCAGCACCGTGTAGACATGCTGGAGTCCGGCCCCGTCGATGATTTCAAGCGCGTCTTCCGAGGCATTGGCCGAAAGGATGGCCTGTACGCCCTTTTGGTCGAGACCTTCCGCCGCCGCATAGGCCGCCAGCGTTTCGAGCCGCGCATCCGAAATGCGGTTGTGCGTGTAGAAATTGCCGGCCGCGACCTTGACGAGCTTGCCGATGTGGCCGAGCAGCAGCACGCTCTTCGCCCCATGCTCCGCCGCCGCATCGAGCAAAAAGCCGATGAAGTTGCTCGTCTGCACGAGCGATGGCTGCGGCAGGCCGATCTTTGCCGCGAGCTTTTCGCCGATCTTGCCTGGCACAAAGACGATGTCTTCATAGCCCGCAGCCAGCGCCACGTCAATCTGCGGCACAAGCGAATTTTTGAAACCTTCCTCCGACATCGGCCGCAGCACGCCCGTCGTGCCGATGACCGAGATGCCGCCCTCGACGCCGAGCACGGGATTCAGCGTCTGCTTCGCGAGCTCGACGCCCGCGGGGATGCTGATCGTCACGGTGAAATCGAGCTTCGCCATGAGCGCCTGCCAATCCGCGTCCTGCACCGCCAACTTTGACGCATCGCCACCGATCCTGCCGTTCGTTCCATCGCCTGCTGCGCCCTCCGTCGCTGTGCTTGCGCCGACGGGGATGCCGAGTTCTCGCGCCAAGACGCTTGCGATGAGCTTGCGCGGCCCTGGGTTGATGGACGGTTCGCCGACGGGGATCTGGAGCCCCGGCTTCGTCACATGGCCGACGCCCTTGCCCGCGCGGAACACGAGCCCCTGCCCCGCCGCGCCTTTTTCGAGCGTCGTAAAGACCGAGCAGCCGTTCGTGATGTCGGGGTCGTCGCCCGAAAACTTCACGATTTCCGCCGTCGCACCGCCCGCACCCTCGACGTCTTCGCCCTCTTTGGCAGGGCGGACGCTCTTGACAGGGATGTGCAGCATCGTGCCGTCAAGCGCCTCGATCTCAAGCGCCGGGCATTCCTCACCCCGCAGGAATTTCAAAGCAGCCAAAACCCCAGCCGCCGCACAAGCGCCCGTCGTATAGCCGCCACGTAACTTCTTCAAAAGAAATCCCCCTCCCCTTGGCTGAGGCAAGCCTCGCCGCAACTCCGCGAAGCATCTGTCCCTTCGGGAGGGCAGGGACTTTCCCTCTGGAAATTTTTACACGCGAAGCGTGTACTTTTTCCAGAGGGGAAGCCCCCGCCCGATGCGAGCAGACGCCTATCTTCGCGTGCAGAAGCGTTCTCACTCCGTCAACTGCCGATTCAAAAAGTCCCGTCCAAACACCGTCAACGTATAATACAGCCCGATCAAAAACGGAATATACTCCGCGATGAGCCGCCAGCAGACGGCGATGATGCCGACGGTGCCGGCCGGAACGGTGTTCGCAAACAGCAGCACGAAGCCGCCTTCCGCGATGCCGCTGCCGCCCGGGGTCGGCATGAAGTATAAGAGCATGTTGAGGAAGATCATGCGGCCCATGACGCTGTACCAGTCCGCGTCGTAGACGCCGAGGCCGAGCAGCAGGCACGGCACGATGGCGTAGATGCAGAGCAGGTTGAGTCCCGATTCGAGGAACACGAGCAACATCGCCCGCGGCGACTTGAGAAGCAAGGAAATCGCGCTTTTCGTGTCACGATAGAATGCGATGATCTTGCGCCCCTTCTGGTTCGAGAATTTTCGCGTGAGCCAGATAACGAAATAGTCGAGGAAGCCGCGCCGTGCGCCCCAGACGATAAAGAGGATACCGAAGAAAGCCGCAAGCGTGATAATCATGAGGATTTCATTTGAAATCCCCGGCACGATGCCGCGGTCATGCAGCAGAATCAGCGGCATGCAGCACGCGAGGAAGAAAATCGAGAGCAGCGTCCGCACGATGACGAGCACGGCCGCTTTGCCCGTCGGCACGCCCGCATGCCGCAGGAACATCAGCTGCGCAACCGCGCCGCCCGTCGCGCCCGGCGTCAAGAGCGCGAGGAAGTAATTGCCGAAGATGACCTGCACGGCCTCGTAAAGCGTGATACTTTCATTTGAAATCTTCACGAGATGCATGAGGCGGCTGCCATCGAAGAACAGCCCGAGCCCGACAGCGAAAATGGCGAGCGCAATCGACCACCATTTGAATTCGCCGAGGTTCCTGAGCGTGTTGATGTCCACGGTCGAGTAGATGACGACGCCCGAGATGACCAGTACGAGGCTGATGAGGAGCACGAAGCGCTTATAAAATTTGTTCATATCGCAGGGCTCCTCTCAAAGGCTAGATGGTTTCCTCATGGCTGGCGTAGGCATTGTGGTTGTGGATGGACTCGAAGTTCTCGCATTCGACCGAGAACCATGCGATGCCGGGGAGCTTGCGCAGGGCGAGCACGTTGTCGCGCAGGATGTCCTCGACGAACTTCGGGTTGTCGTAGGCCGCCTCCGTCACGTACTTCTCGTCGGCACGTTTGAGTAGCGGATAAATCGGCGACGAGCCCTGCGCTTCGACGAGCGAGGCGAGATCTTCAATCAGGATGCAGTCGTGGCCCGGCGCAAAGCGCACGCGCACGCGGCAGATGGAGCGCTGGTTGTGCGCGCCATAGTCGGAAATCTCCTTGCTGCACGGGCAGAGCGACGTGAACGGCACATCGACGCCGAGCGTGAACGCCATCGGCTCCCCTGCCCGCTTGCGGCCGACGAAGCGGCAGTCGTAGTCGAGAAGCGAGGCGCGGCCGCTGACGGGCGCCTGCTTCTTGACGAAATACTTGAATGCGAGCTCGACATCGGCTGCCTGCGCATCAAGGCGCGAGAGGGCGTCGCCAAGCATCGCATCCATCTCGGGCTCCGCGAGCGGCTTCTGGCTCCACGGCGTCAAAATTTCGAGGAAGCGCGACATATGCGTGCCCTTGTATTTTTCCGGCAGTTCGACCGTGAACTGGATGCGCGCGAGCACAGACTGAAAGCCGCCGTCCTTCGTCTTGATCAAAAACGGCAGGTGTGCGTCACGGATGCCGACATGCTGGATCGCGATGCCGCGGGCGTCGGCCTGGTTCTGGACGTCGCGCATCAGATGTCCCTCGTCTCGTACTCGATGGGGTCTTCGTAGCCAGCTTCTTTGAAGCCCTGCAGGCGCAGCTTGCAGCTGTCGCAGACGCCGCAGGCCTTTTCGCCGCCGTTGTAGCAGCTGTGCGTGAACTTGTACGGCGCGCTGAGCTTCATGCCGAGCTTGACGATGTCGGCTTTCGAAAGCGTCTGGAGCGGCGTTTCGATGGTAATCTTTTTGCCCTTGACGGCCGTCGCCGTCGTCGCGTAGTTTGCGAGCTCCTGGAAGCGCGAAATGAATTCCGGGCGGCAATCCGGATAGCCCGAGTAATCGACGGAATTCACGCCGATGTAGACATGGCTCGCACCGAGCACTTCGGCATAACCCATGGCGTAGGAAAGGAAGATCATGTTGCGCGCCGGCACGTACGTGTCTGGCACTTCCGTACGGTTGACGTCGCCCTCGGGCACGTCGATGTTCTTGTCCGTCAGCGCAGAACCGCCGATGGCGTCCATGTTCGTCTCGATGATCAAGTGGCGCTTGACACCGTAGAACTCGGCAATCTTCTTCGCGCCCTCGAGCTCGATGCTGTGGCGCTGATGGTAGTTGAAGCTGATCGGATAGATGTCATAGCCCTTGCTCTTGGCGACGGCCATGCAAGTGCAGGAGTCGAGCCCGCCAGAGAGCAGGACGACGGCTTTTTCTTTTTGTTCCATGAAATAAATACCTCTTTGCTAGCAATCTTTGGCCCCCTCACCGAGGGGGCTGTCAGCGAAGCTGACTGGGGGTGTGTCGAAGGTAGGACGAAGCATATGGCTGGATTGCACCTGCGAAGACGTACCTTCGCAGATGCAATCGAATGAATGGCCAATTCCTACCTTCGCCACACCTACCACCGCTTCGCGGTCCCCCTCCCTCGGAGAGGGAGGCTCCTATATTCGTCATTCTTCGTGATGGTGGTCGTGGCACTCGTGCGGCTGTTCGGCGGCGCGGATGGCGTCGATGGCGGCTTTGGCATCCTCTGCACCGTAAATGGCACTGCCGGCGACGAGGACGTTGGCGCCGGCCGACGTCACGAGCGCGGCCGTCTCGGGGTTGATGCCGCCGTCGACTTCAATGTCGCAATCATAGCCGAGGTCGTAGATTTCATGCGCGAGCATGTGAATTTTGTCGAGCGTCGAAGGGATAAATTCCTGCCCGCCGAAGCCTGGATTGACCGTCATGACGAGCACCATGTCGACGTCCTGCACGAGCTCCTCGATCATCGCGAGCGACGTGCCGGGGTCGATGGCAATGCCGGCCTTGCAGCCCGCTTCGTTGATTTCCTGAATCAGGCAGTGCGGATGCTTCGCGGCCTCGACATGGAACGTGATGATGTCGGCACCCGCATCGGCAAACGCCTTGACCTGCGTCTCGGGATGCTCGACCATCAGGTGCACATCAAACGTGGCTTTCGTGGTCTTGCGCAGCGACTTCACGACGGGCGAGCCGATCGTGATGTTCGGCACGAATGTGCCATCCATGACGTCGATGTGGATGTAGTCCGCGCCCGCATCGACGACGCGCTGGACCTCATCACCGAGCTTGCTGAAATCAGCGGAAAGGATGGAAGGGGCAATCTTAATCATATAGAGACCTTCTTTCGTTATCAGTCTTTATCTCAATACTTCTTCTGGTTTGCGTGAATCTCTTCGAGAATCGAAAGGTAGGCGTCATACCGCTCTTGCGGGATGTCCCCCGCCGCGACGGCCTCTTTGACCGCGCAGTCGGGCTCGTGGCTGTGCGAGCACGGCGAAAAGCGGCAGTGGCCGAGGTGCGGGCGGAACTCGGGAAAGTACGACGGCAAAAGCTGCTCGTCGATGCCGTCGAGCTCCATGGAGCTGAAGCCCGGCGTATCGACGATGTAGCCGCCGCCAAAGGACAGGAGCTCCGCAACACGCGTCGTATGGCGGCCGCGCTTGATTTTCTCACTGACATGACCGGTCTGGAGCGAAAGGCCTGGTTCAATGGCATTGAGGAGCGACGACTTGCCGACGCCCGACGGCCCTGCAAAGCATGTAATATGGCCGGAAAGTTCCTGCCGTAGCGCCTCGACGCCCGCACCCGTCTGCGCGGAAACATGAAGGACAGGATAGCCCGCCGCCTCTGCGACCTGGAAAACTTCATCGGCCGCCGGCGGCAGGTCGCTCTTGTTGACGCAGACGAGGATGCGCGAGAGCCCTGACCACTCGGCGAGCACGAGAAAGCGTGAGACGAGCAGCGGATGCGGATCCGGCTGTGCGGCCGCAAATGTCAGCACGACTTGGTCGACATTCGCAACGAGCGGCCGCTTCATGAGGCTTTCGCGCGGCAGCAGCCGCTCGACGACGCCCGTGCCGTCCGGCAGGAGCCCCACGTCAACGAGGTCGCCGGGGTACACGCCCTGCCGCTTCTTGAACTTCCCGCGCAACTTGCAGGTGACGAGGGTGTCTGACGTCTGCACGTAGAAGAAACTGTTATACGCTTTGATGACACGACCTTGTGGCATAAATCTTCCTTTCGTCACTTCGTCTTTGTCGTTTCATTCTTCTTTGGCGGCTCCTGCTTCTCGGAGGTCTTCGTCTTTTCCTGCGTCTTCGTCTGCGACGCTGGCTCTGCGATGACGAGGTCGACGGTGGTGCCGGCTTCAACTTCGCTGCCGCCCGCGACGGACTGACTGATGACGGTGCCGGCCGTCTGGCTGCTCTGCTGCTTCGTGACGCTGCCGACATGGAGGCCGCGGCTCGAGAGCGCGTTCTGCGCGTTTTCGAGCGTTGCGCCCGTCACGCTCGGCACGGAGACCTTCTTCGTCTTCGGGCCCTTGCTGACGATGATGTCGACTTCCTGTCCCTTGCTGATCTTGCTGCCCGCCTTCGGGTCCTGCGAGATGACGGTGCCCGCTTCTTCGTCGGAGTTCTTTTCATAGACGGTGCCGAGCTTCAGCCCCATCTTCTGGAGCTTCGCCTCCGCTTCCGACTTCGAGAGTCCCTGCAAATCTGGCATCGTGAGCTCTTCGCCACCCTTGCTGACGTAAATCGTGACGAGGCGTTCCTCCTTGACTTTCGAGCCCGCTTCCGGCGTCTGCGAGACGACCTGTCCCGGCGGCACGTCGGCGCTGTACGTCTCCGCGACATTGACGCGGAGCTTCTTGTCTTCGAGAATCTGGCGCGCCAGCGTCATCTGCTTGCCAACGACATCGGGCACGACGACTTCATTCGTGCTCCAGAACTTGCCGAACGACAGGAACGCACCGACGCCGAAACCAAGGATCAACACGAGCACAAGGCCGAAGATGAACTTCTTCGAACGGAAAAACGACGATTTCTCCTGCTCGGGCTCATACTGCGGCTCGTATCCCTGCGGCTGATACGCAGGCGGCTGCGCCCTGCGCGACGGGATGCCGCCCGCGCCATTCACGCCAGCCCCGCCGACGCGCGGCAGCACCTGCGTCGCATACGGGTCAGGCGCCGCGGCAGGGGCGTTCCCATTCAGCATGGTCTTCGCCTGCTCGACTTCGCGCACGACTTCGTCGCTCGACGGCCGCATCGCGGGGTCTTTCGCCATCATGCGTGAGACGAGCGCCTCGACGACGGGCGGGATGTCCGGGTCGATGCGGCGCACGGGCGTCGGCTCGTCCTGCAGGTGCTTCATGGCGATCGCCACGGGGTTTTCGCCCGTGAACGGCAGCTCGCCCGTCAGCATTTCATAGAGCACGACGCCGAGCGAATAGACGTCAGACTTCGGCGTGATCATCGTGCCTTTCGCCTGCTCCGGCGAGAAATAATGCACGGAGCCGATGACGTTGCCGCTGTAAGTCATCGTCGATTCCGTCACGGCGCGCGCGATGCCGAAATCCGCCACTTTCGCCGTCTGGCCGTTCAGCATCAGGATATTGTGCGGCTTGATGTCGCAGTGCACGAGGTCGTGCGCATGCGCGTGCGCGAGCGCTTCGGCGATCTCGCCCGTGATCGAGAGGGCTTCCTCCGGCGAAAGATGGCCTCTCTGCTGGATGAGCTCCTTGAGCGTCTTGCCCGGCACATACTCCATGACGATGTAGTGATCGTCCCCCGAAACGCCGACATCATAGATGTTGACGATGTTCGGATGGGAGAGTCGGGCCGCCGCCTGCGCTTCCCGATGGAACTTCTCGATGAATTCTTCATCGCGTTGGAACTGCTCATGCAGGATCTTCACGGCCACGGGACGGTCGAGCAAGCGGTCCTGCGCCTTGTAGACGTCGGCCATCCCGCCGCCGCCGACACGTTCCAGCAGCTCATAGCGCTGGTCCAGAACACGGTTCGTCATATAGGTCTCCCCCATTCATTCCCTTTCACTGTCTCATTCCATGCTGAGCACGATCTTGCGGGCGATTGGCGCGGCTTCGATGCCGCCGCCGCCGCTGTTCTCCACGATGATGGCAAAGGCGATCTTGCGCCCGCCGACGTCGGCCGAGCCGATGAACCACGCATGGTCCTTGCCCTGCGCGTTCTCGGCCGTGCCCGTCTTGCCCGTCACGCGGATGCCGCTCACGCGGGCAGCGGTGCCCGTGCCCTGCGTGACGACTTTTTCCATATATGAATCAATGAGCGCGGCGCGCTCCGGCGTCGTCGCATCAAACCATTTCTTCTGCGTGCCTTCCCGCACCGTGAGGCCACCCGGCGTCACGACGGACTGCACGATATAAGGCTCCATGACCGTGCCGTGGTTGGCAAAGGCGGAAGCGAGGAGCGCCATCTCCATCGGCGTCACGAGGAGCGAGCTCTGGCCGATGCCGACCTGCGCCATGTCGCCTTGTCCGAGATTCTTGAAATCGGGCAAGTGCGCCGACTCGCTTGCGAGGTCGCCCGTGAGCTCCTTCGTGAAGCCGAAGCGCTCGAACGCCGTGCCGAGCTTCTTGCCACCGAGCCGCATCGCGAGCGTGCCAAATGTCACGTTGCACGATTCCGTAATGGCCTTTTCGAGGTTCACTTTGCCGTGCACCTCGCCGTGGCTCTCGCGGATCGTCTGGCCGCCGCCGACATCGAGCTGGCCGTCGCAGTCAAAGATTTCCGTTTCATCCGTCACGCCCTCCGTGAGCGCGGCGTCCGCCATCATCGGCTTGATCGTCGAGCCCGGCGGATACATGCCATAGAGCACGCGGTTGAGGAGCGGCCCGTCGGCCTGCTGGCTCAGGCTGTCCCAGTTCGCTTCGACGCTCGCCGGGTCATACGACGGACAGCTCACCATCGCGAGCACGGCGCCCGTCGTCGCGTCGAGCACGACCGCTGCGCCACGCCGTCCGGCAAAGGCGTCATAGGCGGCCTGCTGGACGTCGGCGTTGATCGTCAGATGGACGTCGTTGCCGCGGTCGGCCTGCAAGAGCTCCGCAACGGGCCCGAGGCGGTTCATTTCCTCCGTGCGGCCGAGCAGGTCCTGATTGGCCCGCCCTTCGATGCCCGCACTGCCGATGCGCTCGCCGATGTAGCCCGTGACGGGCGCAAGCGCCGCGCCCATCGGGTACGTGCGCTCGCCGGGCGCCGCACTCTGCGCGAGCGCGCGCCCTTTCGCATCGAGAATCGAGCCGCGCTGGACCTCCGCTTCCGCCTGCGCGCTGCGCTGGTTCAGCGGATGATGCGCGAGCTTTTCGGCGCCGAACGTCTGGAGGTACGCGATGTAGAGCCCGAGCACGAGCAGCAGTGCGAGCAGGATGCTCGCGGTATGCAGCACGAAACGCTTTGTCGTGCGCTCTTTTTCTTGAGAACTCTTCTGCATGCTCATGCTGCCGCCTCCTTTCGCGAGAGAACGGCGAGCAGGCCGAGCAGAATGAAGCCTGAGACCATCGAACTGCCGCCATAGCTCACGAATGGCAGCGTGATGCCCGTCAGCGGCAGGAATTTCGTCACGCCTGCCATGATGATGAAGGCCTGCAGCAGGAACACGACACTCGTGCCCGCCGCGAGCAAAATGCGCTCGACGCTCGTGCAAGCCAGCGCCGTGCGGATGCCGACGATGAAGAACACGCCATAGGCCACAACGATTGTCAAGGCCCCGATGAGGCCGAGCTCCTCCGCGACGGCCGCGAAGATGAAATCCGTATGGACCTCCGGAATCAGGCCCGGATGGCCGTGCGCAAAGCCCGTGCCCCAGACGCCGCCCGAACCGAACGCGAACAGCGACTGCACGACCTGATAGGCCATGCCGTTCGGGTCGGCCCAGGGATTCCACCAGATGTCAAAGCGCACGCGCACATGGCCGAACATCATGTAGCTCGCCACGGCCGCGAGGCCGAAGACCGCGAGCGCGATGACGACATACGAACGGCTGCCCGTCGCCATGTACGTCATGAAAATCGCGATGCCGAAGAACAGCAGTGCCGACCCGAGATCGCGCGCCACGACGAACATCAAGATCGCCATGCCCCAGATGCAAAGGAGCGGCGCGATGAAGCGAAGCGGCGGCAGGCGGAAAAAGCCGAGCCAGCGCCGCGTCTTCGTCAGCACATCCTGATGGTCGGCAAGATACGCTGAGAGAAACAGTACGAGCAGAATTTTCGAGAACTCCGACGGCTGCACCTGCACGGGCCCGAGCACGAGCCAGTTGCGGCTGCCGCCGATCTCCGTGCCGAACACGAGCGGCAGCGCGAGCAAGATGAGGCACGCGAGGCCGAGGATGTACTGGTACGCCGTGAGCCCCACAATCTGGCGGCCGAGGCGCAGCATGATGAGAAAGACCGCCATGCCGATGAGCAGCCAGCGAAGCTGCGGAATCAAAAGGCTCGGTTTCAGCCGCGCGATCTCGATGACGCCGACGCTCGAAAAGAACAGCGCGAGCGGCAACAGCCACGGCGAGAGATGCGCGCGCAGCACGACGGACTGCAGCAGCGCCGCCACGATGACGACGGCCGCAAGCCACGGCAGCGCGAGAAATTCAAAGCTTTCGGGCTTTCGCAGGTACAAAACCGCGAGGCCGAAGGCGACGAGCAGAAACGACAGGCCGAGGAGCCCCCAGCTCATCCGCGTGCTGGAAATCGCGCGGCCTGAGCGAAGGCCTGCGGCCCTTTCCTGTTTCCGAGGCGTCATGAAAGCATCACCACCACAGCCGTGATGTTGTCGCGCCCGCCCGCATTATTTGCGGCCGTGCCGAGTGCGTAGGCGGGGTCGTTCGGATGCTCCTCGAGGATGCGGGCGATGTCCGCGTCCTCGACCATGTTCGTGAGGCCGTCCGTCGCAAGCAGCAGCGTGTCGCCTTTCTGCAGCGCGAGGCGGCCCGTATCGACCTCGACGTCCGGCTCGACGCCGACCGCGCGTGTCAGCACGTTCTTTCGCGGGTGCTTCCGCGCTTCGGCCTCCGTGATCGAGCCGCTTTCGACGAGGCCTTCGACGTACGAATGGTCGCGCGTGATCTGACGGAGCTCGCCGCCGCGCAGCAGGTAGATGCGGCTGTCGCCGACATGCGCCCAGACGGCTTCCCCGCCATTTTCGCCCGCTGCGGCATCGGCATACGACAACACGGTCGCCGTCGTGCCCATACCCTCGCAGGCCGGGTATTTTTTTGCCTCGGCGAGGATCTTTTCATTCGCGAGAGCGACGGCCTGCCGCAGGGCCTCCTCGCCCCACGGCCGCGGCGCCGCCAAAAGCTGCTCGCGCACGGTCTGCACTAAGAGCGAGCTCGCGACTTCGCCTGCCGCGCGGCCGCCCATGCCGTCTGCTACGACTGCCACGCCGGGCGCAAAGCAGAGCGCGCTATCCTCATTCGTCGGACGCACGCGCCCAATATCCGTATAGGCAAAGGATTCTGCCACCGTCTTCACCTCTCAAATTCAAATGCAACAAAACCGATGCGGATGACGTCGCCGGGCGAGAGGTACGTGCTCCCGTCGAGCTCTTCGTCATTGACATACGTATGGTTGCGGCTGCCCAGGTCCTCCACGACGTACTGGTTGCCGTGCTGGTAGATGCGCGCATGATGATGCGACACAAACGCATCGGGAATCGCGATGTCGTTGTCCTCGCCGCGCCCGATCGTGAGTTCTTCGGAAAAGGCAAACCGCCGCCCCGCGAGGCCCGAAGACTCCCGCGCGTCGACGACGGTCAGCACGGCCTCATGCGCCTCGGCCTGCACCGTGCGGAGTTCTTTGACCTCGCGGCGCACGTCGCTCTGCACGACACGCACGAGACGGTAGAGGACCTTTAAGAGCACGAGCAGCATGCCGTACTGGAACACGACGCTCATGGCCTTGAAAAAGAAAGCTGTCGATGGCATCAAATCACCTCGTAAAGCAGCACCGTGCTGCCGATCTGGATTTCGTCGCCGGGCGAAAGGCAGGCGTGGAGCACGGGCTTTCCATTGACGAACGTGCCGTTCGTGCTCTCGGCGTCATGCAGGAAATGGCGGTGGCGCTCATACGTCACATAGGCATGCATGCGCGAAGCATTCGGGTCCATCAGGATGAAATCGTTCTTGTCGAGTCGGCCGATGTAGACCTGCTTCTCGCCAATCGCGAGGTACGAGTCCTTGTCGACGCCATTGACGGCCGTCAGCGACGCGAGCTCGTATTCGCGCGGCAGGTTCAATGGCTGATGGATGCCGAGATTGGAACGCTCGAGCACGATCGTGTGCGACGGCGCGTCGTCTGCGGCCTCTTCCTCTGGCGCTTCGTCCTGATAGCTCGAGTGCACTTCGAGCACGCCCTTGCCGCTCCTCTGCTTCTTCATTTCAAGTGAAAGCTCGCCGTCCATGAAGCATTCCTCGGCGATGACCTGCCGCTCGACGGCGGCGTGGAGCTCGTCCAAAACGCGCTGGCAGCAGAGACGTTCATAGTCCTCGGCGCCGAGCTCGAGCGTGTACGCATTTGGCACGACATGGCCCTCGGCCGCCTTCTTCCGCCGCCGCACGAGCTCGCGCGACAACGCCTTGCCGAGCTCGACCGGCTCGAGATGACTCGAAAAGCGCCGGTTGAAGAAGCCCTCGATATGGTCTTCGAGGAACGATTCCCATTTTGCCATGCCCATGAAAGTATCTCCCAATGATATGCTGAAATTTCCAAATGCAAACTTTTGCCTCCCTCTCAGAGGGAGGGGGACCGCGAAGCGGTGGTGGGTGTGGCGAAGGTAGTGCGAAGCAATTGATTCGATATTACCTGCGAAGGTACGTCTTCGCAGGTTACAATCCAGCCATATGTTTTACCCTACCTTCGCCACACCCCCAGTCAGCTTCGCTGACAGCCCCCTCGGAGAGGGAGCCTGAATGACATCGCCCTTATTATAGCAGACTTTTCTGTCTGCGTCATTTTTTCACTTGTCAGCGTCTTCCCCTAGATGTCGGTTCCGCAGCTGCCCGCAGGCCGCGTTGATGTCCGTGCCCATCTCGCGGCGCACGGTCACGGCGATGTGATGGTCGGCGAGGAATTTCTCGAACGCATCAATGCGTTCCTGTGACGGCCGCAGCAGATGGCGCTCCACCACAGGGTTGATGGGGATGAGGTTCACGCTCGCGAGCTGGCCGCGCAGCAGTTTCGCGAGCTCGGCCGCATGCTGCTCGCTGTCGTTGACGCCGTCGATCAGGATGTACTCATACGTCACGCGGCGCTTCGTCTTGTCGCCATACGCTTTGCCCGCCGCGATGACATCGGCCATCGGGTACTTGCGGTTAATCGGCATGAGTTCCGAGCGCAACGCGTCCTCGGGCGCATGGAGCGAAATGGAAAGCGACACGGGAATGCCTTCGTCCGCGAGGCGGTAGATGTTCGGCACGATGCCCGACGTTGAAAGCGTGATGCTGCGGTAGCTCATGCCGAGAATGGCCTCGTCATGCACGAGATGCAGGAACGCGAGCACATTGTCATAGTTCATCAGCGGCTCGCCCGAGCCCATCAGCACCATCGTATCAACCTTCTGCCCTTCCCTCCGCAGCAGCTGGTCGATGAAGACGACTTCGGCGAGCATCTCGCCCGCCGTGAGATCACGTGCCCGCCCGTGCAGCGTCGAAGCGCAGAACGCGCAGCCCATCGCACAGCCCGCCTGCGTCGAAATGCAGATGCTGTTGCCATACGGCTGGCGCATGAGCACCGACTCGACAGCCGTGCCGTCTGCAAACGCCAGCAGGTACTTGCTCGTCTTGCCATCTTTCGACTGCAGGATGTCCTTCGGTGTCGCGAGAAAAATCTCGAATGACTCCGAAAGCTTTGCGCGCAAGTCCTTCGAAAGATTCGTCATCGCCTCAAACGACGTCGCGCCCTTCTCATACATCCACTGCGCGATCTGCTTCGCGCGGAACTTCGGGAGGTTCAAAGGGGCAAGGGCATCTTGCAGTTCCGCTACATTCTTGCCGAATAAGTTTTGTTTCATTCTATTTGTTTCCTTAGATTTTCAAATCAGCCCGTGTAAGTCGCTTTTTGAGAATCGAACACGTCGATGTTGTGAGACTCCTTCCGCCCTTCGGGCACCTCCCTCTGAGAGGGAGGCACTGATTATGAAAGGCTCCCTCCCAGAGGGAGCTGTCAGCCGAATGGCTGACTGAGGGAGTCTCACAAGATAGACGTAAGAGATTCTGGATTGTCATTTACGCGGGCACCGTCATGACTTTATACATTTCAATCCATCCTTTTCATTCGCGCGATAAAGAAGCCGTCCGTCCCGTCGATATTCGGGTAGAGCTGCACCATCTTTGCGTTGCGCGGTTTCGTCGGCAGGTAGGCCCCCGTCTCCTCAATCTCGAACTGCGGGTGCGTCGCGAGGAAGGCTTCGACGACTTCTTCGTTTTCCTTTCGGTCGATCGTGCAGGTACTGTAGACGAGCACGCCGCCGATTTTCACGGCTTCGGATGCGCTCGTCAGGATATCGAGCTGGAGCTGTGGGAGCTTTTTGAGCTCTTCTTCGCTCTTGCGCCAACGGGCGTCGGGCTTGCGGCGCAGGACGCCGAGGCCGCTGCACGGCGCGTCGACGAGGACGCGGTCGGCCTGCCGCGGAAAGCGCTTGCCGACGTCGCGCGCGTCGAGCAATTCCGTATCGATAATCTTGATGCCGAGGCGCTTTGCATTTTCATCAATGCGCGCGAGCTTGTGCTCGTAGATGTCGCCCGCGACAATGCGCCCCTCGTTCTTCATGAGCGCCGCCATGTGCGTCGTTTTTCCGCCCGGCGCACTGCAGCAGTCGATGACGAATTCCCCAGGCTCCGGCGCGACGACATGCGCGACCTGCATCGAGCTTTCGTCCTGCACTTGGAACAGCCCTTCCTGGAGCGATGCCATCTTGTCGAGTGCGCCATGTTTCTGGCAGAGGATGCCCTCGGGCGCCCACTCAGACGGCACGGCCACGGCGCCCTCTTCTTTGAGCCGCGCAAGCAGTTCCTCGCGCGTCGTCTTCAGGGTATTCGCGCGCAGCGACAGCACGGCGTCCTCGTTGTCAAACGCGCAGATGGCCGCGGCCGCATCATATCCAAACGATTTAATCCAGCGCTTGACGATCCACTGCGGGTGAAACGATTTCAGCGCGAGCTCTTCCGTCGCATGGCCTTTGCCATGCGGGAACGCGCATTTTTCCGGCGCGCGCACGGCCGAACGCAGCACGGCATTGACGAACTTGACCGTGCCCGGATGGCCGTACTTCTTCGCGAGCTCAACGCATTCGTTGCAGGCCGCCGAGTCCGGCACTTTGTCCATGTAGAAAATCTGGTAGAAGCCGAGCCGCAGGATGTTGCGGATCATCGGCGCAATCTTTCGCACAGGGCGGTCGACATAGCGGCGGATCATCCAGTCGAGCGTACCGCCCGCCTTGACCGCGCCATAGACAAGCTCCGTCAGAAAGCGGCGGTCGACGTCCGTGAGCTGCGCCTTTCGGAGATTCCGCGCGAGCGCGACATTTGCATAGGCGTCCTCCTCGTGCACTTCGTTCAGCACGCGCACGGCGAGGTTGCGGACTTTATCCATCGTGCTCCGCCTCCTTCTCTTTCTTCTCTTCTTTCTCTGCTTTCGGCTCTGGGATGATGATTTCCTCAAGCTGCTTTTTCACGAAATCCATATCGACATGCGTGTTGTAGCACGGCCCGTTTGGCCGGATGTTCAGCACGCCGATGGCCGGCAACGGATAGACGTCCTGGATGCCGCTCATGAGGTCGCGCTCGCAGGCGATGGCGAGCACGGCTTTCGGCCGCGTGTCGCGCACGATCTGCCGCGCAAGCGTGCCGCCCGTCGCGACGAAGAAATGGAAGCCCATCTCGTCGGCGAGCGTCACGAGCGCCCCGATGTCGCAGCCGCCGCAGCGCTTGCAGTTGTGCGGGTCTCGCGTGATCTTGTGCGGACACGAGGCGAGCTGCAGGCAGTGCGGCGTCACGACGAGCAGGCGGCTCGCCGGCACGCGGATGCTGCGGCGGCGAAACAGCAGGTTGCTGACCGCGATGAACGACGCCTCGAGCTTCCGCCGCTTGATGCCGAAAATGCGGCCGAGATAGACCGCGAACGGGAACAGCGCGTTGATGAGCTCGTACGTCTGCTTCTGCAAAATGCCGAGGTACGGCAGCCCGCTGACGGCCAGCACCATGTTGATGATGCCGAAAAACGCCAGCAGTACGACGGCCGAAAATGCCGCACCGAGGAGCGTCGGCAGCCACGGCTGGATGTCTGCGAGCCCTGGCACGCCGATGTACCAAATGACGAAAAGGACGACCGCCATGAGGAGGGTCGTCAGAGAAAGCATGCCGAGGAACACCCGTTTCTTCGGGCGCGCGGGCATGATGAATTTATTTTTGATGTTCTGTGTGGATTCCATCGAATGTTCTCCAGAAGAAAACGTGATTCAAAACGCGAAGCGGGCAGGCAGCGCGATGCCGTGGCCATTGAGGTAGTCAGCCGCCTTCATGCGCTTCTTGCCAGGCGCCTGGAGCTCCGTGATTTCGAGCACTTCGCCGCCCGCCGCCACGCGAAGACCTGCTTTCTTGTCGGCGACGAGGATTGTGCCGGCTTCGGCGTCCGTCGTCTCGCCCGTGCGGCGCGTCTTCCAGACCTTGTACTTCTTGCCATCGAGGAACGTGTAGGCACCGGGCCACGAATCGAGGCCGCGCACGAGGTTGTGGATGCTCTCGGCGGATTTCGTCCAGTCGATGTGGCCGGTCTCCTTGTCGAGCATCGGCGCATAGTTCGACTCGCCCGTTTGCGGCGTGCGCTGAAGCGTGCCGTCCGACAGCTGTTCGAGCGTCTTTTCGAGCACGCCCGCGCCCATGGCCATGAGGCCGTCATGGACGTCTTCGAGCGTCGTATCCTCGCCGATTGGATAGACTTCTTTGAGCAGCATGTCGCCCGTATCGAGGCCGGCGTCCATGAACATCGTCGTGACGCCCGTCTCCTTCTCGCCGTTGATGACGCACCACTGCATCGGCGCGGCGCCGCGGTAGCGCGGCAGCAGCGACGCATGGACATTGATGCAGCCATACGGCGGGATGTCGAGGATGCGTTGCGACAAAATCTGGCCGAACGCCACGACGACCATGAGGTCGGGTTTCATGGCTTCGAGCTTTTCCGTGAACTCTTCCGTCTTGATTTTGACGGGCTGGTACACGGGCAGGTCATGCGCGACGGCGTATTCCTTGACCGGCGAAGGCGTGAGCTTCTGCCCGCGCCCGCGCGGCTTGTCCGGCTGCGTGATGACGGCGATGACGTCGCAGTGCTTGTCGAGCATTTCGAGGCACGGCACGGAAAATTCCGGCGTGCCCATGAAGATGACGCGGAAGCGCTTCATGCTTCTGCCCCCTTGTGGACGCTCTTCGCGATGTCGATGAAGAGCTGGCCTTCGAGGTGGTCGCACTCATGCTGGATGCAGCGCGCGAGCAGTCCCGTCGCCGTCAGATGCTGCTTCTTGCCGCGGCGGTTCTCGAACTCGACCTTGACCTTTGCCGCGCGCTCGACCTCGCCGTAGATGTCCGGCACCGAGAGGCAGCCCTCGGTATCGAGCGCCGTGCCCTCGCGGTACGTGATGACGGGGTTGATGAGCTCCAAAAGGCCGTGATCGTCCTGCACGTCGATGACGATCATGCGGATGGGCTCTCCGACCTGCGGTGCTGCAAGGCCAACGCCGTCCGCCTCGTACATCGTCTCGGCCATGTCATCGAGAAGCTTCTTGAGGCGCTTGTCGACGCGCTCGACCGGTGCGCAGTGCTCCTTGAGGACGGGATTCCCAGCCTTCTTGATATCCAGTAATGCCAAATTGTTTCCTCCTGTAAATGATTGAATCGTGCATTTTGAATGGCTCCCTCACAGAGGGAGCTGTCAGCCGAATGGCTGACTGAGGGAGTCTCACAAGAGAGCCGTATGCGATTTTCGATTGTGATTTATACGGGATCCGCAATTGCTTTTTTCGATGCCCGCGTAAAAAACAATCGTGCATCTCAATCGACTAGGTTGTGAGACTCCTTCCGCCCTTTGGGCACCTCCCTCTGAGAGGGAGGCTTTCATACGTTCAACTGGTAAATCCGCACCGCATTTTCATAGAAGACCGCGTCCCAATGCTTTTCGGGAATGATGTCCTTTGTGAACGTGATGTAGTCCGTCAGATTCGCCAGCGGCCAGTCCGTGCCGAACATGAAGCGGTCGTAGCTATCGAGATACGAAATCCAGCCCTTGAGCTGTTCGATGTAGTATTTCTGCTTGCGATAGAATGCCGGAAAATCCGCAATCTTCCCCTCGAGGATGCCCGAGAGGTCGGCCACGACATTCGGATTCTTTTCGAGCACGGCCGCCGCATCCGTATACCACGGTTCGCCGAAATGACACATGACGAACTGCACGTCACGAAACTTCGTCGCGGCTTCGTCCATCACCGAGGGATGACTGTACTTGAGATACGCATCTTCCGAGGCCGTGAGGCCTGTATGAACTGCGACGAGCTTGCCATACTGCGCGGCAATACGGTACATCGGCGCAAATTCATCATCATAGATCCAGTACTGGTTATACCCCGGATAGAGCTTGATGCCGACGCAGTCCTTGCGCTTCAGATGCTGCTCGAGGAGCGGCAGGGCTTCGTCCCAGCCGCCCGCGGGCATCGTTTCGCGCGAGACGCCGACGCAGTACGCGAGCATGCCCGGATACATGACATCGGTCTCGGCCATCGGCCGGTTGCCCATGACGACGCCGCCCTCGATGCCGAGCCGCGCATACTCCTTGCGCAGGTGCGCTTCGGTGTTTTCATGCTGCGCCGCGCGCGCAATGTCATCGAAATACGGTTCTTTTCCAAAATGAAGATGGGCGTCGATGATGCGCATGTTATTTTGCCTTTTTGCCAGCGAGAACCATCAGGTGCAGCGTCGTCTCAGCGGCTGCTTTCAGCGACGGCAGCGGCAGGTACTCGTAACGGCCATGATAGTTCAGGCCGCCCGTGAAGAGGTTCGGGCACGGCAGGCCGCGGAACGAGAGCTGCGAACCATCCGTACCGCCGCGCACCGGCGAAATGACCGGCTCGATGCCCGCCTCGCGCATGGCCTCTTTCGCGAGATCAACGACGTACATGTTGCCGTCCTCGATCTTCTCGCGCATGTTGTAGTAGACGTCATGCGGCGTCACTTCGACCGTGCCTGCGCCATAGCGCTCGTTAAAGAATGCGGCGAGCTTGTCGAGGAAGGATTTGCGCTCCTCGAACTTTGCGCGGTCATGGTCGCGCACGAGCATGTGCATCGTGCAGGTCTCGACACCGCCCGAAATCTTGTAAACATGGAAGAAGCCCTCGTAGCCTTCCGTGTACTCCGGCTTCTCGCCCGCCGGCAGCAGGTTCTGCCACTCGGCAGCGAGCGTCAACGCGTTCAGCATCTTGCCCTTAGCGTCGCCCGTATGGACGCTGCGGCCATGGAACGTGATGATCGGGTTCGCGGCATTGAACGTCTCATATTCGAGGCCGCCGATCGCGCCGCCATCGACCGTATAGGCGAAATCCGCGCCAAACTTTTCGACATCGAACAACGTCGCGCTGCGGCCCGTCTCTTCATCCGGCGTCACGCCGATGCGAATCTTGCCATGCTTGACTTCAGGATGCTTGACGAGGTATTCCGTCGCCGAAACAATCGCCGTGAGACCCGCCTTGTCATCCGCGCCGAGCAGCGTCAGGCCGTCCGTGACCATGATGTCCTGGCCCTTGTAGTCGAGGAGTTCCGGGAATTCGTCTGGAGAGAGCACGACCTTTTCCTGTTCGTTCAGCACGATGTCCTTGCCGTCATAGTCTTTCACAATGCGCGGATGCATGGGACCGCCCGGCGCATCCGGCGCCGTGTCGAGATGCGAGATGAAGCCGACCGTCTTGCCTGCGCCGTCGTCATTCGCGGGCAACGTCGCCATGATATAGCCATGCGCGTCGAGCGTGACGTCCGACAGGCCGATGTCCTTGAGCTCTTCGGCGAGGTGCTTTGCAAACACCATCTGCCCCGGCGTCGACGGGCATTCCTTGTCGTTGTCCTCGTCCGACTGCGTGTTGTACGAAATGTAGTCCTTGAAACGCTTGACCAGCGTCTCCATCGAAAGTTCGAGTTCCATTGCTAAAAGACTCCTTTTTTATATATGCTTTCTATGCCCGCGTAAATGACACTCCTGCATCTCCAACGTCCTGCTTGTGAGACTCCTTCCGCCCTTCGGGCACCTCCCTCTGAGAGGGAGGCACACTCACTAGAAAGGCTCCCTCTCAGAGGGAGCTGTCAGCCGAATGGCTGACTGAGGGAGTCTCACAAGTTCGACGCATGAGATTCTCGATTGTTTTTTACGCGGGCCGCACATTTGCTTTTATCTCACCGCGGTTCCTTCCCCGCACGGAATGTCATCATCATTTCATGCGTGAGGCTGAAGTCGTCTGTCTGGCCGACGACGTCAGCGCGCGGCACCCAGACCGCTTCGCGCAGTTCGTCGCGCGCAAGCCGGATGTCCGCGCTGCCGTCCACGTCGCAGTAGAAGCCCGCGAGGATGTCCTGCACGTTGCCCCAGGGCTGCGACTTATAGTAGCGCAGATTCTTGACGCGCAGGCCCACTTCTTCGTAGACCTCGCGCTCCACGCATTCCTCAAGCGTTTCGCCGATCTCGGTAAAGCCCGCAATCAGCGCGTAAAACGGCATCTTGCGGTGCGCGTACTTCGTCAGCAAGATGCGGTCGCCGTCGATGACGCCGGCAATGATCGCCGGAATGAGCTGCGGGTAGATGATGCGGCCGCAGTGCGGGCAGACGAGCGCACGCTCCGCCTCCGAATGCACCGTTTCCTGGCCGCACGTCCCGCAAAAGCGGTTGTTCGCATACCAGATGGCAAGATGCATCGCCGTGTACGCCGCATAAAACGCTTCGCGCGAGCCGTTTCCTTCCTGCCGCAGCTGCCGGAGCTTCACATAATGCCAGCCAGCCGGTGCCGCGACCGCGCCGCGCACGAGATAAAAATCCGCGTCATCCATGGAAAAGAGATACGGCATCGCATCAGGCGAAAGCAGCGCCGCCACATCATAGGCAGCCGCCGCGACGTCCGCCTCCGGTGCAACGCCAGCGACTCCCGCCACGAGCTCCTCATACCGCGGAAACCGAAGCGGGCCCATTTTCGGAACAAGCAGCGCCCCATCGCGCGCGCAAACGACGAAATCATCCTGCCCGCAACGCTTTCCCAGCGCATATTGGTTCCTGAGCCGATGCGGCGCAATATCCTGAATCATTCCAAGACCTCCGTCCGACGAAATCTCCGTCCTTCATTATACCATCCCTGCGCAATCGTTTTCAATCCCCCGTCTGCCATGCCCGCAAGCATATCATGCGATTCACAATTTCTGAAGGAAGGAAAGCGACCGCAGCGGATGGCCGAGCAAACGTTGCAGATAGCCAATCAGCATTGTTTCTGCGGCAAGCAGGTCTTTCGTTGCAATCGTCAGTTTTTCCCCGCTCTGCCAGTCAAAGGCCAGCGCAGCGGCAATGAACCGCTGGAGCGCCGCAGGATACGGCTGAGCGCCTCCTCCTTCCTGCGCATGGCAGTCCAGACAGAGCGCCCCGCCTGCATTTTCGAGGAAAAATGCCTCTTCATCGTCCTCAAGCAGCCTACCGCAACGGACACAGCGCTCATAGCTGAGCTGCAAGCCCGTGAACTCCATGAGCTGGTATGCGCCGAGCAAAGCGACGATGCGCGGATTTCGCGTTTCGAATGCGGAAAAGACCGCACGCAAAAGATCATAAACATGAGGCTCTGGCTGCTTTTCCGGCAGGAATTCGCTGACGCATTCGGCAACGAACGAGCCATACGCCATTGCGATGATGTCCTCGCTGAGTTTTTTCGGGTGATGCAGAATGCTGGCCGTGCGCACGGTATCGAGGCGCTGCCCCTCCGTCAGGCTCACCTCGATCTCATTGAAAAGCTGGAGCGCCGCCGCGAGCGCGCTCTTCGGGCGCCGACTGCCGAACGCGGCCGCCCGCACGCGCCCTTTTTCCGCCGTGAAGAGCTCGACGACCTTGTCTGCATCGCCCCAGGGATGCACGCCGATGACGAGCGCGTGCGCGGTGTAGCGGGCCATCAGCGATGCTCCTCCGGCGGTTCCGCCGTTCCGCTTTCCGCCGTGCGTTCCTCAACGCACGCTTCACGGCATTCCTTGGCACGCTCGATAGCAGATTCGACATCTTCCGTCGCGAGCTTCTGCGGCATGACGGCACCGGCCGTCAGCATGTACTGGAGCGCCGACTCGCTCGAAATGTCGAGATAGATGACATCGCTCTTTTTCACGAAAAGATTCGTGCCCGACGTCATATTGAGGCTCCACGGCACAAAGACGCAGACGTAATCATCGCCGAGCTTTTCTTTGAGCGCCTCCGGCACGTCGGCCATGAGGAAGCCGAGGGCCTTTGACTGATGGAACGGCACGAGCACGACACGGTCGAACATGCTGTTCGATTCAAAGACGGCCGTCGAAAGGTGCTTGACGCTGTTGTAGATGAACTTGACAACCGGAATCTTGCCTACAATCGCCTCGCCATAGCGGATGACGCGCCGCATGAACCAATACGACGACAACCAGCCTGTGATGTAGATGACAGCAAGCAGCGTCAGGATGCCGAGCCCTGGAAAATAGAAAGGGAGGTGCCTGCCGAGCACCCCTTCCGTGAAATTCAGTGTTTCGCTCACCACGAACAACGTGATGGCGATGGGAACGAGCAGGATGAGCCCGTTGATGAAGCGGCGCGTGATGCGCTGCGAAATCTTACGATTCATTGCCGAAGCCGAACCCCTTCAATACGCTGTCGCGGTCGCGCCAGCCCTTCTTCACTTTGACCCAGAAATCGAGATAGCAGCGATTGCCGAGCAGCATTTCGATGTCCGCACGCGCGAGCTTTCCGATTTCACGCAGCATCGCGCCTTTCGCACCGATGATGATGCCCTTCTGCGAGTCGCGCTCGACGTAAATCGTCGCGCGCACGTAGACGTCGCCATTCTCGCGCGTCTTCATTTCATCGACATCGACAGCGATGGCATGCGGCACCTCGTCGCGCGTGAGCTGGAGCGCCTTCTCGCGCACAAGTTCCGCAACAATCAGGCGTTCCGGCTGATCCGTCACCATGTCATCGGGATAATACTGAGGCCCTTCGGGCAGGTATTTCTCGACCTCTTCAATCAGCGCGTCGAGATTTTCCTCCTGCTTCGCCGAAATCGGCACGACGCCGACGAACGGGTATTTTTCCGCATAGTTCGAGATAATCGGCAGCACATCATGCTTCTCGATGAGGTCGAGCTTATTGACGACGAGGATAACGGGCTTTGCCGTCGCCTGCAGGCGCTCAAGGATGTAGTACTCGCCCGGCCCCATCTTTTCCGTCGCATCGACGACAAAGAAGATGGCATCGACCTCTTTCAGCGTTCCCTCGGCCGCCTTCACCATGTACTCGCCGAGCTTGTGCTTCGGCTTGTGGATGCCCGGCGTGTCGAGGAAGACAATCTGCGCCTCTGGCCGCGTCAAAATGCAGAGGATGCGGTTGCGCGTCGTCTGCGGCTTGTCGCTCATGATGGCGATTTTCTGCCCGATCAGGCTGTTGATCAGCGTCGACTTGCCGACATTCGGCCGCCCGATGACGGCGATAAAGCCCGACTTGTGTTTCTGTGTTGTTTCTTTTTCCATTCTGTCCCTGCTTTCTTTATCAAAGGCGCCCCCTCAGGGGGAGCTGCTGAGCGAAGTGAAGCTGAGGGAGTCTCACAAGCATGTCGTATGAGATGCACGATTCTCCCTTACGCGGGCTACTTCATCTCGGAATCCCCAACTTCTCCATCACAAATCTCTGCTCCGCCTCCATTTCGAGGCGGTCTTCTTCCTCCATATGGTCATATCCGAGCAGATGCAGCATCCCATGCACGGTCAGAAACGCAATCTCCCGCTTCACGCTGTGCCCGTAGTCGGCCGCCTGTTCCTTTGCGCGCTCGACAGAAATCACGAGGTCGCCAAGCACGTTGACATCCGGCCCGTCCTCGACGTCCGGCTCCTCGCTCTCATTGAGCGCGAACGACAGCACATCCGTCGGCCGATCGATGCCGCGATACTGTTTGTTGAGCGTGTGGATGTATTCGTTATTCGTCAGCGTCACGCTGACCTCGCCATTCTCGACGCCATAGAGCTCGCCGACCTTTTCGGCTGCCGCGCGCACATTTTCTTCGATGTCCGTCGGAAATTCAAGCTCCTCTGGATAATTGCTGATCATCACGTTCATGCGCGTGCCTCCCGTTCCCGTTTCTTCTTTTCTTCATACGCACCATACGCCTTGACGATACGCGTCACGACATCGTGGCGGATGACATCAAGCGGCGCGAGGCGCACGATGCCGATGCCCTCGACGCCGTCCAAGATTTCGCTCGCCTGCCGCAGCCCCGACGTCACGCCGCGCGGCAA
Organism: Selenomonas sp.; assembly: GCA_022773585.1. GTDB lineage: Bacteria > Bacillota > Negativicutes > Selenomonadales > Selenomonadaceae > Selenomonas_C. The sequence goes on along the minus strand of JALEZZ010000007.1, from coordinate 11,718 downwards.
ATCGACCTGTCCGAGATCGCCCGTCACGACCATCTTCGAGCCGAAACCGAGGCGCGTCAGAAACATCTTCATCTGCTTGTCCGTCGTATTCTGCGCCTCGTCAAGGATGATGAACGCATCCTCAAGCGTGCGGCCGCGCATGTAGGCAAGCGGTGCAATCTCGATGATGCCGCGCGCCATGAATTTCTGGTACATGTCGAGCCCGAGGATGTCTTGGAGCGCATCGTAGAGCGGCCGCAGATACGGATCCACCTTATCCTGCAAATCGCCGGGCAGAAAGCCGAGCCGCTCCCCCGCCTCGACAGCCGGGCGCGTCAGGATGATGCGTTGCACTTCCTTCGTGCGCAACGCCGCGACGGCCATCACGACCGCCAGATACGTCTTGCCCGTACCCGCCGGGCCGATGCCGAACGTGATGCTGTTATGACGAATCGCATCGAGGTAGACACGCTGGCCGAGCGTCTTCGGTCGCACATGACGTCCCTTCGACGTCACGAGAATCGTATCCGAAAACAACGTGTGCAGTGCCTCGCCCTTGCCATTCTTTTCGAGCTGGATGCCATAGCGCACCTCGTGCATCGTAATCGTCGTGCCTTGACGGTAAAGATACTGCAATTCCTCGAGCACATGCGCAGCAGCCGCCACCGTTTCCGGCGCGCCAAGGAGCTCGAGCCGGTCGCCGCGGCTCACCATCTGGCAGTCGAAATTTTCCTGAAACACCCGGATATATTCATCGCGGCTCCCGAGCAGGCTCACGGCCTCCTTCTGGTCCTCGAAATAAATCGTCTTTTCCACAGGCTCTGCTTTCTGCAAAGACAAGCCACCTTTCCTTCATAACCATAGCGTTCACGAAATCATCTCACGATTATCATTTTACAACACCGGCGTGTTTTGTCAACGATGGCGGCAAAGACACATAGGCAAAAAGAAGGCGAGGCCCTCCGCCTCGTCTTCAAGCATCGTCTTTCTGTCTCGTGCTCTTTGTGGCTGCCGCATCTTTCCCGCAAGCTGCTTCCTTCGCCCGCTGTGCCCAAGCCCTGCTCTGCTGGCGATCCGATTCCTTGTACGCTTCCTTTGCACAGTCCGGACAATACCTCTGTCCTCCGCCTTTCACGACGAATGGCTTGCCGCAGACCTCGCAGTTCATAACCGTCTTCCCGAGCTCGACCGCCGTCCCCGCACGCTTGCGCTCAACATAATTCCGATAGTTTACATGCCGCTTCACGATGCGGCAGGATGGACAGTACAACGACCGCGGCGATCCAGTGAACTCCCTCCCGCACAGCGTACACTTCCGTTTCACCTTCACATTCGCCTGCATCCTCTTCATCCGGCACACCGGACAGAACCGCGCCGTCGGACTCGCCACAAACTCCGCCCCACAGTCCTCACAGATATGCTTCATCGGTCGTTTCACCACATGCGCCATAAACGCCACCTCTCTTTCCTATTCATGCCAACGCTTCCTGCAGTTCCTTCGTCAGCACAATCACGTTCCGATATCCCGCCTGCTCGAGTTGGAAAAAGATTTCCTGCTGCACTTCAGGCTTGCGCGGAGTCACGGCGATGACGACAATGTCGTGCTCGCGGTCGACGGAAGCTTCCTTCCATGAAGCAACGGGAAGGTCTGCAATCGAAGCAGGATTCTCTTCTGGGCAATCTACCAAAAAGCCCGTAACACGAATCTTGTAGCTGGCAAGAATATCCAGAAGATGCTGCGCAACCTTTCCCGCCCCATAAAGATATACATGGGAAAACATCTGAAGATGCGTCAGGAATCCCGTACAAAGGAGCTTTTCCTGTTGAATGTCCTCAAGATGATGGAACATCCAAATCTCCGGCTGCTTTGTCATCTCATGCTCGAACCATCCTTCTTGATGAGCCGCCAGCAAGCGCTGAACGGCTTTCGTCCAGAAGGGAAACATCGTCTCCAAATCATTCCGCTTGTCATTGAACCAGCAGTGATGCACGAACATCTTTGCGGCCCAGCGATGCTGCTCTGCCGTTCCCTGATGGGTCTGGAGATATTTCTCCATCGCATCATATTCATCCATAACGCAATAAACTTTCGTCTTCGAATGCATTGAGGATGCCGCATTGTCCATCCGATAATGAAGATAGGCTTCTTTCAGCAATACGTACCGCTCAGCACATGCCATCGTCATGAACGCAAAAGAGAGGTCTTGGTAAGAAGCACCGGGCGTCTCATGAAACCAGATGTCATGCGACTGAAGAAAAGTTTTCCGGTAAAGACCGGTCCAGATATTTACACCAGCAAGAAAGATTTCGGAATCCTCTTGAATCGGAGAAAACACCTTTTCATATGCACAGCCGCTCCAATTTTCAGAAAAAGTTGAGATTCCCCGCTTCATCGCCCAAAAGTTCGAGCTCACAACTTCTGCTTGATATTTTTCTGCCGCCTCGAAAAGTTTTTCAAACATCTCTGCATCCGCAAAGTCATCCGATTCCACGATGCCGATGTACTTTCCGCGTGCTGCACGCAGCCCGACGTTCATAGAGGCACCATACCCCGAATTTTCCTTGTGAATCACACGAAAGCGTTCGTCCCTTGCCGCATATGCATCGAGAATTTCGCTGCAGCCATCCGTCGAGCCGTCGTCAATACATACGAACTCGATGCTGTCAAGCGTCTGCGCCGCGAGGCTGTCGAGGCATTCATGCAGATAGGTTTTCACGTTATATACGGGAACAAGGACGGAAACTTTGCACATCAGTCCATACTCCTTTCTGCCGTTCCCAGATGCTCGCAATACCAGCCGATGGCCAGCTGGATGCCTCTCGCGAAATCGTACTGCGGATCATAGCCGAGCCGTTTCCGCGCCTTCGTAATGTCAGCGTTGGAATCATGAATATCTCCAGCACGCGGGGCATCAAACAGCGGCTCGACCTGCATGCCGAGTGCCTTGCAGATGTCCCGGTAGACTTCAATCAGGTACTCCCGCCCGCCAGCTCCGATATTATATGCCGTGCCTGCCGCTTCTTCCGGGGCGAGACAGGCACGGAGGTTCCCTTCCACGACGTTTGCGACATAGGTGAAATCCCGTGACTGGTGACCATCGCCGTGAATCGTCGGACGCTCTCCATGAAGCAACTGGCGGATGAAGCGGGGGATGACGGCCGCATAAGCTCCCTGCGGATCCTGCCGCTTTCCAAAGACATTGAAGTACCGCAGGCCATAGGTCGGCAGGCCATACAGGTCATGGTACAGCCTGCCATAATGTTCGTCTGCCAGTTTCGTGAGCGCATACGGAGACAGGACGTTCCCTTCCTCGCCTTCTCGTTTCGGGAGCGTTGTCGAATCGCCATAGACCGATGAGCTCGATGCATAGACGAATCGCTCGATGCCGTTTTCCCGCGCAGCCTCCATCATGTTCAGCGTGCCACGGATGTTGATTTCTTCATAGAGGAGCGGCATCTCGATACTGCGCGGCACGCTCCCCCATGCAGCTTCGTGCAGGACATAGCGGGCTCCCCGCGTCACCTTTTTGCAGGCATCGAGGTTCCGGATGTCTTCTTGATAAAACGTAAATCTCGGATGCTCTTGAAAAGGCGCGATATTCTCGATATGTCCCGTCGAGAGATTGTCGAAGCATCGCACCGTCCCACCTTTCGCGAGGATGGCCTCGCAAAGGTTGGAGCCGATGAACCCAGCACCGCCCGTCACGACGAAGATATCTTCTTCCGAAAATCGAATCTCATCTGCACGCATATGATTCAAAGCCTCCACAAATCAAATCCATCTTCTTTAGCAGGAAAGATTCCCTTGACATCAAAGAGAATCCGCTTCCCCGTTCCTCTGTCCGCATAGAACGGCGCAAAGCCGGAAAGCCCCATCGCCTGAAACGCCTGATGTCCGACCGCCACGATGACGGCTTCCTGGGCTTCAATGTCTTCCATGCTCGCAAAATGGATGCCATACAGCTGCTCTGCCTCTCCGGCATCTGCCACGGGATCCACAATCTGCGGCTGGATGCCGTATTCCCAGAGTTCCCGGACGATGTCGATGACTTTCGTGTTGCGCGTATCGGGACAGTTCTCTTTGAATGTAAAGCCGAAGATGGTCACGCGCGCTCCTTTGACGGGGATATCATGGCGGATGAGGCTCTTGACAAGGCTCTCGGCAACATATTTCCCCATGTCGTCATTGATCCGGCGGCCGGACAGGATGATCTGCGAATGGTAACCAAGCTCTTCTGCCTTGTACGTGAGATAGTAGGGATCGACGCCGATGCAATGGCCGCCGACAAGTCCCGGACGGAAAGGCAGGAAGTTCCATTTCGTCCCAGCTGCCTGCAGGACTTCCAGCGTATCGATGCCTATGCGATGGAAGATGATGGAAAGCTCATTCATGAACGCGATATTGATGTCCCTCTGGCTGTTCTCGATGACTTTCGCAGCCTCTGCAACCTTGATGGAGGACGCCCGATAGATGCCGGCCTCGACAACGAGGCCATAGACACGCGCGACGGTGTCGAGCGTCTCCTCATCCATGCCCGACACGATCTTGACGATGCTTGCGAGCCTGTGTACCTTGTCTCCTGGATTGATTCGTTCAGGCGAATAGCCGACTTTGAAATCAACGCCGCAACGCAAACCGGATTCTCTCTCAAGGATGGGCACGCAGACGTCTTCCGTCACGCCAGGATAGACAGTGGATTCATAGACGACGACGGAACCGCGTTTCAGGTGGCGTCCGAGGTCGCGGCTTGCGCCTTCGAGCGGCCGCAGGTCCGGCACATGGTCTTTCCGAACGGGTGTCGGCACGGCGACGATGTGGAATCGCGCTTCTTCCAGTCTCGCAGGGTCGGACGTAAAATCAACCTGCGTCAAGCGGATGGCGTCTTCTCCGACTTCGCCCGTTGGGTCTTCCCCTTCGCGGTATCTTCGGATTTTTTCCGGGTTCGCATCGTATCCGATGACGTCCAGATGCTTTGCAAATGCCACGGCAATCGGCATCCCGACATAACCGAGGCCGACAAGCGACAATTTCGCTTCTCTTTGCAACAGCGCTTCCAAGAGCTTCATTGCTTCCACTTCTTCCTCATTGATACATCAGGTCATCTAGCGCGAGGATTGGGCAGTCCAGTCGCTTAGTCAGCAAGTCCTCGACTTCGTCAAAATACCCCAGAACCGTGACGACGACCGCATCCACGGGCTTCAGTTCTTCGTCTGGCGTGCAGAGGTCGATGCAAGCGTAGAGATTCTTCGCATTCCGGTCAATGCCGTAGTCCACGGAGACTTCCGTATCCCGGAGTTCCTCGAGCAGACATTCTCCGACGCTGCTCATGCCGTAGATGGCGATGTGATGATACCCGCGCCTTGCGAGTTCATCTCCGAGATTGATGCCTTTCTGCCGGAGCCTGACCCACCGCGTCATGGCACGGAACATCAGCCCATTCCGATTGGCACGCTGCCGCTCTTTCTCCAATTGCTCCAACAGTTTTTTTCCAGCTGTTGCCATGAGAATGCCTCCTCCGCATATCATCGAAATCACTGCAATTATGATGTCTCTCATCTGTCTTCCTCATTTCGCTGCTTTCCATAAATCAGGCCATTCCAGATCTTCATCACGCGTTCCGGCTGAAAGTCTGCGCTCCGTTCCCGTGCACGCATGGAATACCAACGATGTGCCTCGTCGTGCGTCAGGAGGAAGAGCAGCGCTTCTGCCAAGACGTTTTCTTCGTCATCGAGCGAATCCGCCACGCGATGATGGACGGGAGTGAGCCTCGGTGCCATGATGCCATAAGGGAGCGTCTGGATGCCTTTCTTTTGAAGTACTTCTCCCCATCCTGGCACGGGCTTCGGCTCTTCATAGTATCCGAGGATTTCATGGATGCCTCCCTGCGACTCCGTAGCGACAACGGGCGTCCCGCAAGAGATGGCTTCCGCCATCACCAGGGGGAATCCCTCACAGAACGAAGTCATGGTGAAGATGCGTGCCCGCGACATATAGAAGCGGACGTTCCGGGCATAGCCAAGGAAATGCACATGGTCTTCCAAACGATACATCCGGCAGAGTCCTTGGAGATAGACATCCAGCGATCCATCTCCCAGGAAGAGCAGCTGTGCATCTGGAAGCTCCTCCACCACTTTTCGGAAGGCACGAATCAGACGATCCTGCTGCTTGACAGGATGCAGGCGGCCGACGCATATAATGGCATGCGGGCCATACTTCCAGCCGCCCTCAGGTACCTCCGTGCTCTCTTCTATATCATTTGGATGATGGAGAGTGACAATTTTTTCCTCAGGCACGCCGTAGACTTCGCGCATCTCCGCAACGCCATCACGACCGAGAACGGCCACAGCATCCGCCTTGGCATAGACCCGGCCCAAACGCGCGTGGTCGTAGAAACGGCCGCGCAGTTCAGGGCGGATGGAAAGCATCGTGCAGACACGCAGAATCACGCGGTCCCCACAGCGTGACAAGGCATTGAGGTAGTTGAACTCTTCCATATAGCTGACAGAGCAGTCGATGTGATACTTCTTCTTCAACTTCCGGATGACGCGCGCATGACGCCAGAGCATGAACCGCCAGAACCATAAACCTGAATTATTCAACGAGGCTCATCCGTAGTTGAATCAACCTCTTTTCTCAGCAGCACTGTACAAATGTTGCAACCACGATGGCGCATCCGACGTTTTGCGTCGAAAATGGACAGACGGATTGCGTCGTTAGGAGAGCAGCCATTTCGCAATGTCAAAGAACAGTTTTATATCAAGCTGCCAATAGATGTATTTGCATGTGCGCTCGGCGAAACGCATCCTGGAAGGGACAACTGCTGCAAAGCTTGAAAACGGTTTTGTTTGCGTGCCTTGCCACGCGGCCGGCAATCTTCACCAACCGCAGGCGCAGTTCGTGCGCCCGGTAGGATTGCCACTTCTTGCTGAGGCAGAAGCGCCGGAACAGGTTGAAGATGTTGTACGCCAGCACGGCAATCCACAAGCGGTTGGCGTTCGTCAGCATGCTGCGGCTGCTCATGTGCGCGAATGCGAACTCGTTCTTGGCTTCCTTGAAGAAGTTCTCCATCGTCCCGCGCTTGCAGTAGGCGGCAACGACTTTCCGCACTGGCGCTGAGAGGTTCGTGACAAGAAACATCAACGAATCTGGGAAAAGGCTCTGCTCCTCGCGCTTGTGGAGCTCGATCTTGCAGACGACGCGGCGCTCGCAAGGCCAGGAATCCGCCTTGTACTGGAAATCGCAATAGCGGACGAAATACGTCTTTTCGCTTTGTGCAGCTTCTGCTGTCACTTCGTCGCAGATGTCCTGCACGGCTTTCACCAAGCGCGGATTCTGCTTCAGGCGGATGACGTATCGGTATCCGTAGGATTCCACAAGGTCATAGATCTTCGGATTTGCGAATCCGCTGTCGCCACGGACAAGCACGTTCGTGTCCGGGAAATCACGGTTATACGCTTCCATCACCGGCTTCAGGAACATGTCTGCATCCTTGCCGCAGTAATGGTGCCCTTTGCGGAGCTCGATGCGGACAAGGTCTCCCGTCAGTCCGTCGAAGACGGCGATGGGATGAAAGCCGACGGCGCCATAATGGCAGACGTACTCGCCACCTTCCTGCTTCCCGTAAGTCGGGAGCAGCGTCGTATCCACATCCAAGACGATGTTTTCTGGATGCCTGAATCGATACGCACGGCGCAAGAGTTCTTGGTTCAGCCCCTCCAACTGGCGGAGCGAGTCTTCATCAAGGCGCGCCATGAAGCGTGAAAACGTAGGCTGCGAGGCCAGACGCTTCTTGCCCAGCAAGAGCCTGAACATCGGGTCATGTGCCAGATGGTCGGCTTCGTCGTCCGTTCCGTAGCCTCCGATCTGCATGAGGAGCTTTTGCTCCAGCAGGTCGGCGTCATGGTACGTCTTCAGCAGGCACGGTTTTCCAAAGCCGTGTTCTGCCATGCTGTTGAACCCGATGCTTTCCATGAACTCCGCAAAGAGAGCTATGCCGCCGTCGGATGTCATGTCGCCGCCGGAGAAATCGATAGAGAAATTTGACTTGCACTTGATGTTGATATTTGATAGGCTATTCATGAGAGCATCCCCGCTTTCTGTTTAGTTTGGTCACTTAACATTTTAGCGGATTATGCTCTTTTTTGCTACTCTCCAATCCTAACCCGTTGGGTGAGAGACGGAAAGCAGCGTTATGTTAGTTATGGCAGGGGTCCGACCGCATCGATCTCTTGCTTCTTGAATACTTCAGGATAAAGGAGATTTTTCATAGCATGTCAGAGATGGCAGGTGCGTCTTCACCACCGTCCCTGGTACCTGGTAGACCGCGTGGACGCCGAAATCGCCCAGGAAGTAAAAGACGTTCTCCCCACGCGCAGCATAATACTCGCCGAGGACTTTCGCCATGTGCTCGGCACCGCCGCCACCAAGTTCTGGAATCAGGATTGCGATGTTCACCGGCAATCCCCCTTTGCATACAGGCAGACGTGACGACGTGCTCCCATGGCATCGAAGCTTCGCGACGTATAAATGCGGTGATACTGCAACGGCGCCAGCATGGCATCATAGTCATGGGAATAGTCATATGGCGGAGCTGGAACATGGTCGACAACGAAGATCTTGACGTCGTTGCTCGTCAGGAAGTCTGTCAGATATTCCTGCACCTGCTCCGAGGGAATGTCGTGCATGAAGTTGCAAGCGATTGCAATCGCGATTTTCCGGTCATGCACCTGCGTGAATGTCCCGACATGAAATGACGTCTTCGGATGCACGAGGCGTGCTGCCCGGATGACATGCGAATCGAGGTCATATCCGGTTTTGCGCTTCGCGCTACGAAGATTGGAAATGATGTCTCCCAACCCACATCCGATTTCGACGATTTCTCCATCTCCGCATCGGCCATCTTCCAGCATACTCGACAGCTTTCCCACCATCCATTTCGCATATGGGCGGAAATCATATGGATCGACATGCCAAGGTGCAAAACCGAAGATACGCTGCAGGCGGCGATAGGCCTCCCTACGAAGATACGTCATACCAATGCCTCCTGCACATAATCGGAAAGTCCGATGCCTCGATATTCCTTGGAAAGCCGCGCAAAGAGCTGCTCCATATCCTGGTAGAGCTTCTCGATTGCCCCTTCGGATGGAAAAGTCGGAGAACCAAACGGCATAAGCTCTGCCGAATGAATCATGAACTCAAGATAAGGAACTTGTTCTTCGGATTTTCGTTCGACAAGCGCAAGCATTTGAGAAAGATTGCGTCCCGTCGGACGAAGCCAGGACACTTTCCCGTCCTCCCGTTCGACTGTCACAGGAACTTCGAAGAACCCGCTCTTCCCAGATTTCGAGATGTCATCCAGATCCATCTCATACACCGTCTTCGGGAAATCACGGTAATCGCTCCCTCCGCTGTCCTTCGTCTGCCCGATCTGATCCGACCAGTCCATTCCCGGCGTCACGGAACAGTCCGCAAAGATGCCATGTCTTCGCAAAATCTTCGCATACCGGGCATCGAGCTGCCATCGGCCGCTGCGATGCGACGTGATGCGCTCCAAGTGGAATGCATCTTTCAACCGCGCAAACAGGCATTCGACTTTCTGCTCGATGATTTCTGTCGGATATTCTCCGATATACGGATTGAAATGCGTCGCGTCCCGTTCTGGCGGGAATACATAATACGGCGGTGTCGACCAGGCATGCATGTGCATTCCAATTTCTAGCCGCTTCGCGGGAACGCCGGTGCGCGCCATCTCGCGCAAAGGCTCCGATTCTGTCATCTCATAATCCACGAGATACGTCGGAACAAATCCATAGGACTCACAAAGCCTCTGGAATCGCGGAAGAAACTTTCCGTTCTGAATGCTGATCCGATGCTCGACCGAGTTCTGCGAAAACATGCTCCGCCACATATTGTCGCCCTCGGTATCCACCGTAATAATCAGGTAACGTTTTTCTGGATGTTTCAATGTCATCTTCCTTTGGCATTTTGAGCAATCTTGTGATACAGTTCGCAATAGGTCTTCTTGATCTTTTCCTTGTCATGCCGCTGCAAAGACGTCTCAACAGCCGCCTTAGAAATACGATTCGCCAAACCAGCATCTGAAAAAATGTCGCAGATATACCCAGCCAGCATCGTCTCATTCCCGATGGGGAACAGGAAACCATCTACGCCATGACGAATGGCATCGACATTCCCACCCACAAACGATGCTATCGTCGGCGTCCCAATCATCATCGCCTCACAGATGACATTCGCCTTATTTTCCTCTAAAGAAGGAGTCACAGACACATTTGCATCCTGATATTCTTGCACCATCCGATTGGTATCCAACGAACCAAGAAATTCGACATTCTTTCCCAAATTGAATTCATCTATCAAATCAAGGACATACTGAACATAGCCATCTCTTGGTGCAATGTCTTTTTCAAAAACATTTGTACTAGCAACCTTCAGCTGCACATCTGGAAAAAAACGCTTCACCAAGGCAATTGCTGGCAGAAGTACATGCAAACCTTTCCAAGCAGAACGCCCTGCACCTATAAAAATGGTATGCGGTATACATTGATGTACCGACCAGCTGCCTGCATGTTGATAGAATGACTCACGGAGAAGATTATCACAATACGTAAATTCCGCTTCGGGGGCATACCGTTTGGCATAGAATCGCCCACACTGACTCTTGTCAGAAACATATCTCACACGGCAGAGAAGCGCTTCCTCCTGCATTGCACCGAAAGAAAGTCTTCGTTTCTGCTCCGGTAAATCGGGATGATCTTCCGAGCGGACAGAAAGATACTTCTCTGGAATGCCGATTAAAAAATGGTCGGCAATCGCCTTCATATGTCCTTGCAAACGAATCAAGACTCGGTCTGCCATACCAAGTTCTTCGCAGGCAGAAAACGATTCCGTTGCATGGTCATTCTCTGTCCCCCAAATATTCACGACATCCGGATGAAAATCTTCAAATGCTCGTATAAAATCTGCATGCATCTTCGCACGATATGCTGCGTCTGAAGTGAATGATTTGCCATGGAACGTATAGAATTTATGCCCATGGAGGAAGGAAGCCGGCTTCATCCTCTCTTCGTCATAAATGGGAAAACAGAGACCAATTTCGAGACCTTCTTCTTTCTCCAATTCATCCAAAAGAGCATCCATCCAGCTTCCCGTTGGACTCTTCTTGATATGGAATTCTTCCGTAAAATCATTCAGCACGATATTGCAAATCCAAAGAACTCTCATAATCTCCTCCAACAACTTCGTTTTTCAAACAGATACCACCATGATTGCTCGTCATTGTATGATAAGACTTGTCCGAATCACAGCCCCATCTTCCGGCACACGGAGAAGATGCACGATGTTCCTCTTGTTATACGGCGGCTGTTCAAGGTAGACTCCCGAAATCTTGTTGGCGCGCGTATAAGGTCCCGTCTTGATATCGAGATTGTATCGTAGGGATTGTCAATAGTTTTGTGTAAATTTTTCAGTCAGCCTTGTCGTACTTATGCATCAAGGCCGACATGCGCTCATCCATTTCGAGTTGGTTACGCACATTCGACCATCCCGGAATCATCCGGTTGTTCCATTTCGCGTAGAGCTCCTGCACGCGCAGATAGAGCAGCTTGAACACGGCGGTTTCATTGGGGAACGCGCCTTGCTTCGTCACTTTGCGGAAGCTGGAGTTCACGCTCTCGATGGCATTCGTCGTGTACATCAATTTCCGCACGGCCCCGCCGTAA
>JALEZZ010000008.1 GCA_022773585.1 Selenomonas sp. | reverse complement strand
GGTGGAAGAACAGCGAAGTTTTCTTCGAAATGGATTCCATCTGATGGGTGGTTTGTGGTATAATTTGCATAGCATGAACCTCCGCTTTAGTATGTTTTGTTTCACACCTTAATTATACTAAATTGGTGCAGTTCATGCTATTTATTTTGCTACAAACATAGATTTCACAAGGCTTTACGGGTGCTCAGCACCTGCGAAGTTTGAGTTGCTAATAAATAAAGCTGACTGTATATCTGCAATAGATATACGATCTTATGCGGATACGCCTCCAGAGGCTGTGGCATCTGCTATAGATGCCACGTTATATGCAATTGGATTGAATTATGAAGAGGTCAGAACCCTGCTTGATATGTTGATTTACTCCTCAAATATTGGATATACATTCGGTAAGAAAATCAATAGGACTGTTGTGATGAAGAAAAGCAATGTTGATGATGAAGATGGTGGAGCTTCATATTTGTTATTTGCGATTGACAATAACTAATAGATAACATGTTTCTTTTCATTGGTGATAGAGGTCTGCAAGATAAAGGAAGGGGAGTGTTTTTCGTTGAAAAAAGTGTTGATGCTTCTAATGCTTTTTGCTTTCTTATTGTGTTCATCGACTGCTTCAGCGCAAAAAGGAACCGTCCCCATTAATGACATGGATGTGAGCCAATTTTTCATGAATTTAGCCAAACAACCTGGCGACTATAAATATTCTAAGCTTTCAGTATTACCATATGTCCCACATGGAGTCCAATCTGGATATACTTTTGACTATGGGACGGCAACGCATGTTATTTTGTATAATGATAAAATGGGAAAAGTTATTGGGATAGTCATCATGGTTGATTCAGATACAAGCGATACTTCAGTAGCATATTCGGGGGGACAATGTATAGCTAATGTACTTGCGACCATCGGTCTTACACGTCAGGAAGCGCATGACCTCTTGGAATATCGTAACAAAAGCTTTGATTATGTGTGGGCTTCAAAATTGAAAAGGACTATATGTAGAAATGCAGTGAATGGAACAACGATGAACTGTGTATCTGTTTCGTTTATGGCATACATTGATAAATAAGAATCGCGAACAAAGCAATGTCATAAGTTAATGCGGAGGCCCGCAAATCTCCTGCCTCCCTCTCAGAGGGAGGGGGACCGCGAAGCGGTGGTGGGAGTGGCGAAGGTAGTTCGTGATAATTCATTCGAGTGTAACTGCGAAGGTGCGTCTTCGCAGAAAACAATCTTGCTAGATTCCTATTTTCTACCTTCGACACTCCTTCAGTCAGCTTTGCTGACAGCTCCCTCTGGGAGGGAGCCTGGCGAATGACTCACTTTGTAATTGAGGAAAGATCGAGCGGAGCGGATACTTTTCCTGCTTTGAAGTTCTGGATGGATGCGTCCATGGTGCGAAGCGTGGCGGCCGAGATGCTTTCGGGGCGTACGAGTTCGCGTGGCTCCAAGAGGATGCAGCCGTTCGCGTATTCGCGGACGTTGTAGTAGTCATAGCGCGCACCGCGCAGAGTGATGCGTTTCTTCGTGTCAATATGCGCTGTGTAATCTTTGATGTCTTCCATGTGGATTCCTCCGTTTCGATGCAGGATGGATCGCGGTGGGAAATCCCACCTTTCTTTCCTCAATGTAGCAGAAAATGGTGAGAGCGTCAAGGCCGGTGAAGTTTTTTGAGCAGTTGGGAGACAGAATGAAAGCATTTATCTTTGACATGGACGGCGTCATCGTGGACAGTGAGCCGCTGCACAGCCGCGTGAAGATGGAGACGTTCGAGCATTTCGGACTGCATTTCGATGCAGGGGAGCTCGAACGCTACATGGGGCGCACGAGTGCGGATATTTTTTCGGACGTGCTCGCGCGGGAACACCGCACGGACGTGACGGCGGAGGAGATTGCGGACTACAAGCACCGCCATTATCTCGAGCTCGTCGAGCAGGGGGCGCTCGCACCGATTCCTGGCAGCCTCGCGCTGATCGAGCGCCTGCGGGAGGCTGGCGTGCCGCTCGCGCTCGCGACGAGCTCCTGGCGGCGCGTCGTCGATACGATTCTGCGCGACTGGCATCTCCTGGATGCGTTCCAGTCCGTCATCTCTGGCGCCGACCTGCCGAAGAGCAAGCCCGACCCTGCCATCTACCGCCTGAGTGCCGAGGCGCTCGGGATCCCACCCGCTGCCTGCACGGTGCTCGAGGATACGTCGTCCGGCGTCGCGGCGGCAAAGGGCGCGGGCATGCGCTGCATCGGCTTCCGCAGCCCGCATTCGGGCGCGCAGGATCTCTCGCGTGCCGACGTCATCGTCGACGACCTCTCCGCCATCGATGTGGCACAGCTGAAATGACTGCTTGGAGTGCATGAATGTGCGTTCATAGGCGTCATGCAGCCGGCCTATGGAAGATAGTTCTTATTTATATCGATTTACCATGGATTTACCATTGACAAACGTTTTCGCACGCGGTAAACTGGAACTATAAATTGTTCCAAAATGGTAGCAATTATAAACAATTGTTGCGCAATTTCGTGCAACTCGGGGAGGTTCTTTTACGATGGCGAAGATTCGGAAGGAAGCATTCGGCGAGCTCAGCGATGGGACAGAGGTTTTCCTCTACACGCTGCGGAACACGAAGGGAACCGAGGCTTCCATCACGACATACGGCGCCCGCCTCGTGAAGTGGCGCAAGATGGACAAGGATGGCAAGTTCGTCGATGTCGTGCTCGGCTATGATACGGGTGCGGACTACGAAAAAGACGATACGAGCATGGGCGGCATCGTCGGCCGTCATGCGAACCGCATTGCAGGCGGCAAGGTCACGATCGGTGGAAAGACGTACCAGCTCGACCTCAATACGGGCAGCCACATGCAGAACCACATCCACGGCGGCAATCCGGGCTTCCACAACAAGGTCTGGGATGCTGAGGAGACGGACACGGGCGTGAAATTCACGCTTGAGAGCCCCGATGGCGAGGGCGGCTATCCCGGCAACATGAAGGTTGCTGTCACGTACGCGCTTTCGAATGACAACGAGCTCTCCATCCGCTACGAGGCGACGTGCGACCAGGACACAATCATCAACCTCACGAACCATTCGTACTTCAACCTCGATGGCTTCGCAGGCGGCCCCGTGCTTGACCAGAAAGTCCAGATTTTCGCCGACAAGTACACCTGGGCTGACAGCGAGTCGCTGCCAGACGGCCGCATCCTCGATGTGGCTGGCACACCGATGGATTTCCGCGAGCTCACGCGCATCGGCGACCATATCGACGATGATTTCGACGAGCTCCAGATGGGACATGGCTATGACCACAACTGGGTGCTGCGCGGCGACCCTGCGGAAAGTGAGCTGAAGCCGGGCATGTTCGGCTTCGACATCCACTGCCCGATCGACTACAACGACGGCAAGCTCCACAAGGCAGCTTATGCCGAGTCCGACAAGACCGGCCTCACGCTGACGTGCTACACGACGCAGCCGGGCCTGCAGTTCTACACGGGCAACTTCCTCGATGGGCAGGTCGGCAAGGGCGGCACGAAATTCGAGCGCCGTTCGGGCTTCTGCTTCGAGACGCAGTATTTCCCGAACTCGCCGGCGAACCCGAACTTCCCGCAGCCGCTCCTCAAGAAGGGCGATACTTGGGAGGCCCAGACGGTCTTCGTCCTCGGGGATAAATAACTTTGGAAGCCGCAGGCGCTTTGCGTCCTGCCCACATATACAATATACATCACACACTCTCTGCTGCCGGGGGCAGCGCAAGAATTGGAAGCCTATAGCAAGGGGGACAAGAAATGAACATCCATGAGTACCAGAGCAAGGCCATCCTGAGATCCTACGGGGTCAATGTGCCGGAAGGCTATCCGGCCTTCTCCGTCGACGAAGCCGTCGAGAACGCCAAGAAGCTTGGCACGCCGGTCGTCGTCGTCAAAGCACAGATCCACGCAGGCGGCCGCGGCAAAGCGGGCGGCGTCAAGATCGCAAAGACGGAAGACGAAGTCCGGCAGTATGCGAAAGAGCTGCTCGGCAAGACGCTCGTCACGAAGCAGACGGGCCCGCAGGGCAAGGAGGTCCATCGCCTGCTCATCGAGGCTGGCTCGAACATCCAGAAAGAGTATTACCTCTCGTTCGTCGTTGACCGCAAGTCGAGCCGCGTCGTCATGATGGGTTCGGAAGAAGGCGGCATGGAGATTGAGAAAGTCGCAGCAGAGATGCCGGAGAAGATCCTGACGGAGACGATCGATCCGGCCATCGGCCTCGCACCGTTCCAGGCACAACGCATGGCGTATGGCCTGCACCTGCCGAAGGAAGCCATCCGCAAGGCAACGAAGCTCATGGGCTGCCTCTACAATGCCTTTGTCGGCAAGGATTGCAGCCTCGCCGAGATCAACCCGCTCGTCGTCACGAAGGAAATGGACGTCGTCGCACTCGACGCAAAGCTGAACTTCGATGACAGCGGCCTCTTCCGTCATCCGGATGTCGAAGAGCTCCGCGATGTGACGGAGGAAGATCCGAAAGAACTGGCTGCGGCAAAAGAAGGCCTCAACTACGTCAACCTCGGCGGCGACGTCGCCTGCATGGTCAATGGCGCAGGCCTCGCGATGGCAACGGTCGACATCATCAAGTACTACGGCGGCGAGCCGGCGAACTTCCTCGATGTCGGCGGTGACTCCACGCCGGAGAAGATTGCGGCAGCATTCCGCATCATGCTCGATGGCGGCCAGGCAAAAGGCATTTTCGTCAACATCTTCGGCGGCATCAACAAGTGCGACCTCGTTGCACAGGGCATCGTCGATGCAGCGAAGATTATCTCCGAGGACGGCAAGTCCCTGCCGGTCCCGGTCGTCGTCCGCCTCGAAGGCACGAACGTCGAGCGCGGCCGTCAGATCCTGAAAGACACGCCGATCAAGAACGTCATCATGGCACCGACGATGGAAGGCGGCGCCGAGACCGTCGTGAAACTCGTCAAAGAAGCAGAGCAGGCGTGAGGAGGGCTTACAAAAATGGGAATTTACGTCAATAAAGATACCAAAGTCATCGTCCAGGGCATCACGGGCAAAGCTGCCTCGTTCCATGCACAGCAGATGATTGATTACGGCACGAAAGTCGTCGGCGGCGTCACGCCGGGCAAGGCTGGCCAGACGGCTTGCGGCGTCCCCGTCTTCAACACGGTGCGCGATGCTGTGGAGGCGACGGGCGCAACGGCATCCGTCATCTTCGTCCCTGCGAAGTTCGCAGCAGACTCCATCCTCGAAGCTGTCGATGCAGAGCTCGACCTCGTCGTCTGCATCACGGAGCACATCCCCGTGCAGGACATGATCCGCGTGCGCCGCTACATGGAAGGCAAGAAAACGCGCCTCATCGGCCCGAACTGCCCGGGCATCCTCACGACGGACGAAGCAAAGCTCGGCATCATCCCGGGCTACATCCACAAGAAGGGCCACGTCGGCGTCATCAGCCGTTCCGGCACCCTGACGTATGAAGCGACGTTCCAGCTCACCGCTGCAGGCATCGGCCAGACGACGGCCATCGGCATCGGCGGCGACCCGGTCAAGGGCACGGACTTCATCGACGCGCTCGAAGCCTTCAAGAACGATTCTGACACGCTCTCCATCCTCATGATCGGCGAAATCGGCGGCACGGCCGAGGAAGATGCTGCGAAGTGGATCAAAGAGAACATGCCGGACAAGCCGGTCACGGCCTTCATCGCTGGCCGTCAGGCGCCTCCGGGCAAACGCATGGGCCATGCAGGCGCTATCATCAGCGGCGGCAAAGGCACGGCGGCTGACAAGATCAAGGCTCTCAACGCCGTCGGCATCGAAGTCGCCGACACGGTCGCCCACATCGGCGAGACCGTCGTCAAGACGCTGAAGAAAGCCGGCATCTACGAGAAGTGCCATACGTGCTGAAATAACACCGACAAGTAAAAAATCGGGCCAGAGGTTTTGCCTCTGGCCCGATTTTTTATTGACATTCCTTCTCACCCGCTGTATAACAGAATCAGAAAAGAGAAGGAGGATGATTTTCATTATGAGCACCATCATCGTCGGCCTCGTTGTCCTGGCCTGCCTCGGCATCGCGGCGAAGCATATCTACAAATTGTTCCGAGGCGAAACGAGCTGCTGCGGCGCGGAGCAGCCGAAAGTGCCCGAGAAGAAGCTGAACGGCCCTGTCGTCGGCGAAAAAGTCGTGGAAATTTCTGGCATGACCTGCGGCAACTGCAAGAACCGCGTCGAGATGCTGCTCGACGACATCGACGGCGCAGCGGCAAAGGTGAACCTCCACCGCAACCAGGCGACCGTGAAGATGACGCGCGATGTCAGTGATGACGAGATTCGTACGGCGCTTGCGGGCAGTGGCTACGAAGTTGTCGCCATCACGAAGAGCTGAGAAAGATTTTGCATACGGCTGTTGTTTTTTGCAACGGCCTTCTTTTTTGCCTTGAAATTGAGAATGAATTGCAGTATACTTGTGTTGTAAAAGATAGATGTTCTCATTTATAAGCATGAGAAAGGATGCGATGCCGATGAGTCGAGAATGTTTCGAATCGCTGCTCGGGCTTCATGGAGCGCCGACGTTTGCCGGGGAGAAGCCCGGCGTGCTGCTGTCGTTCCGCAAGAGCCAGTTCGAGGATTTCGATGCGATGCTCGCCTCGTTCCTGCCGTGCTTCCGTTGCAAGGGCATTTCCGTTCTCCGCCTCGTGGAAGGGGAGGAGTATGTGCTCCTGCTGTTCTATCGGGCGCGGCGCCTCGCCCGTTGCGTGAAACGCCCCGAGGCACGAGCCTTGCTCGCTGAGCGCGGCTATGATGCAGACGCGCCTCTTGCGGCGCTGCTCGCGGAGCTCCAGCGCCGCATGGAGCTCCGCAAGGCGTTCCCACACGAGATTGGTCTCTTCCTCGGCTATCCGCCCGAGGACGTCCGTGGCTTCATCGAGCATCACGGCAGGGACTGCACGCTCGAGGGTTATTGGAAGGTCTACGGCAATCCCGACGTCGCGCGTGCGCTCTTCGCGCACTATGCGGCGTGCAGCGAGGAATTCTGCGCGAAACTCGACGCAGGCGCACGGTTCGAGGATCTTGTTGTTGCAGGTTGAAAGGGGAATTTTCATGGCAAAGACAGCAATCGTCTATTGGTCTGGTACAGGCAATACGGAGGAGATGGCAAAGGCCATCCAGCGCGGGACGCGCAAAGCGGGCGCGGAGGCGCCGCTCTTCGCCGTCGATTCGTTCGGCGCGGACGAAATCAAGGATTACGATGGCTTTTTCTTCGGCTGCCCGGCGATGGGCGACGAAGTACTCGAGGAGGGAACATTTGAACCGTTCTTTGCCTCCATCGAATCGAAGCTCAAAGATGTGCCCGTCGCGCTCTTCGGCTCGTATGGCTGGGGCGGCGGTGCATGGATGAAGACGTGGGAGGAACGCGCGAAGGCCGACGGCGCAAAACTCTTCCGCGATGGCCTCACGGTCGAGAACGGCCCGACGGATGCGGATGCCGCTGCTTGCGAGGAGCTTGGTGCATCGTTCGTGAAGTCGCTGCGTTGATTGAGAAAAAATCTCAAAAAATATTTCGCAAATCTATTGATAATCGTTCCCAGTTATGGTATATTATACTTGGCTTTCGAAGAGGGGATGAAGAAAGGCATCCCGAAGAAGCTCTCCTACTAAATACACAGCAAAAAACCTCCATGTACCTGCTCATGCATGGAGGTTTTTTGTGTGCTGCATACAGGATGATTTTCATTGACGAAAAAGAAATATTCTCATTGACAAATAGCGCACTCTTTGGTATGATGGACGTTGGAATGGTACTAAATATCATTCCAACCCTTTTGTGCAGGAAGCGCCGAGGGACGCTTGCGTCGCTCGGCGCTTCCTTTTTAGAAAAAATGGTCAGAGGAGGGAAATTCAATGTTCCAGAAAACCGATTTTTGGATCGGCCTCGCTGTTGGTGCGGTTGCCGGCATCTTCGGCTACCGTTTCATGCAGGAGCGCGAGCAGCAGCTCGCCGCGATGCAGCCGGCAGCTCCGACGGCTGAGCTTCCGATTGCGGAACTCCAGCGCCAGAAGGAAGAGCTCGAGGATCTGATCGCAGCACAGGAAGCAAAGAAATAATCGTTTCTTGCGGCTTCAAGATAGGGCTGCCGTTCCATGCGTGCGGCAGCCCTATCTTTCTAGAGGAGTGGTGAAAATGAATCTCATGAATACCCTTCAGATCCCGACGACCAAGCTCGATCTCTTCATCCGTTCCGTTGAGATTTCCTCCTATCTTCCGGGACGCGTGCGGCTGCATTCGAAGCAGCTCGCAGGGAATCCTGCGCTCGAAGTCGAAGTGCAGGCGCAGCTCGGCGCTTTTCCCGAGATTGCAAGCGTCGAGACGAGCACGGTCACGGGCTCCATCCTGATCAAGTATGACCCTGCCGTCCTGCGGAAGAATGCAGAGCTCCGCAAGGTCGAAGAATATATCATGACGCACGCAAAGAGGAGATGACACGATGTCGTATGTATCTGGTTTCATGATGGGCGCAGCTATCGGCAAGAGCATCCATCAGATGTTTTTCAGCGGCCCATCCAAGGCGGCAATGCCGCGCTTTCAGAATCCTGTGCCGCATTTGACGCAGGGTGTCCGCAACGCGGGCGCACGAGCGCAACAATACGGCGCGCGCGCCGCTGCGGCCCTGCACATCACGGCAGGCTTCCATTGCGTGAGCAAGCTGCCGGGGCGCCGCCGCTACCGTGCGGAGATGACGAAGGAACTCGCAGCGCTCTTGCAGGAAAAACTCTCGCAGCTTGATTTTTTGCAGCGCGTCGAAGTTCATGCCATGACGGGCAGCCTGCTTTTTGTCTACGACCCTGCCGATGAGGCGAAGATGGATGTGCTCGAGGATTTCCTGCGCGACAGCATCTTCAAAAAGGACTGGCAGCGCACGGTCGATGACGTTGCACAGCCGCTCGAGGCGCATGCAGGCGCATTGACGAAGAGCGTGCGCGGCACGGTGCGGGCGTTTTCGACGTGGATCCGCACGGCTTCGCATGGCTGGCTCGACGTGAGCTCGGCCGCGTTCCTCGTCTTCCTGCTGCGCGGCCTGCGCAAGATGATTCTGATGAAGCAATATCCCTCGGGTTCGCAGATGCTCTGGTGGGCGGTCTCGCTGATGAGAGGATGGCGAACCGTATGATGTACGGACGTTTGAATTATCATCTGCCAATCGCGCTCTCTCGTGAGAAGCGTGCAAGCCTCGCGGCATCAATCCGCCGCTACCGCATGGTGAAGGCTGTGCTCGTCGATGAAAAGCAGGTGCGCATCTGGTACACGGGCACGCTGCCTGCACGCGAAATCCAGCAGCAGGTCATCGCTGTCGTGCAGGAGGCGAAGGAAGCGGCCATCACGCCGGCCGAGCGCCTCGCCGAGTACCGCCGCGACGCGCTCGTGTCGCTCGCGGGCTTTGCGGCCGTGCAGATTCTGCGCAAGACGTCGCCGGAGCTTTTCGCCGCGACGAAGATTGCGCGGAGCCTTTTGACGGTGTTCCTTGCGCGAAAGTTCATCACGAACGGCATCAAGGGGCCGCTCCAGGAGCATCAGCTCAACGCCGACACGCTGACGGCAACAGCGGTCATCGCATCCGTGCTCGCAGGCAAGCCCGAGTCGAGCCTCACGCTCCTGACGCTTTCGAATGGCGCCGAGATGCTGACGAGCTATGCCGCCGAGCGTGCGCGCACGCAGATTTCGGGGCTGCTCTCGCTCGACCAGCGCTATGTCTGGCGCGTCGAGAATGGCGTCGAGCGCAAGATTCCTATCGAGCAGGTGCATGCAGGCGATACGATTGCGGCGCATACGGGCGAGAAAATCGTCATCGACGGCCGCGTGCTCGCAGGTTCGGCCGCTGTCAACCAGGCGTCCATCACGGGCGAGTCGAATCCTGCCATGAAGCACAAGGGGTCGCCTGTCTATGCAGGCTCCGTCGTCGAGGCGGGCGAGCTCGTCATCGCGGTCGAGAAAGTCGGCAAGGACACGAGCCTTGCGCATATCGTCCATCTCGTCGAGGAGGCGCAGAGCCGCAAGGCACCCGTGCAGAACTTCGCCGACCAGATGGCGAACTTCCTCGTGCCGGTCTCGTTCCTCGGTGCGGCCATCGTCTATGGCGCGACGCGCGACTGGCAGCGCGTGCTGAACCTGCTGTTCATCGATTTTTCGTGCGGCCTGAAGCTCTCGACGGCGACGGCGATTTCAGCGGCCATCAGCGCGGCTGCGAAGCGCGGCATCCTCGTCAAGGGCGGCAACTACATCGAGGCACTTGCTGAAACGGATACCGTCGTGCTCGACAAGACGGGCACGCTGACGGTCGGCGTCCCGCAGATTTCGTTTACGCGGACTGCCAGGGGCGTCGATGAGAAAGAAATGATTTTGCTCGCGGCGTCGGCGGAGCAGCATTCCGTCCATCCGCTCGCCGTGGCCATCCAGAAATACGTCAAAGAACACGACTGGACGGTGCCGCAGCATACGGACAGCAAGACCATCGTCGCGCGCGGCATGCTCGCCGAGGTGCCGGATTTTGAAACGTACAAAGGCGGCACCATCCGTGTTGGCAGCAAGAAGTTCCTCGCGGAAAACGGCGTGAAAGACGAAGAAGGGCTCGTGGACAGCAGCCTCGCGGGCAAGAACCTGCTCTATGTCGCACGCGGCAAGAAGCTCCTCGGCGTCATCGGCATCGAAGACCCGATTCGTCCGGCGATGAAGAAGACGCTGAACCAGATGCGCCGCTATGGCATTGACGAGATCGTCATGCTGACGGGCGACAGCAAGGCCGTTGCGGCCAAAGTCGCGCAGGACATGGACATCGACGCTTATCATGCCGAAATTCTGCCCGAGGACAAGTCGAGCTACGTCAACAAGCTCAAGCAGCGCGGTACGGTCATGATGGTCGGCGACGGCATCAATGACGCGCCGGCGCTCGCGTTCGCGGATGTCGGCGTTTCGCTCGGCGGCCGTCAGACGGACATCGCCGCCGAGTCATCGGCCGTCACGATTCATGGCGAAGACCCCGCGCGTCTCATGGAAGCGCTCGCGCTCGGCCGCCGCACGATGCGCCTCGTGCATCAGAACTTCATGGCGACCATCCTCGTCAACAGCGCGGCGATGCTCCTTGGCGCGCTCGGCCGCATCAGCCCGCTCTACGCGGCCATCATCCACAATACGGCGACGCTCGCCGTCGTGCTGAACAGCTGCCGCATCCTGAAGATGTCGCAGCCTGGCATGTTTGCACGGAAACGCGCAGCATGATTCAGCCCCGAACTATCGAAACCGAAAAATCCGCAAGTGCCATCCGCACTTGCGGATTTTTTTGTTTTCTGAAGAGGAAGCAGGAAAAGAACTTTCATCAAACATATATGTTTTTGACAAAGAGAGGTTGACAACGTTACGTTCCTGTTGTATGATAACAGCATCGAAATAAAACATATAGAAAATATATGATTTAAAGGCAGCGCGCATGGGTGCTGGCAAGATTGGGAGGCAGCGATATGAAAGTGACAGTCAACGGGGAAACGCTCGAAATCGAGAAGCCCCTTTCCGTGAAGGATTTCCTCGTCGTCGCGAAGGCGGAGCAGCCGGAATATGTGACGGTGCAATTAAACGGCGCGTTCGTCGATCATTCGGGATTCGAATCGACGACGGTCAAAGACGGCGATGTCGTCGAATTTCTGTACTTCATGGGAGGCGGTGCGAAGTGAGCAAGCTCACGAATGAACAGCTCGAGCGCTATTCGCGCCACATCATCCTGAAGCAGGTCGGCGGCAAGGGGCAGGAGAAACTGCTCGGCGGCAAGGTGCTCGTCATCGGCACGGGCGGCCTCGGGGCTCCGGCTGCGATGTATCTCGCGGCGGCGGGCGTTGGCACGATCGGCCTCGCCGATTTCGATGTCGTCGATCTCTCGAACCTCCAGCGGCAGATCATCCACCAGACGCCGGACGTCGGCAAGCCGAAGGTTCAGTCGGGCAAGGAGACGATTGGAGCGATGAATCCCGACGTCGAGGTGCATACGTACAACGAGCTCGTGACGTCAGCGAATATCCGCGACATCATCCGCGACCAGGACTATGATTTCATCATCGACGGCACGGACAATTTCCCCGCGAAGTTCCTGATCAATGACGCCTGCGTCTTTGAAAAGAAGCCATTCGTCCATGCGGGTATCATCCGCTTCCAGGGCCAGCTCATGACGTACGTGCCAGGGCAGGGGCCGTGCTACCGCTGCGTGTTCCCAACCATGCCGCCGAAAGATGCCGTGCCGACGTGCCGGCAGGCGGGCGTCCTCGGCGTCATGGGCGGCGTCATCGGCACGCTGCAGGCAACGGAGGCGCTGAAATATATCCTCGGCATCGGCGACCTCCTGACGGGGTATCTGCTGACATTCGACGCGCTGAAGATGAATTTCCGCAAGGTCAAGATTCCGCGCAATCCGAACTGTGCTGTCTGCGGTGCTCATCCGACGATTACAGAACTCGTAGACTACGAACAGCCAGCCTGCGACCTGCGGAAATGAGGAGGGCTGCAGATGGTTGTACATTTGAAGCTTGCAGATTATCTGGAAATGGTGCAACATGCACGAGGCGTCGCCCCCATCGAGGACTGCGGCCTCTTGGGCGGCACGATGGATGGCGATGGAAAGACGGTCGAAAAAGTCTTTTACCTCACGAATACGGATGCGAGCGCCGAACATTTCTCACTCGACCCGAAAGAGCAGTTCGCGGCGGTGAAGGAACTCCGCGCGCAGGGCTGGCAGCTGCTTGGCAACTGGCACAGCCATCCGGCAACGCCGTCGCGGCCGAGCGAAGAGGACAAGCGCCTCGCCTTCGACAGCACGGCGAGCTATTTCATCCTTTCGCTCGCCGGCGGCGAGCCCGTGCTGAACAGTTTCCATGTGGACCGAGACAAGAATGTCACAAAAGAGGATTTAAGGATTCAGTGACCCACGAACTTCAGCCCCCCTCATTGAGGGGGGACGGGCCGCGTGAGCGGCGGGGGGAGTAGTTGGATGCTGAAGCCGAACGAAAAAGTGAAAGCCAATCGTAGGAGGGTCATATCATGCCAGTCGATTACAAGGAACTCAAAAAAGGCGGCTTCATGCGCCAGAAGCAGAAGGATTGTTTCGCGATGCGCCTGAAGTCCGTCGGCGGCCATTTCACGGCGGCGCAGCTCGGCACGGTGCAGCAGGTCGCGGAGAAATACGGCAAGGGCTATGTGCATCTGACGAGCCGTCAGGGCATCGAGATCCCCTACATCAAATTGCAGGACATCGACGAAGTGAAAGCTGCGCTCAAAGCCGGCGGCGTCGAAGTCGGCGTCTGCGGCCCGCGCGTCCGCACAATCACGGCTTGCCAGGGCGCGGCGACGTGCCCGTCCGGCCTCATCGACACGGTGAAGCTCGCGAATGAGTTCGACAAGCGCTATGGCGGTCGCGAGCTCCCGCATAAATTCAAGTTCGGTTTCACGGGCTGCCACAACAACTGCCTGAAGGCCGAAGAAAACGACATGGGCATCAAGGGCGGCGTGCTGCCGAAGTGGGCGGCCGAGAGCTGCATCTATTGCGGCGTCTGCGGCGCCGTCTGCCCTGAAAAGGCCATCACCGTGGACAAGGATGCGCAGACGGTCACGTTCGACAAAAACAAATGCGTCTATTGCGGCAAGTGCATCAAGAGCTGCCCGACGGACGCATGGACGGGCGAGAATGGCTTCGTGATTTCGTTCGGCGGCCTCTACGGCAACCGCATCGCGATCGGCCGCCATTTCCTGCCGATTGTGTTCGACGAGGCAAAGCTCTATGAAATCGTCGATGTGACATTGAAATTCTTCGAGGACAACGCGAAGCCGAGTGAACGCTTTGCAAACTGCCTCGATCGTGTGGGATGGGACAAGTTCCAGAAAGAAGTGGAGGCAGTCTTATGAGCAAAGCAGCAGTAGATGATACGATCGACATCACCGATGTCGTCTGCCCGATTACGTTCGTCAAAGTCAAGGTCGCACTCGAAGACCTCGAGGACGGCCAGAAGCTCGGCGTTCATCTGAACGACGGCGAGCCCATCCAGAACGTGCCGCGCAGCCTCAAAGACGAGGGACACAAAGTGCTCTCGGTGGACAAGAACGACGATCGCACATGGAATCTCGTCGTCGAGAAAGGTGGCCTCGACTGAAAGCAAATTTTTTTGCCCATAAAGATAGTAAACATATATGCATTTAAAAGACGCGAAGGGGGAGAGCAGCATGAAAGCGAAAAAGTGGCTGGCGATGGCGGCAGGACTTCTCATGATGGCGGGGGTGATGGCGGGCTGCGGCAGCGATGCGGGAAGTTCCGGCGAGAGCGCCGATGGTCAGACGTTCCTCAACGTGTCTTACGATCCGACGCGCGAGCTGTATCAGGATTTCAACGAGGCATTCGCGAAGAAGTGGGAGGCCGAGACGGGCGAGCAGGTGAATTTCACGCAGTCGCATGGCGGCTCAGGCAAGCAGGCGCGCTCCGTGCGCGAAGGGCTTGAAGCTGACGTCGTGACGCTCGCGCTCGCGTATGACGTGGATGAAATCGCGGCGACGGGCCTCATTGACAAGGATTGGATGACGAAGTTCCCGAACAACTCCGCGCCGTACACCTCGACCATCGTGTTCCTCGTGCGCAAGGGCAATCCGAAGAACATCCACGACTGGGACGACTTGACGCGCGATGATGTGCAGGTCGTCACGCCGAACCCGAAGACTTCGGGTGGCGCGCGTTGGAACTACCTCGCGGCCTGGGCGTACGCTGAGAAAAAGTACAACGGCGATACGGAGCAGGTCAAGGGCTTCATCAAGAAGCTGTTCCAGCAGGTCGTGGCGCTCGACTCTGGCGCGCGCGGCGCGACAACGTCGTTCGTCCAGCGCGGTCAGGGCGATGTGCTGGTTGCTTGGGAGAATGAGGCGCTGCTTTCCGTGCAGGAAGACCCTGACAAGTACGAGATCGTCGTGCCTTCGCTGAGCATCCTTGCCGAGCCGTCCGTCGCCGTCGTCGATGAAGTCGTCGACCAGAAAGGCACGCGCAAGGTCGCCGAGGCCTACATCAAATACATCTACTCGAAGGAAGGCCAGGAGATTGCGGCAAAGCACTTCTACCGTCCGCGCGACGAAGAAATCGCTGCGAAATATGCTGCAAAGTTCCCGAAGCTGACGCTCGTGACAATCGATGATGCATTCGGCGGCTGGCAGAAAGCGCAGAAAGAGCATTTCGCCGATGGCGGCACGTTCGACCAGATTTACGAGAAGCACTAACCTCCAAGCCCTGAAGCCTCCCTCTGAGAGGGAGGTGCCCGAAGGGCGGAGGGAGTCTCACAAGCAGTTCGTTTCTTGGAGCTTCAACAGTATCTTATGCGGGCTGCGTCGTTGCTTTTTCGACGCCCGTGTATGAGGCAATCGGATATCTCATACGCCCATCTTGTGAGACTCCTTCAGTCAGCTTCGCTGACAGCTCCCTCTGGGAGGGAGCCAACGCACATTGTTTCAGCTCACATATTTCGAGGTGTTTTCATGGCTGCGGCACGGCATGTCATTCCAGGGTTCCACTTTACATTCGGGATTACATTTTTCTATCTTTCGCTGATTCTCTTATTGCCGCTCGCGGCGTTTCTTCTCTATTCGAGCGGCATGGGGCTCACGAAATTCCTCGACGTCGTCTGCGACGTGCGCGTGTTTCATGCCTACGAGGTAAGCTTCGGCACGTCGCTCGTGGCGGCGGTCATCAATGCGGCGTTCGGCCTGCTGCTTGCGTGGGTGCTCGTGCGCTACGATTTTCCGGGCAAGCGCATCCTCGACGGCCTCATCGACCTGCCGTTCGCGCTGCCGACAGCGGTTGCGGGCATCGCGCTGACGACGCTCTATGCGGAAAACGGCTGGCTCGGTCAGTTCTTCTATGCGGCGGGCGTGCCATCGGCCTTTTCGGTCGTCGGCATTACAATCGCCCTCGTCTTCGTCGGCATCCCGTTCGTCGCACGGAGCGTGCAGCCGGTGCTGCGTGACCTCGACCCGAGCCTTGAGGAAGCGGCCATGATGTTTGGTGCGACGCCGTGGCAGACGTTCCGCCGCGTCGTGTTCCCCGAGCTCCTGTCGCCGCTTTTGACAGGCTTCGCGCTCGCGTTTGCGCGCGGCATCGGCGAATACGGCAGCGTCGTCTTCATTGCGGGCAATCTGCCGTATGAGACGGAGATTGCGCCGCTCCTCATCATGGCAAAGCTCGAGCAGTTTGACTATCAGGCGGCAGCGGCGATTGCCATCGTCATGATGGCACTGTCGTTCGTCATTTTGCTCGCGCTCAACGGCTACCAGCGCTATCGCGTGAAACAGCAGGGGGTGTGATGATGCAGAAAGAAAAAGGCGTGCTCGCCTGGTTGCTCATCGCGCTTGCGGCGCTGTTCCTCCTCGTCATGCTCGTGCTGCCGCTCGTGCTTGTCGCGAGCGAGGCGCTCTCGAAAGGCTGGCAGACGTATCTCAAAGCCATCACGGAACCATTTGCCGTCAAAGCGCTCGGCCTCACACTTGAAGCGACGGTGCTCGCCGTTCTCAGCAATACGATTTTCGGCCTCGCCTCGGCGTTTCTGCTGACGAAATTCTCGTTCCGCGGCAAGTCGCTGATCGGCTCGATGATCGACCTGCCCTTTGCGATTTCACCTGTCGTCGCCGGCCTGTTCTTCGTCATGCTGTTCGGCCGCATGAGCCCGCTCTACCCGTTCCTGCGCGCCGAGCACATCGCGATCGTCTTCGCCGTGCCGGGCATCATCCTCGCGACGGTGTTCGTGACATTCCCGTTCATCACGCGCGAGCTCGTGCCCGTCATGGAGGCGCAGGGGCGCGACGAGGAGGAGGCGGCCGCGACGTTTGGTGCGAGCGGCTGGCAGATTTTCCGCTATGTCACGCTGCCGAACATCAAATGGGCACTCGTCTACGGCGTCATCCTCTGTACGGCGCGCGCCATGGGCGAGTTCGGCGCGGTGTCCGTCGTCTCGGGCCACGTCCGCGGCAAGACGAACACGCTGCCCTTGCACATCGAGATTCTTTACAACGAATACAATTTCACGGCGGCATTCGCCGTCGCGTCCATCCTCGTGATCCTGGCCGTCCTGATTCTCGTGCTGCGCAATCTCGCGGAAGGACGCCAAAGGGGGGATTCCCATGACAGCTGAAGTCCATCTCCAGCATATCCAGAAGACGTTCGGCGGTTTCAAGGCGTCGAATGACGTAAACCTCACGATTGAGAAAGGCCGCATCATCGGCCTCTTAGGCCCCTCGGGTTCGGGCAAGACGACGATCCTGCGCATGATCGCGGGCCTCGAGACGCCGGACAGCGGTGACATCTACATCGGCGGCCAGCGCGTCAACGACATCGAGCCGGGGAAGCGCGGCATCGGCTTCGTGTTCCAGAACTACGCGCTGTTCCGCTACATGACGGTGCGCGAAAACATCGCGTTCGGCCTCACCATCCAGAAGACGCCGAAGCAGAAGATCAAGGAGCGCGTCGATGCGCTCACGGAGCTCGTCGGGCTCAAGGAGTTCGGCCACCGCTATCCGATGCAGCTCTCGGGCGGCCAGCGCCAGCGTGTCGCCTTTGCCCGCGCCCTCGCGCCAGAGCCGGAGCTGCTGCTGCTTGACGAGCCGTTTGCCGCCATCGATGCGAAAGTCCGCAAGGAACTGCGGCAGTGGCTCCGAAAGGCCATCCACAAGCTCGGTATCACGAGCATCTTCGTCACGCATGATCAGGACGAAGCCGTCGAGGTCGCGGACGACATCGTCATCGTCAACCGCGGCCACATCGAGCAGACGGGCACGCCCGTCGAAATTTACCAGCAGCCGCGCACACCGTTCGTCGCCGATTTCATCGGCGAAGCCGTCCATGTGCCGGACTTCACGATTTTCAAAGGGTTTGAGAATGGTACGACAACGGGCGCACACGAAGGCATCATCCGGCCGGAATTTCTCGAAATCGGCGCCGACGACAGCGAAATGCGCATGCCGCTTGCGTCAGAAACCGGCATCGTGCGCGGCGTCTATTTCCGAGGCAGCAGCGCCGAGGTCGATGTCGAAGTCAAGGGCCAGCTCTTAAAAGGCACGCGCAGCCTCGAAAAGCCGTCGCTCCACGAAGGCGACACGGCGAAAGTCTTCATCCACCGCATCTACAGCTTCGCGGGCGGGAGGACGGAAATTTTGGAAAATCGGGCAAAGCAGGTCGATTCCGTCATCATTTGAGGTGATAATTTTGAAAATCGTGGAGAAATTTGCCGACGTGCTGATTATTGGCGGCGGTGCAGCTGGATGTTATGCAGCACTGACACTCGCGCGAATTGCACCCGACGTTCATGTCCTGCTGCTTGAAAAGGCCGGCCTCAAGCGCAGCGGCTGCCTCGCGGCGGGCGTCAATGCGCTCAACGCCTACATCACGCCGGGCCATGTGCCGCAGGACTATGTCGATTATGCGTCAAAGGACGCTGACGGCATCGTGCGCGAAGACCTGTTGCTGCAGATGAGCGAAGGACTCAATGAGGTCACGCGGGACGTCGAGAAGCTCGGCCTCGTCATCCTCAAGGATAAGGACGGCAGCTACGTCTCGCGCGGCTGGCGCAATCTCAAGATCAATGGCGAAAACATCAAGCCGATTCTTGCAAAAGCTGTGAAGGCCGCAGAAAACGTCGATGTCCTCGAGCATGTCGATGTCGTCGACCTCTTGAAAGGCGCCGACGGCCATGCGGCGGGCGCCTGGGGCGTAGCGCTCCGCGAGGAAGCGGTCGTCTATGTCCGCGCCAGCGCCGTCATCTGCGCGACGGGCGGCGCGGCGGGGCTCTACCGCCCGAACCATCCGGGCGAGGCGCGCCATTGCGTGTGGTATCCGCCGTTCAACACGGGCGCGGGCTATGCGATGGGGCTTCGCGCGGGCGCCGAGATGACGAGCTTCGAGATGCGCTTCATCGCCCTGCGCTGCAAGGACACGATCGCCCCGACCGGCACGCTAGCGCAAGGCGTCGGCGCGCCGCAGGTCAATGCGCGCGGCGAGAAATATCAGCACAAGTACGGCAACACGACGTCGGAGCGCCTCTATGCCGTCGTCAGCGAGAATCTCGCGGGACGCGGGCCGTGCTATCTTGAAACAAAGGGCATCAGCGAGGCGCAGGAAGACGCGCTCGAAAAAGCCTATCTCAACATGGCGCCAGCGCAGACGATGAAATGGCGCGAGACAGGCCTCGGCCCACGCATCGCAGATGTCGAAGTCGAGGGCACGGAGCCCTATGTCGTCGGCGGTCATACGGCGAGCGGCTACTGGGTCGATAGCGAGCGCATGACGACCGTGTCCGGCCTTTTCGCGGCGGGCGATGTGGCCGGGGGCTGTCCGCAGAAATACGTGACAGGCGCGTTCGTCGAAGGAAAGATCGCGGCGGAAGGCGCGGCAAAGTATGTGGAACGCGCAAAGGCGGAAACGGAACAGCGTACGAACGCAACGGCAGCGGATTCTGAAGGAAATGCGCAGGCATCATCATCCGCACCCGTGCAGACGCCGGACGAGATTGCCGCACGCGTTGCAGATTTGCTTACGCCAGGCAGCGAGCCGCCGCTCTTCACAGTCGACGCCCTCGAAGAAGCTATGCAGCAGACAATGGACGAATACGCCGGCGGCATCGGGGCACACTACCGCTACACCGAGCGCCAGCTCGACCTTGCCGCCAAGCACATTGACCGCATCACGCGCCTCTCAGGTGACCTGCGCGCTGGGGATGCCTATGGCCTGCTGAAGATTTTTGAACTCCAGGAGCGCTTGCTCGTCTGCAAAGTCCTTATCGAGCACCTCAAAGCCCGGAAGGAGACAAGATGGCACAGCTTCGCAGAAAACCTCGACTATCCCGAGAAAGACGCCGCATTCGAGAAATACGTCAACTCGCGGCTCGTCGATGGCAAGGTTGAAATCATTTTGAAAAATCTCGTACACTTGCCTCGCTCCCAGAGGTCAATGTCATTAAGCTAAGTGCGGAGGCCCTCAAACTTCAGCCTCCCTCTCAGAGGGAGGGGGACCGCGAAGCGGTGGTGGGAGTGTCGGAGGTAGGAACTGACAATCAATTCGATGGTATCTGCGAAGGTACGTCTTCGCAGATGCAATCGAGCGATATCCCACGTTCTACCTTCGACACACCCCCAGGCCCTTCGGGCCAGCCCCCTCGGAGAGGGGGCCTGAGGTAGCGTAGCTTTTCAGTTCAGTCGTACTATATCGAGGTGAAAAAATGAGTATCCGTATCGAAACTTCGACCTGCATCGGCTGCGGCCGCTGCACGGACGTCTGCCCGGGGAACCTGCTGTTCCTGCAGGCCGGGAAAGCCGCCATCCGCGACCGGCGTGACTGCTGGGGCTGCACGGCGTGCGTGAAGGAGTGCCCGAAGAACGCGATTTTCTTCACGCTCGAAGCCGAGCTCGGCGGCGCGGGCGGCAGGCTTTATGCGCAGGACAGCGCCGACACGCTTTCCTGGGTGCTGAAGCTCGCGGACGGCGAGGAACAGCGCATCGTGGTCAATAAAAAACAGGCGAACGCGTATTGAACGACATTCGCCTTTGAAAGGAAGAGACATATGGGAAAACTTTCGCACCTCGACGCGCTCGAAGCCGAGGCCATCTACATCATCCGCGAAGTGGCCGCGGAATGCGAGAAGCCGGTCATGCTCTATTCCATCGGCAAGGATAGCACGGTCATGATGCACCTCGCGCTCAAGGCGTTTTATCCAGAAAAGCCGCCATTCCCGTTCCTGCATGTCAACACGACGTGGAAGTTCCACGAGATGATCGCGTTCCGCGACGCGCAGGCGAAGAAATACGGCCTCGACATGATCGAGTACAAGAACGAAGAGGGTATCAAGGCCGGCATCAACCCGTTCGACCACGGCGCGTCGTACACGGACATCATGAAGACGCAGGCGCTCAAGCAGGCGCTGACGAAGTACGGCTTTACGGCGGCGTTCGGCGGTGGGCGGCGCGACGAGGAGAAATCGCGTGCGAAAGAGCGCATCTTCTCGTTCCGCAACGCCGCGCAGGCATGGGATCCGAAGAACCAGCGCCCCGAGCTTTGGAAGCTCTACAACGCGCAGATTCACAAGGGCGAAAGCATCCGCGTGTTCCCGCTCTCGAATTGGACAGAGAAGGACATCTGGCAGTACATCCGCCGTGAGAACCTCGAAATCGTCTCGCTCTATTTTGCAAAAGAGCGGCCGTGCATCGAGCGCGACGGCAACATCATCATGGTCGATGACGACCGCATCGTGCAGAAGCTGCACCTGAAGCCCGAAGACATCCAGCACAAGGTCATCCGCTTCCGCACGCTCGGCTGCTATCCGCTGACGGGCGGCGTCGAATCGACGGCTGACACGCTCGACGCCATCGTGCAGGAGACGCTCGGCGCCGTCGAGTCGGAGCGCACGAGCCGCGTCATCGACCACGACGGCGGTGCGGGCAGCATGGAGAAACGCAAACGGGAGGGCTATTTCTGATGAACGATCTCTTGAAATTCATTACCTGCGGCAGCGTCGATGACGGCAAGTCCACGCTGATCGGTCACCTGCTCTACGATGCGAAGCTCCTCTATGCCGACCAGAAAGAAGCGCTGCTGCTCGATTCCAAAGTTGGCAGCCGCGGCGGTGCCATCGACTACTCGCTGCTGCTCGACGGCCTGCTGGCCGAACGCGAGCAGGGCATCACGATCGACGTGGCCTACCGCTATTTCACGACGGACAACCGCAGCTTCATCTGCGCCGACACGCCGGGCCATGAGGAATACACGCGCAACATGGCTTGCGGCGCGTCATTCGCCGACCTCGCCATCATCCTCGTCGATGCAAAGCAGGGCGTGCTGACGCAGACGCGCCGCCATGCCCGCATCTGCGCGCTCATGGGCATCCGGTATTTCGTCTTTGCCGTCAACAAGATGGACCTCGTCCATTACGACGAGCAGCGGTTCGCGGAAATCGCCGCGCAGATTGGCGAGCTCGAGAAGGAACTGAACCTCGAAAACGTCGTCATCATCCCTGTCTCCGCGACCGAGGGCGACAACGTCACGAAGAAATCTGCGAACATGCCTTGGTACAAGGGCGAGGCGCTGCTGCCATACCTCGAACAGATCGATGTGACGGCGGGCGCGGCCGTCGAGCAGGGATTTTATCTGCCCGTGCAGCGTGTCTGCCGTCCGAATCATACGTTTCGTGGCTTTCAGGGCCAGATCGAGAGCGGCAGCGTCGCAGTTGGCGACACCGTGCGCGTGCTGCCGAGCGGCGAGACGGCCGAGGTCAGGAGCATTCTCGTCGCCGACCACGAAGCGCAGAGCGCTTTCACCGGCCAGCCCGTCACGCTCCAGCTGAACCGCGAAGTCGATGTCTCGCGCGGCAGCGTGCTCGAAAAGGACAGCGGCCTCGAACTCGCCGACGCTTTTCAGGCCGAAATCCTCTGGATGGACGACGCCGAACTCACGGTCGGCAAGAACTTCCTCATCAAACTCGGCACGCGCCAGATTCCGGGCATTCTCTCGAAAATCGAATACAAGATCGACATCAACACCGGCGAGCATCAAGGCGCGACGACGCTGCGCAAGAACGAGATTGCCCTTGCGAGTATTGCTGTGACAGAGCCCATCGTGCTCGCACCGTTTGCCGCGCATCGCGCGCTCGGCGAGCTCATCCTCATCGACCGCATCACGAACAGCACGGCCGCCGCTGGCGTCGTGCGCACGATTGGCGCGGGTGACGAGGCGCGCTTCACGGCCACGCCCGCCATGCGCAGTGCGCTGAACTGGCAGACGCCGCTTGCTGTCGTCTTTTCGCCGGGCGACGGCACAAAGCCATCCGCCATCGCCGAGGCCGAGTACACCCTCGTCCGCAGCGGCCGCCACACGTATCTCTACACGCCGCAGCCCGGCGAAGACGCCGCTGCCACGACGCAGCACCTCCTCGATGCCGGCCTCATCGTGCTCGTCAGCGCAAAGGACGCGCAGACAGCAGACGCTGTCGCCGCGCTCCCGCAGGCGAAAGCATGGAGCGGCTTCGCGCCAAACGACGCGGGCGCACCGGCAGATGCCGCCGCCATCGCAAATGCCATCCTCCACGCCACGCTTCTCGACGCGACCGTCACGCCGAACAACTGGATCATCTGAGCTTTCAAGAAAAAGCACCGCCGCTGGCAGGTTTTTGTCCAACCTGTCAGCGGCGGTGTCTTGGTATATATATGGTTGTCAGACGATCTTATTTGATGCCGGCACCATCGAGGGCGGAGCGGACGCTCTTTGCTGCTGCATGGAGCTTCTCGAGCTCGTCGTCCGTCAGATGGATTTCGAACGAACGCATGACGCCATCAGCGCAGATCATGCGCGGGATGGAGAGCGCGACATCGTGGAGGCCATACTCGCCATCGAGAACAGCCGAGCACGGGAGAATCGTGTGCTCATCGTAGAGCACGGACTTGATGAAGCGGCAAGCTGCCATTGCGATGCCCGTGTTCGTGAAGCCCTTGCGGTTGATGACGTCGTAAGCGACCTGCACGAGCTCGTCTTCGACGGCCTTGTGGCTGAGCTTCTCCGTGTGGTGGAAATACTCGTCGAGGTCATCAATCGGGAAGCCGGCGCAAGCCGTCGTCGACCAGGCGACGAAGGCCGAGTTACCGTGCTCGCCGAGGACGAAGCCGCTGATGTTCTTCGGATCCACCTGGTACTTGTTCGCGAGGATGCGGCGGAAACGATACGTCTCGAGCATCGTGCCCGTGCCGAGGATGAGGTTGCGGGGATAATCGAACTGCGTGGAAAGAACATACGTCGCAACATCGAGCGGGTTCGTGATCGCGATGATCATGGCCTCTTTCGTGCGCTTGACGATCTCGCCCATGACGGAAGCCATGATCTTCGAGTTCGTGCCAGCGAGCTTCAGGCGATCCGGCGTCTCGCCCGGGCGGATGGACGGGCCGGCCGTGATGACGATGATGTTTGCGTCTTTGCAGTCATCATAGTCGCCGAGATGGAACTTGATGTTCGTGCTGTAGACGCAGCTCGTCGCATGGCTGGAGTCAACAGCCTCGCCCCACGCCTTGTCCTCATTGAGGTCGATGAGCGCGACTTCCGTAGCGAGCTGGAAATCCGCAATCTTGTTGGCGACGGCGGAGCCGACGTTGCTGGCACCGATGACGACGATCTTTCTTCTGTTGTTCATGTTGCTTGATAACCCCCTGTTATGGTTATGTGAAAAAAATCTCTTTCGCCTTTCATCCTAGCACCCCGTATGGCGCTTGTCAATGGGATTTGACGGTTTCTGAAAGAATTTTTGAGACCAAGTGATAATACTAGATAGAATCTGACTATCATGCATCGAAGTTATGGTAACATGAGGAAAGAAGGCTATTGTATTCGCCGCTGAATTATATTATATTATAAAGACGAACGACCACTGACGCCCGCAAGGGCAGTTTTAGATAGAAAAAGGGGTAACACAGAAGATGTTTGGAATGTCCATGGATATCGGTATCGATCTCGGCACGGCAAATGTGCTGATTTATGTAAAGAATAAGGGCATCGTGCTGCGCGAGCCGTCTGTCGTGGCGGTGGACAAGGACACGAACCGCGTGCTCGCCATCGGCGAGGAGGCGCGCCGCATGATCGGCCGCACGCCTGGCAATATCGTGGCCATCCGTCCGCTCAAGGAAGGCGTCATCGCTGACTACGACATCACGGAGAGCATGCTGCGCCATTTCATTGAGAAAGTCGTCGGCCACAGCTTCGTCTTCCGTCCGCGCATCATGATCTGCATCCCGTCGGGCTGCACGATGGTCGAGCAGCGCGCCGTGCAGGAAGCGGCCGAGCAGGCGGGTGCACGCCATACGCAGCTCATCGAGGAGCCGCTCGCGGCCGCACTCGGCGCCGGCCTCGACATCGTCGAGCCGTGCGGCTCGATGGTTGTTGACATCGGCGGCGGCACGACGGACATCGCGGTCATCTCGCTCGGCGGCATCGTCACGAGCGCGAGCCTGCGCATCGCGGGCGACAAGTTCGATTCGGACATCATCGCCTATGTCAAGCGCGAGTTCAACATGATGATCGGTGAGCGCACGGCAGAGGACATCAAGATGAATGTCGGCGCGGCATTCTCTGACGCGCGCGCGGAGGAAATGGACATCCGCGGCCGCGACATGCTGACAGGCCTGCCGAAGAATCTCGTCATCACGACGGCACAGGCAGCTGAAGCCATGAACCTCTCGGTCACGCGCATCGTCGAGCAGGTCAAGAAGGTGCTCGAGGAGACGCCGCCAGAGCTCTCGGCGGACATCATGGATCGCGGCATCATCCTGACGGGCGGCGGCGCAATGCTCTACGGCCTCGACGAACTCATCCGCCGCGAGACGGAAATCCCGACGGCGCTCGCTGACGACCCGCTTTCCTGTGTGGCGCTCGGCTGCGGCAAGGCGCTCGACACGTTCGCCAAGTTCGACGGCAAAGCACAGAATCTGAAAATGGGCCGCTGAAAAAGGGAAACCGCTCCTTTATGGCGAATATACAACTAATATGAGACAAAATTTCCTCCGAAGCCAGCCCCCCTCTCAGAGGGGGGACGGGCCGCGTGAGCGGCGGGGGGAGTGTCGAAGGTACGGCCAATCGGTATGGTTGACCGTATTCTGCGAAGGAACGACATTTCAGAAAGGAGTCTGCCTATGTGGCGTGGACTTTATACGGCAGCTGCCGGCATGATTCAGGAGACGCAGCGCACGGACGTCATTTCGAACAACCTCGCGAACGTCAATACGAACGGCTTCAAGCGCGACGTCGCCATTTCGGAAGAGTTTGAGCCGATGCTGATCCGGCGCATCAACGACAAGGACATGCGCAACGACGTGACGAGCTTCAAGGGCTTTTCTGTCGGCGGGCAGCCGCCCATCGTCGGCACGCTCGGTCTCGGTTCGGAAATCGCGGAAGTCGCGACAGACCGCAGCCAGGGCACGTTCGAAACGACGGGCAACCCGTATGACGTCGCGATTGCGGGCAATGGCTATCTCGAAGTTCAGACGCCGCAGGGCGTGCGCTATACGCGCGACGGCGCACTGTTTCGTTCGGCGACGGGCCAGCTCCAGAATGTGCGAGGGCAGGCCATCCTTGGCACGAACGGCCAACCCATCATGATTCCTGCAAATGCAACGGAAGTCGTAATTGGCGAGACGGGACAGATTCTCGTGCGCGTGCCGGGACAGGATACGCAGCAGCAGGTCGGCCAGCTTGCATTCGTCGATTTTGCTGACCGCCGTGCGCTTCTCAAGCAGGGAGACAATCTCTATTTCCCGCAGCAGGGCGCGCAGCCGCAGCCCGCGACGGGCACGATCGAGCAGGGCGTCCTCGAGCGTTCGAATTCGAACGTCGTTGAGGAAATGGTGCAGCTCATCAACAACTACCGCATCTACGAAGCGGGCTCGAAAGCCGTCACGACGCAGGACGGAATGCTCGACAAGTCCGTCAACGATGTCGGTCGTCTGGGCTGATGATGCAGAGAATACAAAATTAATTTCTCGAAACACTTAAGTTTTTGAAAAAATCTCCGATATATATAGGAGAAAGAGAGCCATGCTTTTCCGATGGGATGGTTCGCAGGAAGAGCAGAAGGATTTGGGAGGAACAGCATTATGATGCGAGCACTTTGGTCGGCAGCCTCGGGCATGAAGGGGCAGCAGACGAATATGGATGTCATTTCGCATAACATCGCGAATGTCAATACGTACGGTGGCAAGAAAGTCCGCGCCGAGTTCCAGGATCTCATTTATCAGAATCTCCGCGAGGCGGGCGCAGCATCTGGCAACGACAGCCAGTACCCGACGGGTCTGCAGATCGGCCTCGGCACGCGTGTCGCCGCGACGAACCGCATCTTCTCGCAGGGTCCGCTGCAGACAACGGACAACCCGACGGACATCGGCATCCAGGGCGAAGGCTTCTTCCGCATCACGATGCCGGATGGCACGACGGCCTATACGCGCGATGGCTCGTTCAAGCTCGATTCGGACCGCCGCCTCGTCACGACGGACGGCTATCCGCTCGCGGATGGCATCACGATTGACGAGACAGCGCCGAGCGATTCTATCGTCATCTCGCAGGACGGCCGCGTCTCGTGCACGCCGGCCGGCGGCGACCAGCAGGAAGTCGGCCAGATTACGCTGGCACGCTTCGTCAATCCGTCGGGCCTCACGGCCATCGGCAAGAACCTCTTCGTTGTTTCGCAGGCCTCGGGCGATGCCATCGAGGGCAACCCGGGCACGGATGGTGCTGGCACGCTGACGCAGAGGACGCTCGAAATGTCGAGCGTCCAGATCGTCGATGAAATGGTCAACATGATCGTTTCGCAGCGCGCGTATGAGTCGAACTCAAAGGCCATCACGACATCGGACTCGATGCTCGAGATCGCGAACGGCCTGAAGCGCTGAGCGGCATAAATGATGAAACTGAAGAAGACAATCCTCGCCATTTCCATGCTTTCCGCTGTGTGGGGTGGCTTCTTCTTTCTTGCGCCGGCGCCTGTGGCATCTGCCTATGGCGGCGGCACGCAGGCCGAGCGCTATCCCCAGACGGTCACGGCGGCGCAGTTTTCGCAGTACGCAAGCGAGAAACTCGAAGCGGCCATAGAGGATGCGGGCGAGACGCGGCGGCACGAGGTCGTGCTCGCGCGCGGCGTGCAGGACATGCATGCGCCAGCCGGCAGCCTCATCTGCCAGGTGGATGTGCCGAAGGCCGTCCACTATACGGGAACGACGCCCGTGCACGTTTCGGTCTATGTGAATGGCACGTTTTATCGGCGGGCCATTCTCTATTATCGCGTCAAGGTCTATGACACGGTGCTCGTCGCGGCGCGCGATTTGAAGCCCGATGAGACGATCGGCGAAGCGGACGTGAAGACGGCGGAGATCGCAGTCGATGATGCCGCGACGCCATATCTGCACAAGGCAGAGGAAATCGCCGGCCGCGTGCCCGCGCGCTTCCTGAGTGCAGGAAAGCCTCTGACGGAAAGCGTCTTGCAGAACGCGCTCGTCATCGAGGCAAGTGCGCCTGTGACGCTCCTCTCGGACTACAATGGCATCCAGGTGACAGCCGAGGGTATCGCGCTCCAGCGCGGCCGCGTCGGCGACCATATCCGCGTGAAGAATGCGCGGTCCGGCAAGATGCTCTTGGGCACGGTTGTCGATGCGCATACGGTGAAAGTTGGATCCTGACCCCGCTCCCGTCAGCCCCCCTCTCAGAGGGGGGAGGGCCACGAAGTGGCAGGGGGAGTGTCGGAGGTAGGGCCTTTCTATTTTAGTGATTGTTACCTGCGAAGGTGCTTTCAGAACGAAGAAGGTGCTATCAAGTGAAGAAAAAAATAGCAGCATTTATGCTGGGCGTTGCGTTATTTGCTCCTGCATTTACGCCGTCGGCCGCCTCGGCGCAGTCGCTTTGGAGCGGCGGCTACACGCAGAACATCTTTGCCGATCGCAAGGCGCATGATGTCGGCGACATCCTGACGATCATCATCAGCGAGACGACGACGACATCAGCATCGAAGTCGAGCAGCAACAGCAAGAGTGGCAACGTGAACCTCAACGCCGGTGTCGGCCTGTTCACATTCCTCGAAGCGGCAAGTGCCGGTGGCTCGGACAGTTTCAAGGCAGATGGTGCGGCCTCGGATACGAACCGCGCAACGGGCACGGTTACGGTGACGGTCACGGAAGTCGAGCCGAACGGCAACATGGTGCTTGAGGGCACACAGTCCATCTGGCAGAACAAGAACGAGCACAAGATCACGTTCCGCGGCGTCTGCCGCCAGGATGACGTCACGGCAAACAATACGATTCCGTCGAACAAGATTGCAGACGCGACCGTGCGCTTTGACGGCAAGGGCCCGCTCAATGCAAAGCAGCGGCAGGGCATCCTGACGCAGATTTTCAACATCCTGTTCTGATGGCGTTTCAAGATTCGGAAATTCGGAGGCTTTGGCTTATGATGATAAAGAAAGTATTGGCAGCCCTTTCGCTTGCGGCCTTCTGCGTCTCGATGGTGCCGGCGCCTGCGGATGCAGCGTCTGCTGTCACGCGCATCAAGGACATCTCGAAAGTGCAGGGCGTGCGCTCGAACCAGCTCGTCGGCTACGGCCTCGTCGTGGGTCTCGCGAAGACGGGCGACTCGAACAAGGTCAAGGAGACGGTGCAGAGCATCGGCAACATGCTCAAGGCATTCGGCGTCTCGATTGATACGTCGAGCCTCAAGCCGGATAACGTCGCGGCTGTCATGGTCACGGCGACGCTGCCGCCTTTTTCGCGCGAAGGCGATACGATCGACGTCACGGTCTCGTCCATCGGCGATGCGAAGAGCATCCAGGGCGGCACGCTCGTCCAGACGCCGCTTCGTGCGGGCAATGGCGAGGTCTATGCCGTCGCGCAGGGGCCGGTCTCGACGGGCGGCTTCATGGCGAGCGGCGGCGGCAATACGGCGCAGAAGAACTTCCCGACGGTCGGCCTGACGCCGAATGGCGCCATCGTGGAAAAGAGCGTCGAGGATGACCTCGGCCAGGACGGCAGGCTGTCGCTCTCGCTTGCAAATCCTGATTTCACGACGGCTTCGCGCATGGTGCAGAGCATCAACAGCCAGTTTGGCAACATCGCGCGCGCCTCGAACCCCGGCCGCATCGACATTTCGATTCCGGCTTACTACCGCGGCAACGTCGTCGGCTTCATCGCGAACCTCGAAGACCTGCCGGTCGTGCCGGATTCCATCGCAAAGGTCGTCATGAACGAGCGCACGGGCACGATCGTCATGGGCGGCAACGTCTCGGTTGATGAATGTGCCATCACGCAGGGCGGCCTCTCCATCCATGTGACGAAGAATACGAATGTCAGCCAGCCCGACCCGCTGACGTATGGCAGCACGATTGTCGCGAACAACACGAACGTCAAGGTCAAGGACAAGCCGAGCAGCACGATTGTCCTGCCCGCGACGGCAAATGTCAGCGACATCGTCGGCGCGCTCAATGCCGTCGGTGCGACGCCGCGCGACACGATTTCGATTCTCCAGGCCATGAAGGCGAGCGGCGCGCTCCATGCGGAACTCGAATTAATTTAAAGTTTCCCGCAGGGAAACATCTCTATAAGGCTCTCCCTCTGGGAGAGCTGTCACCCGAACAGGGTGACTGAGCGGGTAAAGGAGTAACGATATGCAAATAGCGCCACTTTCTATGCAGCCCATGATGCAGCAGAACATGACGGCAGAAGCCGCAGGCGAGACGGCCTCGTCGGCTTCGTTCGACCGGATGCTCGAGGATGCGAAGCGCGCTTCGCAGGATGCGCAGAATGCCGCGGCCTCTGGCAACAGCACGGCGGCGGCCCAGAAAGAGGACAAGGCGCTCAAGGCGGCCTGCAAGAGCTTCGAGGCCATGTTCATCCACATGATGTACCGAGAGATGCGCGCGACTGTTCATGAAGGCGGCCTCTTTGGCGAAGACAACGCGACGAAGATTTTCGAGGACATGCGCGATTCTGAAATGGCGAAGCAGATGGCCGATGCCGGCGGCATCGGTCTCGGCGACATGCTTTACCGCCAGCTTTCGCCGCAGGTCACGAAGAAGGCGCAGGCCGAGGCGCAGACGGCAGCGGCCATCCGCGCCCAGCAGGCAAAGCAGCATCATTGAGCTGGAATTTTTGAAGAATGAAACGAGCCTTTTCCCGCGAGGGCAGGTGCCTGACCGGGGAAGGGCTCGTTTTTATGGATGTCATTTTATACAGGTTTTTCTTGGAGGGATTCCCTATGCATATTCCAAAGCGCGTGATGACACTGGCTCTCGCGTTTTCGCTTTTTGTGCTCCCCGTGACAGCGAGCGCGGCGAGCCTCGGCTCGATGCGTTTCCATTCGGGCGGAGAGCATGACCGCATCGTCTTCGATCTTTCGGATGCGGCGGACTATGAGCTCGACACGTCGGCGGACGGCCGCACGGTCACGCTCGTGCTGAAGGGCGTTCGCGCGAAGTCGGGCCTTGCAAAGCCGTCGTTCCACGGCAGCCGCGTGCAGTCCGTCAGCTGGTCGGAAAAGGGCAGCGAGGTCTATGTGACCGTGAAGCTCGCCGCGGGCTGCAAGGTGCAGGCGGGGGTGCTCTCGAAGCCCGCGCGCATCTTCCTCGATGCCGTGCCGGCCTCGGCAGCGACGTCTGCGAAACCGGTGGGAGCGGGGAAGCCTGCGTCGTCCGGGAAGGCGGCAGATAAGACATCGAAGGAAATCGCGGCCGCGAAACAGGCGGCAAAAGACGCGGGCCTGCCGGATGGCACGGTCGCGTACCAGCTCGCGCCGGGCCTCATGGAGTACGATTACAAGGTCTGGCAGAGCGGCGGCTGGCTCACGGCGTATTTCCTCGATGTCGATCCCAAGCAGTACACCTGGAAGCCGGTGCTCGGGCAGGGACAGGTGCCGGGCCTTGCAAAACTCTCGTCGATTTCCGATGCGAAGAATGCGACGGCAGCCATCAATGCGTCGTTCTTCAACTGGAATGGCGACCTCATCGGCGTCACGATGATTGACGGCTCCATCGTCGGCACGACGTACATCGAGCGCAGCGCCGTCGGCCTCAGGAAAGACGGCACGACGGTCTTCGGCCCGATCACGTATTCGGGCACGGTCGAGGCGGGCGGCGTCACGCAGTATGTCGGCGGTGTCGATGCCGAGCGCGGCACGGACAGCCTCGTTCTCTACAATAAATATTATGGTAAGACGACGCGTACGAATGAGTACGGCCGCGAGCTCACAGTCGTCGATGGCCGCGTGACGGCGATTCGTTCGGGCAACTCGCCGATTCCGTCGAATGGCTGGGTCGTCTCGCTTCACGGCAAGGCGGCGGATGCCTTTGCAGGCGTCGGGGTTGGTGACGAGGTCGAGATTGAGCAGCATCTCGGGGGACTCTGGAAGGATGCCAGGGAAATCGTCAGCGTCGGCCCGCGCCTCGTGAAGGACGGTGTGCCGTATGTCACGACGGCGGCCGAGCAGCTCGGCGAAATCG
Source organism: Selenomonas sp. (assembly GCA_022773585.1). Lineage (GTDB taxonomy): Bacteria > Bacillota > Negativicutes > Selenomonadales > Selenomonadaceae > Selenomonas_C. Next base: position 106,378 of record JALEZZ010000008.1, on the reverse strand, counting down.
ATCAGCATCGTGAGCCGCGCAGCGCGTTCGCCGTGACGAAGCGCGGCACGTATCTGCTCGCCGTGGCCGATGGCCGCCAGCAGAGCTCGCATGGCCAGACGCTGAGCGAATGGGCGAAGCTCCTGATTGCATTCGGCGCGCAGGACGCGCTGAACCTCGACGGCGGCGGTTCGTCGGAAATCATCGCGGGCGGCCGCGTCCTCAACAGTCCGTCGGATGGACGCGAACGCGGCATCGGCCTCGGCATCGTCATTTTGCCGCGTTAAAAAGAAATCCATCTTTCCTGCTTGCAGGCGGTGCGGAGTATGCTATAATGAAGCTTAACTGAAAAGATTGATGAAAGAAACAACAATCATGGAAGTTTGTATCAAACATCAGCCATCAATGGGGTGAAATTTTGCATCGGTATTTGAAACATGTTGCCGCGCTTGGGATTGCTGCGGCACTCTGGGGCAGTTCGTTCCTCTCTGCATACGCCATGCCGGAAATCTGGAAGACGAGCGAGATCACGCCGGGCATGGAAGGCACGGCTTACACGGTCGTCGACCATACGGGCGAGATCCGCGATTTCCATGTGGACATCATCGGCACGGTGGACAATGGCAAAGGCTCGACGCCGATGATCATGGCGAAGGCTTCCGGCCCCGTCGTCGAGGCGGCAGGCGGCATCCTGCAGGGTATGAGCGGCAGCCCGGTCTATGTCGATGGCAAGCTCGTCGGCGCCGTGGCCGCGGGCCTCAAGGAAATGACGCCCTATACGTTCTTCATCACGCCGATCGAGAACATGCTGCCGCTCTGGTCGATGCCGGATACGAAGAACAAGACGCATATCCAGACGTTCGACCTCAAGAAATATGCGGCGGACAAGGAAAAAGAAAAGAAAGCGCAGGAAGCGAAAGACAAGAAGAAGGACGGCAAGGACAGCAAGGCGGAAGAGGAAGCTGCTGAAGAAGCTGCGGAGGAAGTCAAAGAATCCGAGCGCGTCCATCACGAAGAAGCGATGGAAGACGCGATTGCCGCGGCAATTGCCTCGCTGCCGCAGTCGGCGGATGCGAATGCGTTCAACGCTTTCGGCAGCCTCCATTTCGATGCGCCGTCCTACCAGCCGAAGACGAAGCTCTTCGTCTCTGGCTTCACGGCGCCGGGCATGAAGTTCCTCCACGATACGCTCGGCCTGCCAGCCGAGACGCAGCTGACGTCGGTCGGCGGGGCGAGCGGCGCTGGCACGCGCTATGACGCCTGGCTCGAGCCGGGCAGCGCGGTCGGCGTGGCCGTCGTCTGCGGCGACTTCACGGTCGGCGCGACGGGCACGGTCACGGCGACGGATGGCGACCGCATCCTCGCGTTCGGTCATCCGTTCCTGCACAAGGGCAACGTCAACTATTTCATGACGGATGCGACAGTCGTCGGCACGATTTCCGGCCAGAGCAACGGCATGAAGATTGCGAATGTCGGCGACATCATCGGCCGCATCAGCCAGGATCGCGAGACGGGCATCGCGGGCCGCATCGGCGAGTTCCCGTCCGTCGTGCCGATGAAGATCCGTGTGAAGGATGAGGCACTCGGCCGCGACACGACGTATGCCGCGCGCATCGCCTATGATGAAGACTACCTGCCGCAGCTCACGGCGGGCCTCGCCTATGCCGCCGTCTCGAAGACGAGCGACACGCTCGGCGAGAGCACGGCGACGCTCGGGTTCAAGATTCGCACGAACGTCGCGCAGAAGGGCGTGTTCGATCGCAAGAACATGTTCTACAATACGACGGATGTCGGGCAGGTCGCCATCGGCGAGCTCATGCAGACGATGGGCGTCATCTGTGCCGACACGGACAAGGAAGCCGACATCATCGACGTCCAGGTCGATGTCGATGTCGCACCAGGCCGCAAGACGGCATCGCTCGTCTCGGCCATCCCGTCGAAGACGACGGTGCGTCCGGGCGAGACGGTGAACATCCAGACGACGATCAAGCCATACCGCGGCGCGAAAGAGACACTTTCCATTCCCTACACGGTGCCGAAGGCACAGCGCGACGGCGTTCTGAACCTCGACGTGCGCGGTGGCGGCATGGTGCCTGTGACGCCGCTGATGCTCCTGCAGCAGACGACGGGCGTCACGGTGCAGGACGACAGCAAGACGCAGACGACGGCCGACCGCTTGAAATCGCTTGCGGAAACGGGCCGCAACAATGAAATCATCATCGCGCCGGGCGCATCGGCACAGCCGCTTTCGGCACGCGAGCAGAAGCGCCTGATGCGCGAGACGGCAGAGGCCGCGAAGCGCGCCGCTGAAGCAGAAAAGAAGCAGCACAAGATCACGCTCCTTCCGGACGAGACGAACCACCAGACGCCGGGGCAGTCGAAGTTCGAGACGAAGTATATCATCGACAACGCCATCCATACGACGCTCCATGTCGACCATCGGGCAGAGCAGTAGGGCGGATGACCCCTTGCGAAAGTATGGGACAGATGATAAGATAGGATAGATTGCTTCAGTTTTTTGGGGGGAACAACGACTTCAAATGGAAAAGTTGATTATACATGGCGGCCGCAGGCTCGAGGGGCGCGTGAAGATCAGCGGGGCGAAGAATGCCGTGCTGCCGATCATCGCGGCGACGCTTCTCGGGCAGGACACGGTGAGCCTGCTCGACGAGGTGCCGGCACTCGAGGACGTCACGACGATCACCGAAGTGCTGAACCGCCTCGGCGTTACGGCGGAGTTCGATGCAGGGAAGCACCAGCTCCGCGTCGACGCGAAGCACATCGGCAGCTGCGAGGCACCGTATGACCTCGTGCGGAAGATGCGCGCTTCGTTCCTCATCATGGGGCCGCTTCTCGCGCGGTGCGGCAAGGCGAAGATTTCGCTGCCGGGCGGCTGCGCCATCGGCACGCGCCCGATCGACCTGCACCTCAAGGGCTTCGAGGCACTCGGCGCCAAGATCGAGATCGGTCATGGCTTCATCGAGGCGTCCGCGCCCGAGGGCCTCAAGGGCACGCGCATCTACCTCGATTTCCCGAGTGTCGGCGCGACGGAGAACATCCTGATGGCCGCCTCGATGGCCGAAGGGCAGACGATTCTCGAGAATCCGGCGCAGGAGCCGGAAATCGTCGATCTCGCGAACTACCTCAATGTCATGGGCGCGAAAATCCGCGGTGCGGGCACGAACGTCATCAAGATCGACGGCGCGCCGAAGCTCGTCGGCCGCGACTACACGATCATCCCCGACCGCATCGAGGCGGGCACCTACATGGTTGCTGCTGCCATGACGCAGGGGGACATCTATGTCGAGAACGCCATCAGCGAGCATCTGAAGCCCGTCATCGCAAAGCTCAAGGAAGCCGGCGTCACGATTGAAGAAGACGTCGACGGCATCCGTGTGCGCTGCGACAAGAAGACGAAGGCCGTGGACATCAAGACGATGCCGTACCCGGGCTTCCCGACGGATATGCAGGCGCAGTTCATGGCCATGCTGACGATTTCGGAGGGCACGGGCTGCGTGACGGAGACGGTTTTCGAGAACCGCTTCATGCATGTCGACGAGCTCAAGCGCATGGGCGCGAACATCCGCATCGACGGCCGCACGTCTGTCGTCGAGGGCGTATCAAAGCTCACGGGCTGCCAGGTCAAGGCGACCGACCTCCGCGCCGGTGCCGCCATGGTGCTCGCGGGCCTCGTCGCCGAAGGCGAGACACAGGTCGGCTACATCCACCACATCGACCGCGGCTACGACGACCTCGTCGGCAAGCTCGTCGGCCTCGGTGCTGACATCCAGCGCGTCGACCGTTAAAAAGAATTTCCTATCAGCTCCCGGACAAGGGAGCTTTCTTCATATGCCAAGAATTATTGAACAACCGCAACTCATCTCGAAAGGAGTACAAAATGAGCCCCATCGAATCCCCGCTCAATCTCCCGCACATCCATGTCAAAAACCGCATCATCCGCTCGGCCACGCACAGCTTCCTGCCATCGGAGGACGGCCATATGACGGACGAAGAATACGCGATGTATGAAACGTTCGCGAAAAACAGCGTCGGCCTCATCATCACGGGCCACTGCTGCGTCGATCCGCTCGGCCGTGCGAACAAGCAGCAGGTCAATATTTTTGACGACAGCTATATCGACCAGTTCCGCAAGGCCGCCGAGCTCGTGCACGCAGAGGGCGCGGCGTTCGTGCCGCAGATTTCCCATGCCGGCCCGCGTGCCATCGGCGTCGACGACCTCGCAGACGTCACGGCGCGCGGGCTCAAGAAGAATCGTCATGCGCGCGAACTGACCGTCGATGAAATCCATCGCATCGAATCGAACTTCGTTCTCGCGGCCGCACGCCTCAAGTACGCGGGCGTCGACGGCGTCCAGCTCCATGCCGCACACTCGTATCTCCTTTCGCGTTTCCTCGATCCGACGTTCAACGAACGCACGGATGCATATGGCGGCAGCACCGAGAACCGCTTCCGCATCGTGCGCGAGATCATCGAGGGCATTCACGAGAAATGCGGCGATGATTTCCCCGTGCTCGTCAAGATCAACCTCGATACGAAGCATGAAGATCATGCAGGCTATCACGACGCCATGGTCTACATGCTGCAGGAGTTTCACAAGCTCGGCGTCGAGCTCGTCGAGCTCTCGGGCGTCGATTTCATCAACCAGCCGAAGGACGCGACGCTCTACTACCTCGAAGAGGGCACGGCGCTCAAGAAGGCCGTGCCGGAGCAGGCCATGAGCCTCGTCGGCGGCGTGCGCTCGCTCGCGGATATGGAGGCCGTGCTCGCACATGGCTTCGAGATGGTCTCGCTCTCGCGTGCGCTGATTGCCGAGCCGGACTTCGTCACGAAAGCGCTGGCGAGCGGCGAACCATCGAATTGTGTTTCGTGCTGCCGCTGCTTCGTGCTGCCTGAGATGCATAGCGGCATGCGCTGCGTCTGGCAGTGGAAAAAGGCGCGTGCAGCTGCTCGCGCTGCGAAATAAGTCATAGGCACCTAGTCTGCATCAAAGAAATTGTTAACTTGTAAATTTGCAGTAATCGGCTTATAATAGTCCTTGTGTTGCGTACACAAGTGTTTAGCGCTAAAACTTTGTTCGCGGACGTATCCAACAAGTTGTCATCATCCTGAGGGGGAGATGATGACTCGAAGGAGCCAAGGACAATGACAAAAAAGAAAAAATTGCTCACGATGGTGCTCGCTGCGCTGACGGCATGTTCGATGTTTGCCGGATGCGGCGGCAACGAGACGGCGAAAAGCGACGACATGACGATTCGTGCGATTTTCGGCACCGAGCCGGAATCGCTCGATCCGGACAAGGCGACGGGCGCGCCGGAAGCGACGTACCTCGGCGAGATGTTCGAAGGTCTCACGTCGCTCGATGAGAATGGCCAGCCCGTTCCGGCCGCGGCCGAGAGCTGGGACATTTCTGACGACGGCCTGACGTACACGTTCCATCTGCGGGCCAACAAGTGGTCGAACGGCGATCCCGTCACGGCGCAGGACTTCGAGTTCGCGTGGAAGCGTCTCATGAGTCCGGAACTGGCATCCGAGTATGCCTACATGCTCTTCCCCATCAAGGGCGGCGAAGAGTACAACACGAAGGGCGGCAGCGCGGATGACGTCGGCGTCAAGGCTATCGATGACAAGACGCTCGAAGTCCATCTCGCGCGCCCGACGGCTTACTTCCTGATGCTGCTCGCGCACCAGTCGGCCTTCCCGGTCAACCGCAAGGTCGTGCAGGAGCATCCGGATGATTGGGCGGCCGAGGCTGATACGCTCGTCGGCAACGGCCCGTTCAAGATCACGAGCTGGGATCACAACAGCAAGATCACGGTCGAGAAGCGCGACGACTATTGGGATCACGACAAGGTCAAGGCCAAGAAGATCGAGATGCCGCTCATCGACAACATGAGCACGGCCGTCTCGATGTTCGACAACGGCGACGTCGACCTCGTGCTCGATCCGCCGGCAGCTGACGCTGAGCGCCTGAAGGGCGAGGGCAAGCTGCAGCTCGACAAGAACATCGGCACATTCTTCTTCGATACGAACAACAAGCTCGCACCGTTTGACAATCCGAAAGTCCGCAAGGCGTTCTCGCTCGCGCTCGACCGCCAGACGCTCGTCGACCAGGTGCTCCACGGTCTCGCGAGCCCTGCGACGGGCTGGATTCCGACGGGCTTCACGAACCCCGAGACGAAGAAGGACTTCGCCGAGGAGAGCGGCCAGCTCGTGCAGGAGAACGTCGAAGAGGCGAAGAAGCTCCTCGCCGAGGCGGGCTACCCAGATGGCAAGGGCATGCCGCCCATCACGTTGCTCTACAACACGAATGAGAACAACAAGGCCATTTGCGAAGCCGCGCAGGAGATGTGGAAGAAGAACCTTGGCGTTGATGTCGAGCTCACGAACCAGGAATGGAAAGTCTACCTGCAGTCCCGCAAGAGCGGCACGGTGCAGATTGCCCGCGCCCGCTGGGTTGGCGATTACCTCGACCCGATGACGTTCGCTGACTACCTGCTTTCGAACGGCACGAACAACTACGGCCGCTATGCAAACCCGAAGTATGATGAGTTCGTCCATCAGGCACAGAACAGCAACGACCAGGGTGTCCGCATGAAGGCCATGCACGAAGCCGAGAAGATCTGCATCGACGACATGGGCCTGATTCCGGTCTTCTTCTACAAGACCTCCGTCGCCATGAGCCCGAAGCTCAAAGGCGTCATCGATCCGGGCAACACGGTCTTTGACTTCAAGTACGCTTATATTGAAAAGTAATCCCATACGGTGAACTTTCAAGCAGCTGCGATTTTGTGGCTGCTTTTTTTGTGCGCGTGCGGCTGAAAATATTCTGAAAATTACTTCTTGAAGTTTACATGTTGACACCTTTGCATCCGCGTCCTATAATACACAGTACACAGAATACATCATTTCATTTCAACATCTGTGGGTAATGTGTTTATCAAGGAATCATATGTTCCTCGTGAAAAGAAAGAAGGAATCATCATGACTGGTTTGATGCTGGTTGGGATTGCTCTTGTCTGGTTCGCGGGTGCCTACCTCATTTACGGCCGGTGGCTCGTCAAGACTTGGGGCATCGATCCGAAAGCGAAAACGCCGGCCGTGCGGAAGAATGACGGCGGCGACTACAGCCCCGCTTCGCGCTTCACGGTCTTCGCGCATCAGTTCTCGTCCATCACGGGCGCAGGCCCTGTGACCGGCCCAATCATCGCTGCGATGTTCGGCTGGGCGCCGGCGCTCTTGTGGATCCTGATTGGCGGCGCGTTCTTCGGCTGCGTGCAGGATTTCACGGCGCTCTACGCCTCCGTCAAGAGCGAGGGCAAGTCGATGGGCATGCTCATCGAGCAGTATGTCGGACGAACGGGCCGCCGCCTGTTCCTGCTGTTCTGCTGGCTCTTCACGCTGCTCGTCATCGCCGCATTCTCTGACATCATCGCCAAGACGTTCAACGGCTTTGGCGCGGAAGGCACGCTCAACACGCCGGGTGCGCAGGCGGCCACGATTTCCATGCTCTACATCGTCGTTGCGATGGGCTTCGGCGTCTTCATCAGCAAGGTCAAGCCTTCGGGCGCTCTGAAATTCTTCGTTGCCATCGTCCTCGTCGCCGCGATGTTCGCGGTCGGCATGAACTTCCCGCTCTATCTCGACGTGCCGACATGGCGCTACATCGTCTTCGGCTACTGCTTCATCGCAGCTGTGCTGCCGATGTGGCTGCTCATGGAGCCGCGCGATTATCTGAGCTCGTTCCTGCTCCTCGGCATGGTCGCAGGCGGCGTCGTCGGCGTCATTGCCGCGAATCCTTCCGTCAACATGCCGGCCTTTGTCGGTTTCGAAGTCAACGGCAAGCCGCTGTTCCCGATTCTCTTCATCACGATTGCCTGCGGCGCGGTCTCTGGTTTCCACAGCCTCGTTTCGTCGGGCACGTCGTCGAAAGCCGTTTCGAATGAGCGCGACATGCTGCCGGTCGGCTATGGCGCGATGCTCTGCGAATGCATGCTCGGCGTCGTCGCGCTCGCGATTGCCTGCGCGGCCGCATCGAACGGCGTCATGGCGAAAGGCACGCCATTCCAGATTTTCGCTGGCGGCATCAGCACGTTCTTCACGCAGATCTTCGGCCTGCCCGCAGGCTTCTCGGCCTGCTTCATCACGATGTGCGTCTCGGCGCTCGGCATGACGACGATTGACTCCGTCGCGCGCATCGGCCGCATGTCGCTGCAGGAGATGCTGAAGCCGAGCGAAGGCCAGGAAGCTGGCAGCGCTGCGAAGTTCTTCATGAACAACTACGTTTCGACGGGCGTGACGCTCGTGCTCGCCTATGGCCTCTGCCTCGCGGGCTACATGAACATCTGGCCGCTGTTCGGTGCGGCGAATCAGCTGCTCTCCGCGCTCGTCCTCATCGCGCTCGCCGTCTTCCTCAAAGTCACGGGCCGCAAGGGCTGGATGCTCTACGTGCCGATGGCCTTCATGTTCTGCGTGACGATGACGGCACTTGTCATGAGCGTGTACGGCATCGTGACGAAGCTCATGGCCGGCACGTTCGTCGTCGGCATCGACGGCCTCCAGCTCGTCCTCGCCCTTGCCCTCATGACCCTCGCCGTCCTCGTCGTCAAGCACTGCGGCAGCGAGCTCCTCGGAAAAGAGCAGGTCGCGATTGCAGAAGATTGACATTTGTTCTCGGACTTTATAGATATCGCGGAAGCATCGCGTTTTCAAAACGTCTTGATGCTTCCGCGATATTTTTTTATAATGAAGATAGGGTTTTACTGATACAGGGGGCGAGCGCGAATGATATTCAAACAAGGATTTTATTTTGGAAATCAGTTAGTGCAATTGCAGGCATCTTTTCAGACGTCGGCGGATTATTATCATATGTTGCGTGCTGCTTTGCAGGTGAAACAGTGTCAAAGCTCATTTGTACGCATCGGTCGTCATAATGATGGCGGTTATCTGATGCTGCCTCCAGCACCAGGGGGGATTGCGTATTCCTTTGGCATTTGCGATGATGTATCGTGGGATTCGGCGATGGCGGATTGCGGCTATCAAGTCTATATGTATGACCATACGATTGATGAATTACCGGAACATCGGTCAGAATTCCACTTTTTTCGCAAAGGCATCGCATCGAGTACAGAGGATCAGCCACCACTATATCCGCTGTCATATTACCTTGCTATGAATGGTCATGTGCATCAACAGCACATGATTTTGAAGATGGATGTCGAAGGGGCAGAGTGGGGATTTTTCTTGCAGACACCGTCAGCCATCTTAGCGCAATTTGATCAGGTTGTCTTGGAACTTCACAATCTCGTGCATGAACATTCTGCGATGCAAACAAATCAAATGCTCTATGGACTCCAAAAGTTGCAGGAGACGCATGATCTTGTGCATCTGCATCCTAATAACTGTGGCTGCCTTGTAGAAGTGGAGGGGCGTCCCTATGCAGATGTCTTGGAAGCGACGTTTGTCTATCGAGGGGGGGGCAGAACCAGCAGAGATGAATCCGGCCCTTACTTTGCCGCATGCGCTGGATGAACCGAATGATTCGCAACGTCCTGAAATCGTTTTGGGGCAGTGGAATGTAGAAAGTTGAGGCATCATGATGAGCAATTTGATGGAACATGTGCGGCGCTGGCAGGAAAAGTGCAGGCTTGCAGGAGAGTTTTTGCCGGAACTCTTGATGAAAGAAATGGAGCCGGTGTTTCGTGCGGAGGGCTATCGGGAGAAGCTGCCTGGCGGACAGGAGAAAATCCTGATTCTCAACTTGAATGCCATCGGCGACAACATCCTGTATTCTGCATTCTATCGCGAATTGCGCCGTGCCTATCCACGGGCTTTCATCACGCTGCTTTCGAAGCCGCTTGTTGCCCAGATGATGGAGCTTTGTCCGTATGTGAACCGCGTCCTGCCTGTCAAGATTGATATTACGGCGCCGCCAGAGCGCAATGTGCCGCTGATGATCCAGCTCTGTGCGGAAGCCCTTTGGAAAGAGCATTATACGATGACGTTTTGCACGCAATGGAGCGATGAGAAGCGGTCGCTCAATTTTCTTTCCTATCTTTCCGGTGCGCAGGAGCGGATTGCAATCAGCGATAGCTCCATCAAAGCTTGTCTGCCTTCGAGCGGAGGAGAGCTTCTGGATCAATGGGAAAACCTGCTGACGCATCCTGTCATTACGCCGCCTTCGCTGATGCATGAAGCTGGGCGGGCGCTGTATCCGTTGGTCGATCTGGGCTTTGACATTGCAGACGATCGGACGGAGGTCTGGTTCGACGGCCGGGATGATTTTTTGGCGCAACAGCTTCTGACGGGAGTGCCGGAGAATGCCGTCGGCATCGCTGTCGGCATCGGCGCAGGCGGTGCAGGTCGCAAATATCCTGTGGAAAAATATGTGCAGGCCATGCAGCAGCTGCTTGCGCAGGGCAAATTCTTCTTCGTCGCGCTCGGTGGAGCGGCGGAGCGCGCGGACGGGCAATTCATCGAGAAGCAGATGCCGCAGGGAACGGTGTGGAATCTCGTTGGAAGGGCCGAGCTGCGTACGACGTTTGCCGTCCTGTCGCATTTGCAGTTGTATCTGGGAAATGACACGGGCATCATGCATGCGGCATGTGCTCTGGGAATGCCCGTTGCAGTTGTCTATCGGGAGGCAGTTGATAAATCAAAGGATTTTCCAGGCGTCTTCAGCGAGGTGACGCGCTTTGCACCGTGGCGGGCGAAGGCCATCGCCCTCCAGCCAGAGCATGCGCTGGGGGCCTGCCGTGACGAGCTTGCATATGGTGGCTGCCGGGAACCGAAGGCACACTGCATTTGTCAGATTCCTTCGGAAGAACTGGTAGAAGCTGTTCTTCGCCTGCTCGGGGGAAAATAAATCTGCTGACAGGAGAAAAAATCCTTTACAAGTGAGATGCTGCGTGATATAATTCTATTCGTTCTTGAGACACAGAACACGGAGAGGTGTCCGAGTGGTCGAAGGTGCTTGACTCGAAATCAAGTGTGGCTAATAACCACCGTGGGTTCGAATCCCACCCTCTCTGCCATTGAAAATGCAGGGGCCGTTGCAAACGCAACGGCCTCTTTTGTTTCAATTCCTTTGAAAAGGAACCAGGGGAAGGAGGAATCCCCATGGCACTCACGGCACCAACGCCGCCCACACCGCCGACGCCGCCGACTGTCCCGAAGGTCACGCTCGGAGGCGGCGGCTCTGTGACAGAGACGCAAGGGCCTGTCAGTGGGCAGCGCTCGGAGAATGACGAATCGCAGGCGCGTGCCGCTGTCGCGCGCGGCGACGGCCCGCTCTCGCGGACGACGACGGAAGACCCGCAGGACAGCAATGGAAACGGGCAGACTGCATCAAATGCGGCAAGCCAGAATGGGCAGAACGCGCAGGGGCAGAATGCGAACTCTGCCCAGCAGGGTGGGCAGCAGCAGGGAAGCGATGGCAGTGCGGCTCTGCTCGGCGGCGATGCAGGCAGCGGTGCGCAGAGCTCGGATGATGCGCAGTCGGCAAAAGAGGCGCAGGCGCTCGAAGAAGGGCGCGTGCAGCATCCGGACGGTTCGATCGGCAGTCATGGCGTGCTCTACATCGGCTTCAGCCTCGTGATGTTCGTCGCGCTCGCCGTGCTGCTCTATCGCTGGATGAAGAAGCGCAAGACCGAGCATCGCGGCGGGCTCCATTACGGGGATTTCGCAGGCGACATCGATGCGGGGCGCGAGGAAGCGGCGGAAGACAAGACGCTGCGCGGCCGCACAGCGGGCGAGATCCTCGGCGACATCGAGCGCGAAGAAGAACGCGAACTCGCCATCGCCCGCGCCCGCGCGGCTGAATACCAGCGCCAGCAGGCAAGGGAGCAGGCCGCGCGAGAACGCCGGAGGCAGGAACGAGAAGAAGCAGCAGCCAGGAAAGAGAAAGAGGCGCTCAGGGCGAAGGAAGCCCGCGAAGCGCAGGAGCAGCCGCCCATCCGAAATGAAACGCTGCCGAAAAAACAGAAGAAGGATGAGGACGACCGCCCGCACTTTGATTTAAGAGCATAACTTTTTGATAAGCCCCCCTCTAGAGGGGGGACGGGCCCGAAGGGCGGGGGGAGTCCCTTGTATGACATGTCAATTTTGCGGATTGTATCTTCCGCGGGTGCGATGTCCACAAACCTCTACAGACTTCCGTCCCTTGATTTTTCCCGAAAAACAAGTAATAATAGATACTAGCTTTTGAAAAAGACATTCGACGGGAGGTTTCGGCATGAAAAAAGTTCTGCGCGTCTTGATGGCGCTCGCACTGCTGCTGGTCTGCTCGGTGCCGCTGGGTGCTGAGGCGGCTTCGTCGTTTGGCGAGCGCGTCGAGGGCATGGCGGAGGTCACGGGCGTGCGCATCAGCACGCACGATGATAAGACGCGCATCGTTGTTGATGCCGACAAGCCTGTCAAAATCAAGACGATGGCGCTTTCGAACCCGACACGCGTCGTTGCAGACATCCAGGGCGCCTGGCTTTCGGGCAAGGTCAAGCGTGACACGCCTGTTTCGGGCCCGTTTGCCTCTCGCGTGCGCATCGCGCAGTTCTCGAAGAATGTGGTGCGCGTCGTTGTCGAGACGAATGTCGGAAAGAACAACTACAGGGTTTTCACGCTTTCAGGCGGCCCAGTGCCGGGGCGCGTCGTGCTTGATTTCGGACAGGTCGGCCCGTCGAGCAGCGGCGCGACGGTCGCGTTGCCGGATGTGAAGAAGCCGACGCAGCCAGCAACGAAACCTGTGGAGACGAAGCCATCCACGAAGCCAGCGACAAAGCCGGTCGAGACAAAACCAGAGGCGAAGCCGACGACGCAGCCGCAGACAAAGCCTGCCACGAAACCGCAGAAGACGGAAGCCGAGAAGACGGCAGAAGAAATGGCTGGAAATGCCCCGCAGGAGAAAACGGAGACGGAGCGTGGCATTGATGAGATCACGGGCCTCGCAGGCAAGGTCATCGTCATCGATGCCGGCCATGGCGGCAATGACTCCGGCGCCATCGGCCCGACGGGCGTCATGGAAAAGACGGTCACGCTGAACATCGCCCTGCGTCTGCAGAAACTGCTTGAGGCCGAGGGCGCGACGGTCTACATGACGCGCTCGACGGATACGGAGGTCTCGCCGAAGGGCGCGAAGGCTTCCGACATCGAGGAGCTCCAGGCGCGCTGCGATGTCGCGAACAACCATGACGCCGACATCTTCATTTCCATTCACAACGATTCGTTCACGAATGGCGCGGCAAAGGGCACGACGGGATATTATTACTCGCGCGGCTCGGCGAAGTCCCGCGACCTCGCCGACAAGATCCGCAGCGGCGTCATCGACCAGATTGGCACGCAGAGCCGTGGCACGCAGAGCTGCAACTTCTATGTCGTGAAGCATACGGATATGCCAGCAACGCTCGTCGAAGTCGCCTTCATCTCGAATCCAGAGGAGGAAAAGCTCCTCAACAGCGACGACGGCGCTCAGAAAGCCGCCCAGGGCATTGCCGACGGCATTGCAGATTACTTCGGATAACCTCGTCCCGTCAGCCCCCCTCATTGAGGGGGGAGGGCCCGAAGGGCGGGGGAGTCCCTTGCAGGACAGAAAGCACAGCACGGCTTTTCTTCCGCGGGTGCGATAAAGAATTACGAAAGGAACTTTTCCCATCATGCCAGACACCAAGATTCCCGACCATAAAACTGTTGCAGAGCAGCTCGATTCCCTTCTCGCGGAGGACGAGGCGGCCCGCAAGAAGCAGCTGTACCGCCGCCGCATCCCTGCGGAGACGACGCTCGCGGCGGCGCTCGATGCCATGACGAAGAGCGAGCTCGACGACATCCGCTACAACCTCAATGTGCAGGGCGCGAGTTCGTTGAAAAAGGCCGAGCTCGCTGAAAAGCTCGCCCCAGCCATCCTCGCGTTTTCCGAGCGCTGGTTCCCGACCGTCATCGATGAGGAGTACGAGACGTTTTCGCACCTCATGGCGCATGGCGGCCGTTCGACGGAGCTGCGCGACGACGACCTGCGCCTCGATTACCTGCGCGGCCTCGGCCTGCTCGCCTGCGGCACGGATGACGACGGCAAGCTCGTCTGGGAGATGCCGGACGAAGTCCAGGAAAAATGGAAGTCCATCGATTCCGGCACGTACCGCAGCCTCGTCGACCTCAACACCGAGGTCACGCGCCTCACAGCGGGCCTGCTGTTCTACTATGGCTATCTGAATTTCGACCAGCTCTATGCGAAAGTCAGCGAGTACCTCGAACCTGCGCAGCGCGAGCAGGTTTCTTTCCTCGACCTCGTCGGCATCCTGCTCAATGCTTCGTGCTGGAAAAAGACGCTTGTCGCACTGCCGCATGGCGTCAAATACTACACGCTGATTGACGAGGAAGCGCTCGAAAACGAGCAGATTCGCCGCAGCAACCTCGATTTCGCGCCGCTCACCTACAGCCAGGTCTACGATGCGGGCGATGACAACTACATCGACGCAACGCCCGCGTATCAGGCGCTCGCGCAGTATCTCATGAAGGCGTATGGCCTCGATGTGCTCAAAGCTGCCGATGTCGTCGGCGAAGTCTGCATCATGCTGCAGAACGGCCAGACGATGGAGCAGGCGTCCGACTACCTCGACGAGCTCGGCTTCTTCAAGGATGAGGCGAAATCGAAGGAACTGCTGCCGCTCCTGATTGCTTTCAACAACACAACGCATCTCTGGCCGCTCAAGGGCAACACGCCGGAGCGCCTCATGAACCACGAGGCTGAGGCGCGCGGCAAGATCATCTCGTTTGCCGACGCGCAGAAGCGCCGCCCGAAAGTCGGCCGCAACGACCCGTGCCCGTGCGGCAGCGGCAAGAAGTACAAGAATTGCTGCCTCAAGAAAGACGAAGGTGTCTGATGCAGCAGAAAAGTGCATACATGAAAAAAGGGAAGCAGTTCTTCAAAGTGCTGCTCCCCATTTTTATCACGCAGGTTTCACTCACGGCGACAGGCTTCTTTGACACCATCATGGCAGGGCACCTCAGCGAGCAAGACCTCGCGGGCGTTGCCGTCGGATCGAATCTCTTCATGCCGTTCTTCGGCATGTTCCTCGGCATCATTTCGGGGCTGACGCCTGTGCTCTCGCAGCTCTATGGCGCGGGAAAGCAGGAAAAGATTGCCCCGATCACGCGGCAGGGCTTTTTCTGGGCGCTTGCGCTGACGGCCGTGCTGCTTGTTTTTGGCGTGCTCGTGACGCCCATCGTGCTCACGGCGCTTGCGCTCGAGCCGCGCGTCGAGGAAATCGCGCGCGGCTACCTCGTCGCCATCGCGTTCGGCCTGCCGCCCATCTTTCTCGCGGGCGTGCTGCGCAACTTCATCGACGCGCATGGAAAGACGCAGCTCACGATGCGCATCACGATCCTGACCGTGCCATTCAACATCTTCTTCAATTATGTCTTCATGTATGGTGCGTTCGGCGTGCCAGCGTTTGGTGGCGTCGGCGCGGGCATCGGTTCGGCGTGCGCATTCCTCGGCAACCTGTTCTTGAATGTCGCGGCCGTCTCGCGCATCGAGCCGTTCCGCAGCTATCGCTTGTTCGCCGTGCTGCCGCGCATCGACCTCGCGGAGTGGCGGAAGCAGCTCGGCGTCGGCATCCCGATTGGCGCGACGTTCTTCTGCGAGCAGAGCATCTTCGGCGCGGTCGCGCTCTTCATGACGGCGTATGGCACGGCGGTCGTTGCGGCGCATCAGGCGGCCATGAGCTTCACGACGGTTATCTATATGATTCCGCTCTCCGTCAGCATGGCGCTGACAATCCTCGTCGGCTATGAGGTCGGGGCAAAGCGCCTTGATGATGCGGCGGCGTACATCCGCCTCGGCCGCGTGCTGACGTTTGCGTTCGAAGGCAGTCTCGCACTGATTTTCCTGATGATTCGCGGCCCGATTGCGAGCCTTTTCACGACGAGCCCTGACGTGCACGAGCTTCTCGTCGGCTTCCTGCTCTACGCCGTGTTCCTCCAGTTCGCCGACAGCCTCAACGCGCCGCTCCAGGGGGCGCTGCGCGGCTACAAGGATGTCCGAGTGACGTTCTACCTCGCGATTCTTTCGTACTGGATCATCGGCCTGCCGCTCGGCTACGTCGCGGCGCATGCGGGCGGCCTCGGCCCCTACGGCTACTGGGTCAGCCTGATCGGCGGCGTCCTCGTCGGTGCCGTGTGCCTGCACCTGCGGCTCAGGAGAGTGCAAAAGAAAATGATGAGGATGACGATGTAACAAAGATTATGGAATGCTGCTGATAAGGAAAGCCTCTCCCTCAGGGAGAGGTGGCGCGCGTAGCGCGACGGAGCGGGTGTCGGAGATAGAAACAAACAACATGCTTGTTTGAAACTGCGAAGGCAGGTTCTTCCTTCGCAGTTCCCATCAATAGCTTCGTTATGATGTACCTTCGACACCCTTTCCGCCCCTTTGGGGCACCTTCCCCTGAGGGGAAGGCTTTTGATAGATGCAAAAAGGCTCTGCCTCTCAACCAAGAGAAGCAGAGCCTTTCATTATGCAATCCCATACGGGATTATTTTGCGAGCGCGTTGACTTTGCGAGCCAGACGGGACTTTTTGCGAGCTGCGCAGTTCTTGTGGTACACATGGTTGGCAGCTGCCTGGTCGATCGTCTTGCAAGCGAGGTTCAGGAGGGATTTCGCTTCATCAGCGTTTCCAGCCTCAACCGCATCGAGGACGCGACGGGAAGCCGTGCGGACACGGGATTTCTCAGCAGCGTTCTTTGCATGGCGCTTTGCGTCGGATTTCACACTCAGGATCGATGCTTTGATGTTCGGCAAGTAATTCACCCCCTTGATAATTTCGTTACCTTTGCATTCTAGCATGGATGATGCGAAAAAGCAACTATTTTCTTGCTGAATCTTCCAGGGAAATGGTATAATGACGAAAACAGACTGGTAGCGAAAGGAAACCTTCATGACGAATCAGCATATCCGCAATTTCTCCATCATCGCGCACATCGACCACGGCAAGTCGACGATTGCCGACCGGCTCATCGAGAACACGGGCACGCTTTCGAAGCGTGAGATGGAGGCGCAGGTGCTCGACAACATGGACATCGAGCGCGAGCGCGGCATCACGATCAAGTCGCAGACGGTGCGGCTGAACTACAAGGGCAAGGATGGCGAGGAGTACGAGCTGAACCTCATCGACACGCCGGGCCATGTCGATTTCACGTACGAGGTCTCGCGCAGCCTCGCGGCGTGCGAGGGGGCGCTGCTCGTCGTCGATGCGGCGCAGGGCGTTGAGGCGCAGACGCTTGCGAATGTCTACATGGCGCTCGAAAACGACCTCGAAATCATCCCCGTCATCAACAAGATCGACCTGCCGAGCGCCGACCCTGAGCGCGTCAAAAAGGAAATCGAGGACGTCATCGGCCTTGACACGTCGAACGCCATCGAGTGCTCGGCGAAGACGGGGCAGGGCATCGATGAAATCCTCGATGCCATCGTGGACGATGTCCCCGCACCCGAGGGCGATGAAAATGCGCCGCTCCAGGCGCTGATTTTCGATTCGTATTTTGACTCGTACAAAGGCGTCATCGCGCATATCCGCGTCAAGCAGGGCCATATCAAGAAGGGCATGAAACTCAAGATGATGGCGACGGGCAAGGTCTTCGAGGTCACGGACGTCGGCTGCTTCCGCCCGCAACCTGTCGATGTCGGAGAACTCGACTGCGGCGAAGTCGGTTTCGTCGCGGGCGCACTCAAGGACGTGCGCGACGTGCGCGTCGGCGATACGATCACGACAGCCGAGCGCGGCGCGACGGAGCCGCTGCCGGGCTATCGCGGCGTCAACCCGATGGTGTACTGCGGCCTCTATCCGGTCGACAGCCCCGATTACGACAACCTCAAGGACGCGCTCGAAAAGCTCCAGCTCAACGATGCCGCGCTCGTCTTCGAGCCCGAGACGTCCGTCGCGCTCGGCTTCGGTTTCCGCTGCGGCTTTCTCGGCCTGCTGCACATGGATGTCGTGCAGGAACGCCTCGAACGCGAATACAATCTCAAGCTCATCACGACGGCACCGACGGTCATCTACCACGTTTACAAGACGGACGGCACGATGCTCAAGGTCAGCAATCCGGCGGAACTGCCGCCGGCCACGGAGATCGAGCACATGGAGGAGCCGTACGTCAAGGCGACGGTCATCGTGCCGAACGACTACGTCGGCGCGGTCATGGAGATTTCGCAGGACAAGCGCGGCGAATACCAGAGCATGGACTACCTCGATACAAACCGCGTCATGATCGTCTACCACATCCCGCTCAACGAAATCATCTTCGATTACTTCGACCGCCTGAAATCCGCGACGCGCGGCTATGCCTCGCTCGACTACGAACTCGCCGACTACAAGCCGTCGAAGCTCGTCAAGGTCGACATCCTCCTGAACGGCGACCCTGTCGATGCGCTCTCGACCATCGTGCACAAAGACCGCGCCGCGAGCCGCGGCCGCCAGCTCGCGGCCAAGCTCAAGGAAATCATCCCGCAGCAGATGTTTGAAATCCCGATTCAGGCCGCCATCGGCTCGAAAGTCATCGCGCGTGAAAACGTCCGCGCCCGCCGCAAAGACGTCCTCGCGAAATGCTACGGCGGCGACATCAGCCGCAAGCGCAAACTGCTCGAGAAGCAGAAGGAAGGCAAGAAGCGCATGAAGGCCGTCGGCAGCGTCGAAGTCCCGCAGGAAGCATTTATGGCGATTCTCAAAATTGACTGAGTTATTGCGTATGAACGAGAGAGCATGGGGCGTGTACAT
This sequence comes from Selenomonas sp., assembly GCA_022773585.1. GTDB lineage: Bacteria > Bacillota > Negativicutes > Selenomonadales > Selenomonadaceae > Selenomonas_C. The sequence goes on along the minus strand of JALEZZ010000008.1, from coordinate 87,622 downwards.
CCACGTCCCTTTTTGCAAGCAGAAATGCTTTTACTGCGACTTCCCATCGTATGCAGGGAAAGAGCGCTATGAAGAAGCGTATGTAAAAGCGCTAATCCGGGAAATCCGTACCGAAGGTGCAAAGTACGTCGAAACATGGGGCCCGCCTGCCACCATCTACATCGGCGGCGGCACGCCGAGTGTGTTGCCGAACGAGCTGATTGACATGTTGTTAGAGAATATCGAGACAACATTTTTATTGCAAAGGGCAATGGTATATGAAGCCCCCCTCATAGAGGGGGGAGGGCCGCTTGCGGCAGGGGGAGTGTCGGAGGTACGGCCAGCCGTTATTCAAAATACAAATGTCGAAGGGACAGAATTTACGGTGGAATGCAATCCCGGCACCGTTGACGAATCAAAACTCGTGCTGATGAAACATCACGGCGTCAACAGAATCTCCTTCGGCGTCCAGACCTTCCACGATTCCCTGTTAAAGCGCATCGGCCGCATCCATACAGCCGATGATGCGCGCACTGCCATCCGCATGGCCCGTGCGGTCGGTTTCCAGAATCTCAGCCTCGACCTCATCTACGGCCTGCCGGGCGAGACGCTAGAGATGCTCCAGTCCGACATCGACGAAGCTCTGGCGCTCGCCCCCGACCATATCAGCATCTACGGCCTCCAGCTTGAAGAGGGCACAGCGTTCTGGAAACAGCACGAAATGGGCAAGCTCGATCTCCCTGATGACGCGACAACGGAGGCCATGTACGACCTCATGACGACGGCGCTCCCCGCGCATGGCTACGAGCGTTACGAGATTTCGAACTTCGCAAAGCCCGGCTACGAGAGCCGTCACAACCTCGGCTATTGGCAGGACAAGCCCTACCTCGGCCTCGGCGCAGCGGCGCACAGCTATCTCGGCGGCATCCGCTATGAAAATACGAAGGACATCGCGGCCTATATCGATGTCATTGAGCACGGCGCACTTCCGCGCACGCAGGAAGAGCCTGCAACGCGCGCGATCCAGATGGAGGAATTCGCGTTCCTCGCTTTGCGCACGGCCATCGGCATCGACAAGGCAGCGTTCGAGCGCCGCTTCGGCACGCCGCTTTTCACCGTCTACGCCGACGCCATCAAGCGCATGAAAAAGAAAGGCCTGCTTGAAGAGACCGAGACGCATGTCCATCTGACCGCGCAGGGCATGAAATACGGCAACTGGGTCTTCGAGGCATTCCTGCTGTCCTGACTTTGGAACTCTGGAAATTTGTTGCCGCGCGGCGGAGAATGGGGTAGAATAACAACATATGAAATGAAGAAGGGCGGACAGCCATGCGCATCGCGATTTTTGAGAACATCATGACGCCGGGCGGGCATGAGGTCGATTTCGACCGCATCCTCGCGGAAGAGCTCACGGCGCTCGGGCACGAGGTCGTGTTCTACGTGCCGGAGAATTTCGTCTTTGCGATGGACTATGGGAAACCCGTCGTGCGGCTGCCGAAGGCGGCCGTCACGTATACGAACGTGCGCGGCGTCTCGCGGCTCATCGCGACGGTGCGGCGCGAGCTGCATCGGCAGGCGTGGTATCGTGCGCTCTTCCGCCATGCAAAGCAGGGCGATTTCGATGCCATCATCGTGCCGACTTCGACGTACCGTTATCTGCGGGCGCTCAAAAAGAGCCCGCTGCGTCATTCGCCCGTGCCAATCGTCTTCATCCTGCACGGCATCAATCCCGGCGAGGCACCGAAGTTCCTGCGGGCGGCGGATGCGCTGGCGGGCTCACCGAACATCCGTCCGACCGTGTTGACGTTCGGTGATACGATTTTTGACGAACGGCGCAAGAACATCCGCTGCATCTATCCGCCGACGTTCGTGCCGCGCGATGTGCCGGAGAGAGAACGGGCGGCACTTGCGTCGCGCGAGCCCGATGCGCCGCTCCGCATCGGCTTTTTCGGCCAGTATCGCCGCGAAAAGCATCTCGAAGATTTTCTCGATGTCTATTTCTCGGGCACGTATACGCGTCCTGTCGAGCTCTTCGTGCAGGGCGCGACGATGCATCCCGAGGATGCGGACGATTTCGAGCGCATCATCCGGAAGCACAGCGGGCGCAAGGGCATCCGCTTCCTGCACAAGGGGCTGATCGGTGCGGAGTGGCAGCGGGCCATCCTCGGCGTCGATGCGCTGCTGCTGCCTTACAGTGCGCCGCGCTATCGCTATCATTGGGGCGGCATGCTGTTCACGGCCATCGGTTTCGAGCGGCCCGTCGTCACGAGTGATGATATGAATCCCGAGGTCTTTGCGGCGTATCATATCGGCGAAACCTTCCCGAGCGGCAACCTTGCGGCGCTCAAAAGCACGCTCGAAGCGTTCACCAACCACTACGACGAGCAGCGGGCGACATACGAATCGGAACTTTCAAAAGCCGCCGCGATGTATGCGCCCTCGGCGTTTGCGGAGCGCATCGCCGCCATTTTGAAAGAACATTGAAAAAGTCAAAGTTGAAGGGAGCATCCCATGTCATCGGTATCGGCGCTGATCCTGGCGAAGAATGAAGAACAGAATATCGAGGACTGCATCAAGAGCGTCAGCTTTGCCGACGAGGTCGTCGTCATCGACGATTTCAGCACGGACAAGACGGCCGAAATCGCCGAGCGCCTCGGTGCGCGCGTCGTCCAGCATGCGCTCGATGGCAACTGGGGCGGCCAGCAAACGTTCGCCATCCAGCAGGCGCGGTGCCCGTGGATTTTCTTCATCGATGCTGATGAGCGTGCGACGAAGCGGCTGGCGGGACTCGTGCGCGAAATCGTCGCAAAGGATGACCGCCGCTATGCGTACCAGAACGCGCGGCTCAACTATTTCTGGGAGCAGCCGTTGCGCCACGGCGGATGGTTCCCCGACTACGTCGTGCGGCTCCTGCCTGCGAAGGGCACGTATGTGACAGGCTTCGTGCATCCGGCGTTTCATCATGACTATGAGGAAGTCCGTTTTCCCGAAGATGCCTATATGATTCATTATCCCTATCGTGGGTGGGATCATTACTTCAGCAAGCTGAACTTCTACACGACGCTTGCGGCGGAAAAGATGCAGAAAAGCGGCAAGCACGCGCACTTCGCGGATTTCATCCTGCATCCATTTTGGGCGTCTTTTCGCATGTACGTCCTGCGCGGCGGCTGGCGCGACGGCCGCATCGGCTTCGTGCTCGCCTGCTTCCATTATTTCTACACGATGGCAAAGTACGTGAAGCTCTATTATCTCGACAAGACGAACCGGCATGTGGGGGATGAAGCATGATTGTTGATCTCTGGCGCCTCGGAAAGCGCATTTATAAAACTGAAAATTGGCGGGAAGTGCACCGTCTTGTTGTCTTTCTTGGCCGCTCGCTCTTTCATGCGTCACAGATGGAATCGCTATATCTGTGGTTTCAGGAAGATGCGGTGCGGCGCGAGATTCTCGCGCACCAGCCGTTTCCCATGGAGCAGGTCACGCGTGCGTTTTTTTATGCCGGTTCGACATTCGGTGAGCGGAAGGCGCTTATTCAGCATCATTTCGAGCTTCTCCAGGCGAATATGACGCCGGAAAATGTTGTGCGGTTTGGATCGTTTGATGCGCGCTACAAGATCTGGGATGCTGGGGCGGAAGATGTTGATTGGTATGCTATGCTGAACTTTGAGCCAGGTCAGCGCAAAGAAGGGTTGCTATCCGTCATGATGATGCTCGGCGATGAAGAATTGTATCAGATCATGTGCTGGCTCGACCGCAGGGCAGGAGAAGACTGCCTCGTCATCGGCGCGATGCAAGGGCCGAACATGGAGGGTGCAAAAGATATCGTCAAGGACATCACGAAGCGATCGCACCGCTATCGCACGAAGAACCTTATCCTCTACATGACGCAGGCCGTTGCGCGGAGCCTCGGCATGAAGCACATCTATGCCGTCACGAATGCGGGCTACTACGCACAGAACCATGTGCGCCGTGATCGCAAGCTCAAGACGGACTTCGGCGCGTTCTGGGAAGAGGCGGGTGGCCACAAGACGGACGACCCGCGCTTTGACGAGCTGCCGCTTGTCGAGCCGCGCAAGACGATGGAGGAAGTCCCGACGCGCAAGCGCGCCGTCTACCGCAGGCGCTTCGCTTTCCTCGATGATGTCGATGCGCAGATTGCGGCGAGCATGGCAAAAATCTTGCGCCAGCCAGAAGAAAGCACGGGAGAAGGCCGATGAAACAGACGTATCAGAACATCCTCGTCAATGCGCTCGTGAATCTCGGCGATGTCGTGCTGACGACAAGCGCGATTGCGTTACTCCGAAAGGCATATCCGGGTGCGCGCATCACGATGCTCGTGCGACCCGTCGTGCGGCAGGCCGTCGAGAACAATCCCGTTATCGACAATGTCATTCTTTTCGACTACAAGGCCAAGGAAAATTCTTTCGGCAAGATGCTCAAGATGGTGCAGGAGATCTGTCGGCGTCATTTCGACCTCAGCATCTCGTTCGACCGCAAGCTCCGCCCGGCATTGCTCGCGTGGCTCGCGGGCATCCCCGTGCGCGTCGGGCCTGACCGCGTTTTTGACGACAAGCCGAGCCGCGTGACATGGCTCTACACGGATACAATCCATATTACGCATGACCTTGAGACGAACTTGCAGGCCGAGACATATCAGGCCATCGTGCGCGGGCTTGCGGGGCTGGACGGACATGAAAAGCCCGTTTTCGCGCGCATCACCCCGGAAGCCGATGATGAGGCCGACGCATTGCTCGCGCAGCTGCCAGACGCGCAAAAGCGCATCGCTCTCTGCGTCAAGGGCACGTTCCCACTCAAGACATGGCCAAAGGAATATTTTGTCGAGGTCGTCGACCGTCTCGCTGCGAAATACGATGCAGCATTTTTCATCGTCGGCGCACCAGGCGACCGTCCGTATGCGGACGAAGTCATCGCGGCGATGCATCATCCCGTCATGAATTTCTGCGGCGATACGAGCCTCGTGAGTCTTGCGGCGCTGCTCGGGAAATCTGACCTCCTCGTGACGGTCGATACGGGCGCAACGCACATCGCCGCGACGACGGGTGTCCCGATGGTCACGATGTACGGCTGCACGAGCCCGAAGCGCTGGCATCCCATCAATGAAAATGCTGTCGTGTTCACCTCAGAGGAGCCTTGCTGTCCTTGCAAATGCCGTGCGGATGAATGTCCGAGCAATCCCCAGCCGGACTGCCTCTGGCATGTGACGCCGGAGATGGTAGCGGAGGCGGCTGAGAATATGTTGCGGAGGGGGGAACTATAAATGCTAGAATCGTTGAAGATATCAAATTTCAAATCCTTTCGGGAAGCGTCTTTTGATTTTGGTAGGTTGAATATTTTTGTCGGAGCGAATGGCGCAGGAAAGACGAATCTTCTGGAAGCGATTGGCGTTATTTCTGCTGCCGTATTTGGCGTTGTTGATGACGAATCTCTTTTGCGCCGCGGTATTCGGCCGGGGGTGCCGAGACTTTACAAAACATCAAACAAGCATCATGCAATGTCTTCAAATATTTATTTTGAAGCGCAAGGTAGCGGCTGCAGGTACAGTGTCTCTTTGTTGAATCCTCTTGATAAGCCCCGTCCTAAATGGCATTTTAAAACAGAGCGCATGGAAGATGGTGAGCGAACAGTTTATGTTCGAGGCGTGAAAAATAACCCTAATCCGGAAATGGGCGGAATGCCATTGGCTCTTTCGCAGTTGCCACAGGAATCGAGGGCAACTTATTTCTTATCCGATTTGCGCGATTATGCGCTTTACAATCCGAATACGCCGGCCTTGCGTGGCCTTGTGCCGGATTTGCAGGCACGAGTTCCCGTAGGATTATCTGGTGGAGGCCTTTCGGATGGACTGCAACAGATTTTATCCATGCTGGAAAAAGACGAACAAGTTGCATCTGCATTAGAAGAAGTGGAAGCATTGTTTTCATGGGTAGGTTCTGTAGCAACTACGACACAAAGCGCACAAATCTTATCTGCTTCTCTGCCGCGTACAAAACGGATGATTACATTTACAGATCGCTTCATGAATCAACGATATAATCGCTTAACGGGGGCCGATGCGAGTGAAGGCATACTGTATGCGCTTTTCCTACTTGTCCTCTGCATGTCCCCTCAAGGACCTAAATTGTTTGCAATTGACAATGTGGATCAGGCATTGAACCCGCGTTTGGCGAAAAAAATGGTTCATCTTCTTCAACAGTGGCTTCATGAATACGTTCCGCAGAAACAACTGTTTTGCACTGCGCATAATCCTGTTGTGCTGGATAGCTTAGATGTTTCAGATGATATGATACGCTTGTTTATCGTGGATCGGGATTCTGATGGCCTGACAGTTGTTCGACGCTTTCAGACGACACCGGAACTTCTTCGGTTATCCAAGGCACATCATATTCCGTTGAGCCAGCTTTGGGTAGACGGATATCTTGGAGGCGTGCCAGATGTCTAAATATCGTGTGGGTCTTATTGCGGAAGGAAAAACGGACATTTATCTCATTGAAAGCATATTGATCTGCAATTTCCCAAGGGACAAGTTTGTTTTCCAGCAGTTATCTCCAACAGAAGGCGAATTGTCTACGGGACGAAAGGTGGAAGGATTCGGTTGGAGAAGCGTTTATGCGATATGTCGTGAGCTGCCTACACGTTTGGAAATGTTAAGAGCTTGTGGTCAAGCATTGGATCTTCTTGTTATCCATCTGGATGGCGATGTTGCATATTCGACATATCGACAAGCAAATATTGAGACGGATAAGTGTGATCTTCCTTGTGCTGAGATAAAGGATCCTGTGGAAGTCGCAGGAACAAAGCTGCAGCGAATTCTTGTCGGCCACTGGTTGGAATCGGTAGACCTCATCAAATATGGTATTGTTCTTTGCTTGCCGTTCATCAATATGGAAGCATGGGTGGGATATTTTGCATATCCGGAGTATCGGCAGGAACTTGGCGAGGAGAGCACAGAGAAGGAAGTATACCGTTGGCTGCTGATGGCCGGAAATAAAAAAGCGAACAAAGGCAAACAACTTTTGCGGCAAAAAGATGGGCGTGTGCGTAAGATTACGCAAAATTATCAACGAGTAGCAGATACAATCGCACTTGAAGATTGGGAAGCATTGAAAGCAAGTTATGTGCAGGCAAAGCGGTTTGCTTTACAGTTGTCAGAATGGGATATCAGAATTAACGATTAGGGGGGTTATTATGGGACAGTATTATCGTATTGTGGTCGGTGAAAAGGATGGCATGGGGGACCATGTATATGATGCATCAAAATATGTTGATGAAAGCGGAAGGGAGAGATTTGATGGAGGAAAGCTTCTTGAACACTCCTGGATAAGTTCGTGCGCTCCCCGAGACATCTTTCATCTGCTTAGCATGAAGCCGCATCGTGTAGCATGGGTCGGCGACTATGCGCAAGACTTACCAAAGGGCGGGATGCTTCTCAACACGAGTGCTCACGTCATCGATAAAGGTGTTCGCGTGCCGTCTCACGTAGAAGTTTGGGGGGATTCGGAGCCGGAACTTCTGTCTGTGGAAAATGCTTTGTCGCTTGATGGCAAGTTTCTCGTGAATCTCGAGTCGGAAGAATTCGTGAATTGCGATGCATATATTCGTCGCACATCAAAATAACGGGAGTCGCATCCTTCATCCGCTGCCATTACTGACGGCACTGGATAATACTGGAGATTACCCCGACTGTTTTCCGAGCGGGAAGATGATCGGGGTATGGGCTTGGAACTTGCTTTCTGTCGTAGATAAGCCGCCGAAAGGCTTTGCAGAGCTTGCTGTGACATTTGGACTTCCGGACGATTGATGTAGATCGTGGTTACGACACTGAATTCTGCGCGCGAGGCGTGGGGGACGTGAAGAAGTATGGTATTGTGTTTTGCGGGAAAATGGTGAAGTATGTGGCATTGCATGATGACCAAGAAAAATAGAGAAGGGGATGGCGATGAAACGTGCAACTAAAGCATCCGAAAAAAATCTGCATCATGCATCGCGCCAGCATCGGCGATATGCTGCTGGCTACGCCGACGTATCGCGCGGTAAAACTACGCTACCCTGACAGTAAACTCATCGTCGTGACATCGTATGCCGGGTATGAGATGCTTTATGGGAATCCTTATATCGATGAATTGGTAGCGTATCAAAAAGAAGAACCGATTTGGCAGCAAGTCCGCATATTGAAGATAATCTGGCAATCTGACGTGGCGCTCATTATGGACATACACCATCGGAACGCAGTCTATGCGTTCTTGGCAGGCATCCCGCACAGGATCGGATGGGGGGAGGGATTCATCAATCAGAAACCGGAATGTCTCGAAGATCACCACTATGAAGCTTGGTATTATATGGGATATGCTGCTGCTATCGATGCCTATTCGGATGACATCCGGCTGGAGCCGTTGCGTCCAACGCAAGAGGAAAGGGGGCGCATGCGGGCAATGGTTGCCGCTATCAAGGAGGCAGATCAGAAAATTGTCGTCATCGTTCCGTATTCTCTCTCTCCCTTGAAAGATTGGGCGGCAGAAAAATATCGAGAAATCATGCGGCGATTTCATCAAGAAAAGTGGACGGTTGTTGCTTTGGGCGGAGTGAATGAAGTCGAGCGGATTGAAAAAGAATTTCCCATGGCAGTTAACATGGCGGGAAAATGTAATCTGCGGGAAGCCGCAGAACTGATCGCGTTAGCCGATCTCCAGATTAGTGGATGCACGGCGATGCTTCACGTCTGTGCGACGACCAATACGCCATCTATCGCTATTTATGGTCCAACAAACCCGGATCAGTGGGCACCACAGCAGAATTGTCATGTCATCACGAAACGGTTTCCCTGCTCGCCGTGCTACGGCAAGGAAACTGTATGCAAGGACAAGAAATGCCTCCAAGCTATTACGGTCGAAGATGTGTGGGCGGAGGTCAAGCCGTATCTGTGAAAGCAATCTTCCAGATCGCGTGGAAAGAACGGGGCGATGGAAGCCGAAAGCGGGTTCGCGTTTCCTATTGAAGCCTGGCAAAGAGTGAGGGGGTATGCAAATGAAGATTGCATTGTTTGTGAAGGATTACGCCATCGGAAAAGCGTTTTCCAAAAACGGCATCCCAACGAAGAGTGGAGCGGAATTTCATGCGGAGCGTCATGCGAAAGCGCTCATGGCGCTTGGGCATGAGGTGACAATTTTTGCGAAGAAACGGTATCGTTTTACGAAAATACGGGAGAATATCGACGGGATCGATCTTGTGCGCCTGCACTCTGGCTTCCGCTGGATGGAGATCATCCTGCGGTTCCTGACGACACACCGCGATATCGATACGGTATACGTCCTCGGCACGCCGAAGTTTGCCGTTTGGGGTATCCTTATGGCGCGATTCTTTCATAAACCCGTCACCCTCGCTCTCACGGGGATTGCGGAGAAATTCGATGGGAAAAACAGCTGGCGCGACCGTGTTTTTGCATCTTGTGATTGGTATCTCGCCATGTCGCAGGAGATTCGCCGCGCATTCTTGCGGCTTGGCGACATTCCAGAAGAGAAAATCATCGTGCAGCCGCAGGGCATCGATACGGCAGCGTATCCGTCGGCGGCTGCAGAAGAAAAACAGAAACTCCGCAGTGAGCACGGCTTGCCGCCGGATGCACCGGTGCTCCTGTTCTGCGCGCGCGTCGTTCTGGCAAAAGGCATTGACACTTTGGAGCGCGCATGGGAAATTCTCTCGAAAACATTCCCTGCGGCGCATCTCGTCATCGTCGGTGGCGGCGATAACGCGTTGCTCGACGAGCTGCGTTCCATGTCTGAAAGGATGGATCATCGCATCCACGTCATCGGCGAGGTTGCGCATACGCAACCGTATTACCAGATGGCGGATATCTATATTTTTCCTTCGCGCCATGAGGGATTGCCGAACACGCTTATGGAGGCGATGGCAACCGGCTTGCCGTCTGTTGTTTCGGATATCGGCGGCTGCGAAGATCTCATCAAAGACGATGTGTCTGGGTATCGTGTGGATGCCGAACGGCCGGATCTTTTTGCGGAGCGTATCATGAACCTCTTGGTCGACGAGGAAAAGAGGAAGACGTTTGGTGCGCGAGCGGCGGTGTTCGTGCGTGCACATTGCGACATTCATGCGATTGCAAAGGAATTGGAAGAAGTGCTCGCCCGCCCCGCAAGGCGCGGCTGATGACAGAGGAGGAACGGTTGTTCATGGTTTATGAATCTCTTTTGCAAAAGAAAACAAAACTGTCGCTTGTTGGACTCGGTTATGTCGGTCTGCCGATTGCGGTGGCGTTCTCAGAGCATGTGGATGTCATCGGATTTGACATCAATGCAGAAAAAATCAGGACTTGCCAAACGGGGAAAGATCCGACGCAGGAAATTGGAGATGCGGCGATTCAAGCATCGCATGTGGCATTCACGTCGGACGAACGACGGCTGCGGGAGGCGAAATTTCACATCGTTGCCGTGCCGACACCTGTCCATAATGATCACACGCCGGATCTCACGCCTGTCATCGGTGCGAGCGAGACAGTTGGACGCAATTTGATGCCGGGCAGCATCGTCGTCTACGAATCGACGGTTTATCCTGGCGTGACGGAGGAAGTTTGTCTGCCCATTCTCGAAAAGTTGTCAGGGCTTCGGGCGGGAAAAGATTTCAAGATCGGATATTCACCCGAGCGCATCAATCCGGGCGACAAGAAACATCGACTCGAAAGCATCGTGAAGATCGTCTCTGGCATGGATGCGGAAGCGCTCGAAGACATCGCGCAGGTCTACGGCCTCGTCGTGAAAGCGGGCATCCATCGCGCCGAGAGCATTCAGATTGCGGAGGCTGCGAAAGTCATTGAGAACAGCCAGCGCGACATCAATATCGCGTTTATGAACGAGCTTTCCATCATCTTTCACAAGATGGGAATTGATACCCAGGCCGTGCTGCGTGCGGCAGGGACAAAATGGAATTTTCTGCACTTTTATCCTGGGCTCGTTGGTGGCCATTGCATCGGTGTCGACCCATACTATCTCACGTACCGGGCAGAGCAGATGGGCTATCACAGCGAAGTCATCCTTTCCGGCCGCCGCATCAATGATGGCATGGGAAAATACATCGCTGAGAATACAGTGAAACAGCTCATCCGTGCGGAAAAGAATGTCAAGCGCGCCAAGGTGGCAATTTTCGGCTTCACATTCAAGGAAAATTGTCAGGACACGCGCAATACGAAAGTTTATGACATCGTACAGGAACTCCGTGAGTACGAAATCGAACCAGTCATCTCCGACCCAGTTGCCGATGTTGCAGAAGCCAGACGCCTCTATGGTGTGGAGCTCGTCCCGCCTGCGGCGATTCGGGATATGGATGCCATCATCGTCGCCGTTGCGCATGATGCATTCCGCACACTCGGCTTGGACAAACTCGGTGCCTGCTATGGGGAGGGACATCCCGTGCTCATCGATGTCAAAGGCGTATTTGACCGTGCAACGGCACTAAATGATGGATATGCGTATTGGAGGCTTTGAGATGGACTATCATGAAATCACATTTCCTGAGGGCTCGACGTTCCTCGTGACAGGCGGTGCGGGCTTCGTTGGATCGAATCTTTGCGAGGCGCTGCTTGCGATGGGCTATCGCGTGCGTTGCCTTGACGATCTTTCGACGGGCAAGCAGGAAAACGTAGATGCGTTCCTCGGCCATCCGAACTATACGTTCCTCATGGGCGATATCAAGGATCCTGCGATGTGCGACGAAGCCTGCGACGGCGTGGACTATGTCTTGCATCAGGCGGCGTGGGGCAGTGTGCCGCGCAGCATCCGAATGCCGGTCTTTTATGCGGCGAACAACATCATGGGCACGGTGAACATGCTCGAAGCAGCGTGCAAAGCGGGGGTGAAAAAATTCGTCTATGCGTCGAGTTCGTCCGTCTACGGAGATGAGCCGAACCTCCCGAAGCACGAAGGCCGCGAAGGCAACCGGCTCTCGCCGTACGCAGTGACGAAATTTGTCGCTGAGGAATATGCGAAGCAGTACACGATGCACTATGGCCTCGATACGTATGGTATGCGCTATTTTAATGTTTTTGGGCGGCGGCAGGATCCTGATGGCGCTTACGCTGCGGTCATCCCGCGCTTTCTGAAACTCTTGCTGAAAGATGAAGCGCCGACCATCAACGGCGATGGCAAACAGTCGCGTGATTTCACCTACATTGACAACGTCATTCAGGCGAATCTCCTCGCGTGTAAAGCGCCGCACGAAGCGGCGGGCGAGGCGTTTAACATCGCGTACGGCGGCCGCGTCTATCTCATCGACCTTTATTATACGCTCTGTGAGGCTCTCGACAAGGATATCGTTCCCGTCTTCGGCTCGCCACGCGCCGGCGACATCCGCCATAGCAATGCGGACATTTCGAAAGCGCAGAAGTTGCTCGGCTATGAGCCGGAATACAGCTTTGAAAAAGGCATTGCGCTGGCAATCGACTGGTACAAGGAGAATTTGTAATGTTATATGCAGGCCGTAAATGGTGGAAGCGAGCATTTTTCGCGTATTGGCTACGCCATATTTTGCCTCCAGAATGGCTGATAAAGCGGTCGTTTTCCAAGACCATGGGATACTCGCTCAATTTGGCGGATCCGCAGACATTCAATGAAAAGATTCAGTGGTTGAAGCTCTATTATCACGATCCCGCGTATATCAAAATGGTGGACAAGGCGGAAGCAAAGGAATATATTTCTTCTAAAATCGGAACTGGTCATGTGATTCCGACGTTAAAGATATATGAAAGTGTTGACGAGATCGATTTGAAGGAACCTCCCGATAAGTTTGTGCTGAAGTGTACGCATGATAGCGGCAGCATCGTCATTTGCAAGGACAAATCTCATTTTGATTTGGAGGAGGTACGGAAAAATTTTCGCGTCAATCTTCAAGGAAATTACTACTATGATGATTTTGAGTGGCCGTATAAAGCAGTGAAACCGCGCGTTATTGCAGAGCCGTATCTTGTAGATGAATCGCATGCGGGCTTGAAAGATTACAAGGTATTCTGTTTTGGCGGGGAACCGAAAATCATAAAAGTGGATTTCAATCAGTTTGCCTCACATCAGACGAATGTTTATGATACAAAGTGGAATTTTCTCGAGATGGAGATCGTCTATCCATACGACAAGGAAAATGTGATAGAAAAACCTGCAAGCCTCGAAGAAATGCTGGAGTATGCTCGTAAATTATCAGCAGGGATGCCGTTTGTTCGGACGGACTTCTATTGCGTGAACGGCAAGATTTATGTAGGCGAAATAACCTTTTATCCTACGGGCGGTTGCGGAAAGATAACTCCTGTAGAATGGGATTATCGACTTGGCTCATGGATCCGATTGCCGGAGAAAAGGATAGGGTAAGGACGAGTGGACATCCAACGAATCATTAAAAAACTTGCACTCCTGCCGGCGTATGCTGTTGCCATCCGTGAGGCGGGGTCGAATCAGCCGTACCATGTGAAATATCCTTCCATGCATCGCTGGTATGCGGATCCGTTCGTCTGCCATGATGAGGCGCGGACGTATGTCTTTGTTGAGCTTATGCACGCGTATCAACGCTATGGGCAGATTGCCGTAGCGCCTGTGGAGCAGGGAAAAATCGGAGACTTCCACGTCGTGCTCGACGAGCCGTTCCATTTGTCATTTCCGAATGTCTTCCAATGGCAGGGCGTGTGGTATATGTTGCCCGAGACGAAAATGAGTCACCAGCTGCGGCTCTATCGTGCAAAACAATTTCCCGTCGCATGGAAGCTCGATCACGTGCTCATGGAAGACGTCACACTCGTTGATCATGCGCTTTTCCCGCAACCAGACGGTTTCCTCGTCGTGAGCCACGATACCTCGGTAAAGCGAAACCGCATCTATTATTTGCGCATGGCGGACGGTTCTGTGGAAGAGTTGCATCCCGAAGGTAAATTTTCGAACGGCCGTCCTGGTGGTACGTTCTACCAGAACGATGGTCGATGGCAGCACGTTATCCAAGATTGCAAGCGCGCTTATGGAGATTTTTTGCACGTCTATGAGACAGCCTGCTTCACGGAACGCGCTTTCGAAGAGCAAGAAATCTGCACGATGTCCGTGGGTGATGTCGCATTTTTGCAGGACAATCATGCCATGGAGCATTTGCATACTTATAATACTGACGGCGTTTATGAAGTCATCGATTTGCAGTATATGAAATGGTATCCGGACAAGATGTTCATCCATTGGTGGCAGGAATACTTGGAGCATCGGCACCGATAAGATGGGATGAGGGAAGGAAGGGATAGCGTGACAACGTATGGATTTGTGAAAAGTTACAGCGAGCGTGCGTTCTTTTTGTTGGCGTTTAGTTTCCTCTTCGTATTCTTCACGCAGGTGCATCCGCTTGTCATTTATGACGGGGATGATTGGCGCTATATTGCGTATACGCGGCAGGCGTTGCCGAGCTGGAACGAGTGGAATCCGAGCCGCGTCTTTGCAGAGTGCTTCCAGCCGCTCATGGGATATTTCGCGGCTTATGTATTGACGCCGATTCTTGGAGATTATCTGCATGCACAGACGGCAGCCGTTGCACTGCTTTTGAGCCTGATGGCGACGGCGTATCTCTGGCTGTTTTACCGCGTGATGCTTGGCATGGGCGGCGGACGGTTCCGTGCGTTTTCGATGACGGTGATCTTCCTGCTGTTCCATTTTCTGATTCTGAAAACGCAGCGGACGGGAAATCCTTATCTGTTCTGGTCGGCAAATGTCACTTGCATCTATAATTATCTGATGCCAATGCTCCTGAATGCCTCGCTCGTGCTGCTTCTGATGCGCGAGGGGCGGCTGACGGAAATCTTTCACAGATGCTCGTCAGTGCAGGCGGGATTCCTGTTGTTTTGGATTTATTTCGCCATCTTTTCTGGCGTCTTTCATAGTAGCATTTTTATTGTGTTCCTCGGATGGTACTCATTTTTCGACCTGCGGAAATCAGCGGGCGGCGTGCGAGCCTGGGCAACGGCGCATCGGACGGAGCTCATTGTTCTTGCTTTTTGGTTGTTCAGTCTGGTGATTGAAACGCAGGGCGGACGTGCGCGTGCCATTGGGCGGCCGCTCTTCCAATTGCCGTGGATGGAGACGCTGCAGAGTGCGGCGGCATTCTGGCATCAGCTGAATACGGGTGTGGCAGCGTTTGGCGTCGTTATCGCTATCCTTGCGGCAGTTGAGATTCACAGGAACTGCCATGACGAGGACGAATGGAGGACACTGGCATTCCTGGGACTCAGCGCGCTCAACATGGTCGTGGTCTTCGCCTATCTGTTTCTTGTCTGCACGAAGGCGTCGCCGAGTTATTTCGAACGCAGCGATGTGGCAGGTTGCGGCCTGTTCTATCTGCTGCTTCTGACATGCCTTGCAATAAACCATTTTGTCCGGCGGCATTCGTCGTTGGTCCGCGTGCTGCCGATTCTGACATTTGTCATCCTGATCGCTGCGATGAATCCGAATCGCAGCTTCTATCCTTCGACGATGGGGCATGTCCCGGAAAAGACGTGCGATGCGATCAGCCATGACATCCTCGCACAGCTCATGTTGGCCGAACAGGCGGGCGAGAAACGCGTGACGCTCCATGTGCCGGTTGGCAACGCGCAGACAAATTGGCCGCATGACCGATTCTTGAAGGATGTCCTCAACAATACACTGATGCGCCATGGTGTCCTGACATATCCGCTGGAAATCGAAATCCAGCCGGATCCGGAGATGAACCGGAAATATCACCTGACGGATGAAGGAGCCGCACGATGAAAATGAATTGGTATCCCGAAGGAGCAGGCATTCGTAGCCGTGTCATGCCGTATCTCCTGATTTTAATGGGGCTGGCTTCGCATCTGTCAACGGCGCTGATGTCGACGTGCATGGGCATCGGCGCGCTCATCCTGCTTTTTGACATCGCGCGTCATCACGAAGCGCTTCTGGCGGGACGTTGGGATGCGCGGATGGGAAAAGTCCTCGTGATCTTTGCCATAACGTTGTTTGTTTCTGCAGCGTTCTCGCTTGAACGTGGGCGAAGCTTTCATGAAGCAGTTTCCACGCTCTTTGGCATGCTGCCGTTTTTTCTCGCGCTATTTTATGTGCGCTCGTGGCGGCTGGCGGCAGCGGTTGTTGGTGCGTTCGCTGTTTCGGCATTCCTCAATGACATCATTGCCTGCCTGCAGGTTTATTTCCATTTAAATTTCGGATGGGGAAACCGCCCCGTGGGGTTCAGCAAGTCACCAACCTTCCTCGGAAGTTTCATGCTGATGACGATACCCTTGCTTTTCCTTGTGCCAGCACGCCTTTTTTCCCATCTGCCGTGGAAAGTGTTTTGCTGGGGGTGTAGCGCACTCTCGCTTGTTGTATTGTTTCTGACACAGACGCGTGGGGCATGGATTGCTTTCTTTTGCGCAGTGATTGTCATCGTCATTGTGGAGCGACGTTATCGAAAAGCTTGCCTTGGGGGGATTGCTGTTCTGTTGCTGATTTGCTTTGTAGCATTTCATGCGTATCCAGAGTATTATGCGCGTGCCGAACAGACGTTCAACCCAGAATTCCAGAGCAATACGGAGCGCGTGCTGATGTGGACGGCAGCTTTGCAGATTTTTGCCGATCATCCTATCGTTGGAATCGGGCAGGATGAATTTGGACTGGTGTACAATCGCGATTATATCTCGTCAGAGGCAAAAGAGCGCCCGACGGATCCGAACAATCCGCGTAGCGGGCACGGCCATCCGCATAACAATTTTTTGAAAGTGCTTTCGGAGCGCGGCCTTGTGGGAATCGCGGGATTCTTACTGCTGCACGGGTTCGTGCTTGTACAACTCGTGCGCGCCCTGCGCAGGGTGAATGGGGGACTGGCATACGCGTTTGCGCTCGCTGGAATCTTGACGTTCATCGGCGTGCAGATCGAGGGACTGACGGACACGAATCTCCAGCTCGCACATATCGCACGGACGTACTGGATGCTCATGGGGCTCTGCCTTGCGGCAGGGCAGATGAAGGATGACGCGTCCGTGATGAGCGAACGATCACAAGAGAATATGTGAAAAGTTAGTGAGGGAGAGTCGTGTTTTCATTGTTTTTTGCAGGACTTCAGCAGGATCTGAAGTTGATGCTGTTTGCGTCGATCGTATCGGCGGTGTTCCGTCTCGTGTTTATCAAGGCATATGGGAAGGAGCAGTTTTCTTCGGAAAACTGGAGAAAATGGAAGGAATGCTTCCGCTATGGCTTCTGGTGGGGGTTGGACTGGCATGCGTACGTGTTTCTCGTGTCGATGGTGCTCGTAAGCTTGCCTGGGGCGTTTTTGCCGACGTATTATGCCATCAGCGATACCGTGCGTCTCTTGGGCGGGATGCTTTATGCGCTGGTGTTGTACACGGCATTTGTGGGACGCATGATTTTTTACCACCACTTCCACGATAATTTTAATGAGACGCTCTGGCTCGGGCGCAAGGCGGAGAAGCATAATTTCGTCGATATTTTCTTCCATGAGGATCACGGCGCGTTCGTGCTTTTGAGTTATGTTCCGGTGCTGGCAGTTGTGGCCGTGCTGATTTCTGCGCTCCTAGCCATCCCGCAGGTTTCATACCCGGAAGTCATGACGGGGCCGGTGCAGTGGACGGTTAATGCCGTCGTATTCGTCCTCGCTGTGTTGCTCTTTTATTGGCTGCGTTTCGGCGGGACACTCGTGCATCGCGACAAGCCGGAGTGGGATGAGATCCCAGCCATCGTGAAAAAAGATGTCTTCATGGCGCGTGCGACGGTCGATGACCTCGTGGCGCTCGAGATGGTCTGGCAGCATCCACTCGCGGGCCTGCTCTCGCATACGGATGAAGAAGATGCGGCGGCCATTGACCGCATCGTGCCGGAGGCCGCGCAGGGAAAATGGCAGGCCATGCCGTCGCCCGCCGACGCTTTCGTGCGCCATGCAAAGGGGGCGCGCATCCGGAAGCCGCGCCATATCTTTTTGATTGTCGGCGAAAGCTATTCGCAGATGCCGCTTGATGAGGTTTATAGCGACTACCATATCATGGATGGCGCGAAGCGGCTGCGGGCCGAGGCGCATACGGCCTCGCTCTCGAATTTCCTGCCAGCCGGCATGGTTTCGCGCCCGGCCATCGTGAGCCTCATGACGGGGATTTTCGACGCGCGCCTCGAGCTCAACGAGCGCGAGGATTTCTGGCGCGGCGGGCTCGATGTGACGCTGCCGCGCCAGCTCGCAAAGCTCGGCTACCAGTCGATTTACTGGTATGGCGGCAACCCGACGTATGGCAATTTCGACAAGTACGGTCCCGCGGTTGGCTTCGACAAAGTCATGGGCGCGACGGAGTTCTGTCCGCTGGATGCTCCGCGCACCTGGGTCGGCGTCTACGATCACATCTTCCTCGAGCATGCGGCAGAGCTCATCGAGAACATCGACGACACACCGACGTTCCATTTCGTCTACACGACATCGAACCACGGCCCGTACCAGATTCCGCTCGAGACGACGGGCTTTGACACGGAGGCCGTCATGCCGGATGTCTCGGAGGCCGTGAAAAAGAGCGAGAAGCTCCAGAAGATGCTCGGCACGTTCTGGTATTCTGACCGTGCGATCACGACGTTCATCGAGCGCATGCGCAAAGCGTATCCCGACAGCCTGTTCGTCGTAACGGGCGACCATGCGCACATCCCGCTCCATCCGGGCGACACGCTCGCGCGAAAGGAACTGACGCTGCGCGAACAGTTCTGTACGTCGTTCATGATGCTCCATCCAGACATCGACCAGAGCATTCTTGCGGGCAATACGATCGGCAGCCACATGAACATCGCGCCGACGATTTACGAACTCATCGCGCCAGGGGGCTTCGAGTACTACGCGTATTTCCAGCCGCTGACGGAGCACATCGACCATGTCGTGACGCCGTATCACTGGCTTGACGAAAACGCCATCGGGCCGTCGGGCGACCGGCGCTGGCAGCCGCTCGATGTCACGGCAGAGCCTCTTCCAATGCACGAGGATGCGGATGGCGTCCGCTACGCGGCGGAACGCGTATCGCTCGAGGCTGTGACGGGCTGGATTGCACGTCATCCGGAAGCGTGCTTGCAGAAATGGGGATGAGCGAGTAAAATGGAACTGAAAGATGATTGAACTTGTTAAAACGAATTTGGTTGGAGGCGCATTGAAATGTCGGGAATTCTCGCTGGCATCTTTCTCGTTTGCGTGATTGCCGTGCTGGCCTTTGCTGGCGTAGCCGCGATGACAATTGCCGTCATCGCAGTCATCTGCGTCGTGCTCGCGGTCATCATCGCGCTCGTTCTCGGTACGGCTGTCGTGCTGTTCAAGCTCATGATTGCCGTCCTTCTGGCGCTCTTCCTGCAGTTCATCTTCTGCCGCGTGCTCACGGCTATCGGCGAGCACGCGAATGTGCCAGCACTCCTGGAACGGCCGTTCGTGAATCGCGTCGCCTGGATTCTTTCGGGCATCACGACAGGGTATCTCTATTTCATCCGCTGAAATTTTTTTGCGAAATCGCTTAAGTTTTTTGCATTTCGTTCGATGTAATACATGAGAAGTTTTTTCTCGTTTTAGCAAGGAGGCAGAAGCATCATGGACACGATGAGCATCGCGGCCCTCTCGGTCGGCATGCACCAGCAGCAGGCCCTGCAGGACATGGGCACGTCCGTACTGAAGATGGCGATGGACGCCTCGTCCGGCAGCGTCGAGAACCTGCTTGAAGAGATGGAAGGCAGTCTCGATCCGAATCTCGGAGCGAACGTCGACATCATGGCCTAACTTCCCTTGGCCCCCTCTCAGAGGGGGCTGTTTCTTTGCCCAGAAAAATAATTTTGACGTTTTGACATTTTGCAGTTGACTTTTTGTTTTATACGGTGTATATTCTTATTAGATTCAAGGTTAGCACTCAGACCTGCTGAGTGCTAACAGAGAAAATCCACTTCGCGATGCCGAAGGGAGGGGATGCGGATGGAGGACAAGCTCGATGATCGCAAGCAGCGCGTGCTGAAGGCCATCATCCAGGACTACGTCGCCTCGGCGGAGCCGGTCGGGTCGCGGACGCTCGCGCGGAAGTACGACCTCGGCGTGAGTCCCGCGACCATCCGCAACGAGATGGCCGACCTCGAGATGCTCGGCTATCTCGAGCAGATTCACACATCGTCGGGCCGCATCCCCTCGTCGAAGGGCTATCGCTTCTACGTCGACGGCCTGATTCCGCCTGAGCCGGTCAGCGATGACGAAAAGCAGCGCATCAACGACTGGTATCGGCGGCGCGTACGGCGCATTGAGGAAGTCTTTCAAGAGACGGCGCGCATCATCTCGCAGGTGACGCACAATGTTTCGCTGGTTCTCGCGCCGCAGCTGACGCAGGCGAAGTTCCACTGTCTGCAGTTCCTGCCGCTCGATGACCGCCGCGTGATTACTGTCCTCATGACGGACGCGGGCTTCATCGAGAACAAGATTCTCCACATGCCGGACGGTGCGACGTTCGAAGATTTCCAGCGCATGGCGCAGGTCATCAACAAGAACCTCGTGGGCTGCACGCTCGCCGAAGTGCAGCATCATTCGCTTGCGGAGATCAAGGACGAGATTGCCGACGAGCCGCTCTACGAGGCGGCGCTCGAAATCATCCACCGCGCACTCGACGCGAGCAAGGAAGAGCGCCTTTACCTCGGCGGCACGACGCAGATGCTCGCACAGCCGGAGTTCCACGATGTGGAAAAGGTCAAGGCGGCGCTTCTCGTGCTTGAGGAGGAGGAACTCATGAAAGACCTCCTGCACGCGCACCGCGGCGACGGCCTCGAAGTGACGATCGGGCAGGAAAATACCGACAGCCATTTCAAGGACAGCAGCCTCATCACGGCGACGTATCACCTGAACGGCGAACTCCTCGGCACCATCGCGGTCTTGGGGCCCACGCGCATGGAGTACGCGAAGGCGATGAGCCTGCTCGAGTACATGAACACGAATCTGACGAACATCATCAAGCGCTTCGACTGGTAGCGAGGCGGAAAGAGGTGAATTTCCTTGCCATCGTTTATGAAAGATGAAATGAGCAAGAAGGATGAACAGAAATTGAAGGAAATGCAGAAGGAAATCGACGAGGCCCAGGCGGCAGAAGCTGCTGGTACGGCTGACGCCGATGCCGTTGCCGAAACTGCTGACGCTCCGGAAGGAGCAGAAGGAGCGGAAAGCGCAGACGGCGCGGCAGAAGCTGCCGAGAGCGCCGAAGACCTCCAGAAAAAGGTCGAGACGCTCGCGGCCGCCCTCCAAGAGAAGGACAACCGTCTGAAGCGCCTGCAGGCCGACTTCGAGAATTTCCGCCGCCGCACGAGCAAGGAGCGCGAAGAAATCGGCAATGTCGTGACGCAGGAGCTTTTGAAGAGCCTGCTCCCGATTGTCGATAACTTCGACCGCGCTATGGCCACGGAGCAGCAGGACGGCAAAGCATTCCAGAAGGGCGTCGAGATGATTTACACGCAGCTCGGCGAGACGCTGAAGAATGCCGGCCTCGAGCCCATCGAAACAGAGGGCCAGAAGTTCGACCCGAATTTCCACCAGGCCGTCATGCGCGTCGAGAATCCTGATCTTGACGATGACACGATTGCGCAGGAGCTCCAGAAAGGCTACATCGTGAAGGGCAAGGTCATCCGCCCGAGCATGGTGCAGGTCGTCAGCAATTCCTAAGGCAATCCCATTTTTTACATAGACAACAACCTTTGAAGATACTAGGAGGAAGAAATCATGTCGAAAGTCATTGGTATTGACCTCGGTACCACGAACTCCGTCGTTTCCGTCATGGAAGGCGGCGAGCCGACGGTCATCACGAATCCGGAAGGCAGCCGCATCACGCCGTCCGTCGTCGGTTTCACGAAAGACGGCCAGCGCCTCGTCGGCCAGCTGGCAAAGCGCCAGGCGGTCTCGAATCCGGATCGCACGGTCCGTTCCATCAAGCGCCACATGGGCGACCCGAACTACAAAGTCACGATTGATGGCAAATCCTATACGCCGCAGGAAATCTCCGCGATGATCCTCCAGAAACTGAAGGCAGACGCGGAAGCATACCTCGGCGAGACGGTCTCGCAGGCCGTCATCACGGTTCCGGCATATTTCAACGATGCCCAGCGCCAGGCAACGAAAGACGCCGGCAAGATTGCGGGCCTCGACGTCATGCGCATCATCAACGAGCCGACGGCAGCAGCTCTTGCCTATGGTCTTGACAAAGACCAGGACGAGACGGTCCTCGTCTTCGACCTCGGCGGCGGCACGTTCGATGTCTCGATCCTCGACCTCTCCGACGGCACGTTCGAAGTCCTCGCAACGAATGGTGACACGCACCTCGGCGGCGATGACTTCGACCAGAAGATCATGGACTGGATGGTCGAGTCGTTCAAGAAAGAGAACGGCATCGACCTTTCGCAGGACAAGATGGCCGCACAGCGCCTGAAGGAAGCAGCCGAGAAGGCAAAGATCGAGCTCTCCAGCATGACGCAGACGAACATCAACCTGCCGTTCATCACGGCCGATGCTTCCGGCCCGAAACATCTCGACCTCACGCTGACGCGCCAGCAGTTCAATGAAATGACGAACGACCTCGTGCAGCGCACGATGGAGCCGACGCGCAAGGCCATGGCCGATGCTGACCTCACGGGTAACGATATCAACAAGATCATCCTCGTCGGCGGCTCGTCCCGTATCCCGGCCGTGCAGGATGCCATCCGCACGATTCTCGACAAAGAGCCGTCGAAGGGTGTCAACCCGGACGAGTGTGTCTCCGTCGGTGCTGCCATCCAGGGCGGCGTCCTCGTCGGCGAGGTCAAAGACGTGCTCCTGCTCGATGTCACGCCGCTGTCCCTCGGCATTGAGACGCTCGGCGGTGTCTGCACGAAGATCATCGAGCGCAACACGACGATCCCGACGTCGAAGAGCCAGGTCTTCTCGACGGCAGCCGACAACCAGCCGTCCGTCGACATCCACGTCCTGCAGGGCGAGCGCGAGATGGCAGCCGATAACAAGACGCTCGGCCGCTTCGAGCTCTCCGACATCCCGCCGGCACCGCGCGGAGTGCCTCGCATCGAAGTCAAGTTCGACATCGATGCCAACGGCATCGTGCACGTCTCGGCAAAAGACCTCGGCACGGGCAAAGAGCAGAAGATCACGATTCAGTCCGACAGCGGCATGAGCAAAGAGGACATCGATCGCATGGTCAAAGAAGCCAAGGCGCATGAGGCTGAGGACAAGAAGCGCAAGGACGAGATCGACACGAAGAACAACGGCGAAGCCCTTGCATATCAGGCAGAAAAGACGATCAAAGATCTCGGCGACAAGGCCGACAAGGCGAAAGTCGATGCAGTCCAGAAAGCCATCGACCACCTCAAGGAGACGCTGAAGGGCGGCGACACGGAAGCCATCAAGAAGGCGACCGAAGAGCTCCAGAAGCCGCTCTACGAGCTCAGCGCAGCAGCTTATCAGGCAGCTGGCGCACAGGGCGCTCCGGGTGCCGGCGCAGGCGCACAGGCTGGCCCGCAGCCGGGTGCCCAGGGCGGCGCGTCCTCGGCAAAGAAGGACGACGATGACGTCGTCGATGCCGAGTACACGGATGTCAATGACAAGAAATAAATCATTCGGTTGAAGGATGTGAGTGGTTCGCGCCATGTTCATGGCACGAACCACTTGCGCTATACAGGCAAAGGTGGTAAAAGTGAGCGAACAACGCGATTTATATGAGGTCCTCGGGATCAGCAGGGATGCTTCCGATGCTGACATCAAGAAGGCCTATCGGAAATTGGCGCGCAAGTATCATCCGGACCTCAACCGCGACAATCCGAAGGCCGCAGAAGAGAAGATGAAGGAAGTCAATATCGCCTATGACATCCTCAAAGATCCAAAGAAGCGCGCGCAGTATGACCGCTTCGGCTTTGACGCAGCAAACGCCGGTGGTGCTGGCGGAGCCGGCGGCTTCAGCGGTTTTGGCGGCCAGGGCGGCTTTGGAGGATTCGGCGGCTTTGGCGGCGGCGGTGCCGAGGGCTTCGGCGACATCTTCGACATGTTCTTCGGCGGTGGCGCGGGGCGCAGTTCTCGCTCGCGCGGCCCAGTCGCCGAGCGCGGTGCCGACATCCGCTATGACCTCGAGCTCACGTTCGAGGAAGCGGCATTCGGCAAAGAGGTCGAGCTCTCGATTCCGCGCATGGAAGAGTGCCCGACGTGCCATGGCAGCGGCGCGGCGGCAGGCTCGAGTCCCGAGACGTGCCCAGACTGCCACGGCACCGGCACGCGCCGCACGGTGCATAGCACGCCGTTCGGCCAGATGATGAACGAGACGACATGCAACCGCTGCCACGGCACGGGCAAGATCGTCAAAAACCCCTGCCACGACTGTCACGGCACGGGCAAGAAGCGCGCGAATCATACCGTCAAGGTCACGATTCCGAAGGGCGTCGACAACGGCACGCGCCTGCGCGTCTCGGGTCACGGCGAAGCTGGCACGAATGGCGGCGGCTACGGCGACCTCTACGTCTACATCTTCATCAAGCAGCACAAGTTCTTCAAGCGCCAGGGCAACGACGTCATCGTCGAAGTGCCGGTCTCGTTCGTCGAGGCCGCGCTCGGCGGCACGGTGCAGGTCCCGACGCTCGACGGCCCCGTCGATATGAAAGTGCCGGCTGGCACGCAGAGCGGCAAGATCATGCGCCTCAGGAACCGCGGCATCCCATTCCTGCGCGGCTCGGGCCGCGGCGACGAACACGTCGTCGTCAAAGTCCTCACGCCGCAGAACCTCAGCTCGAAGCAGAAAGACCTCCTGCGCGAGTTCGGCGAACTCAGCGGCGACAAAGTCAACCCTGAAAAGAAAAGCTTTCTCGACAACTTGAAGAAGCTTTTCAAGTAAGCAAGAAAATGCGCCAGCAGATTCGATGGAGAATGTGCGGGCGCATTTCTTGATGAAAAGGTTTTTCACAAGTATAATAAAAGAAAAGAGCGAACCGCAATCCGCAGGTCCGCCGACAATAACGCAAATGGGTGTTTAGCTCAAAAGGTCATTATCTTTGGACGGAGAGTGGCCTTTTTTGCTGTCCGGTTTCTTTCTTGAACCTTGGATGCCTGCATACGCATCACCTCGCTTCCAAAACATATTGCCAAATGGATGGCGCGATAGAGTGAGAAGTGGGTATTTGCGCATTGACAGGCAGACCAAGACGGATGTGTTCGCTTTGGGGCAAAATTCCCCGATGACAACAGTATACGACCAGACGCGTTTTTGCGTCAATGAAAATCCGCCGAGACAGTTGAATGTTTCGGCGATTTCGTTACTGGAGCAAGAAGAGTTGCGGTGCTTCCGTTCTTTTGCTATGATAGGAAGCAAACGCATTTGAAGAAAGGGGCCATGTGCATTGAAGTGGGCGGAAGTCAGCATTCAGGCGGCGGAGGCGGAGACGGATCTTGTCGCGTCTTGTTTTTATGATGTCGGGGCGACGGGCGTTGTCATTGAGGATTCGGAGAGCGAGGCACCCGCGGGGCGCGTGGTGGTGAAGGCGTATCTGCCGGTCGACGACGAGCTCGACGGGCGCATCGCGGATTTCCGTGCGGGCATCGAGCGGCTGGCGGAGATGGACGGCTTTGATGCCGCGGCCTGCCCGATTGCCAAGCGCCTCGTGCAGGATTCCGACTGGGAAAATAATTGGAAGGCATATTTCCACACGCAGCGCGTCGGTCAGCACATCGTGATCCAGCCGTCGTGGGAAGAATACACGCCGCTTGCAGGCGATGTTGTGCTGAAGCTCGACCCGGAGTCGGCATTTGGCACGGGCACGCATCCGACGACGGCGATGTGCCTGCGCGCACTCGAGCAGATGGTGCGCGGCGGCGAGACGGTGTTCGACGTCGGCACGGGCTCGGGCGTGCTGGCCATCGCGGCGGCAAAGCTCGGCGCGAAGACGGTCGTCGCGAAGGACTACGCGCGCGCGTCGGCCGAGGTCGCGGCGAAGAATGTCGCGGAAAACGGTGTGCAGGACGTCGTGACGACGGGCGTTTCCGACCTGCTGGCGGCGTTCGACGGGCAGGCCGACCTCGTCGTTGCGAACATCATCGCCGACATCATCATCCGGCTCTTTGACGAACTGGATGCACATCTGGCAAAAGGCGGGCGGCTGCTCGCTTCGGGCATCATCGACGAGCGCGCGGCCGATGTCACGGAGGCGGCTGTCGCGCACGGTTTCGTCATCGAGGACATGTACACCGATGCAGGCTGGGCCGCGATGGTGCTGAAGAGGGCAAGCGAATGAGGCGGCTGTTTCTGAAGGGCTTGCTCGAAGACGAGGTCACGATTACGGGCGACGACGCGCAGCATCTGATGTATGCGATGCGGGCGAAAGCGGGCGACGAGGTCGTTCTCGTCGATGACACGGGCGCGGTCGGCCGCATGGAACTTACGGGCTTTACAGCCGACAGCGTCACGATGCACCTCGTCGAGCGCCTCGAAGCTGACACGGAGCCGCCCATCGACCTCGTGCTCGCGCAGTGCCTGCCGAAAGGCGACAAGCTCGAGCTCATCATCCAGAAAGCCGTCGAGCTCGGGGCAATCGCCGTCCAGCCGCTCGCGAGCCGCAACTGCGTCGTGCGCTATGACGCGAAGAAAGCGGCGGCAAAGCAGAAGCGCTGGCAGAAGATTGCCGAAGAGGCGGCAAAGCAGTGCGGCCGGACGCGCGTGCCAGAGGTGCTGTCCGTGCGGCCGCTGGCGGACTGGCTGAAGCAGCCGGCAGAAAGTGCGCTGCTTTTTTGCTATGAAAATGAAGACCAGCAGCCCATCAAGGCGGTGCTTCGCGCTCTGCCGGAGGACGTGCACCGCATCACGGTGCTCATCGGCCCCGAGGGAGGCTTTTCGCTTCCCGAAGCGGCGGCCATCACCGAGGCAGGCGGCCAGTCCGTGACGCTCGGCCCGCGCATCCTGCGTGCCGAGACGGCGGCCATCGCCGCGATGAGCATCGTCCAGTATGAAAAGGGAGATTTGTAAAGCTTGAAAACTGCATTCATGACGCTCGGCTGCAAGGTCAACCAGTTTGAGACGGAGACGATGGAGGGCCTGTTCAAGAAGGCGGGCTATGAAATCGGCCGTTTTGACGAGCCGGCCGACGTTTATGTCATCAATACGTGCTCGGTCACGAGTCTCGGCGACCGCAAGAGCCGCCAGATCATCCGCCGCGCGCATCGTGAGAATCCCGAGGCCGTCATCGCGGTCTGCGGCTGCTACGCGCAGACCGCGCCGCAGGACATTGAAGCCATCGAGGGCGTTTCGGTCGTGCTCGGCACGAAGGAGCGCAGCCGCATCGTCGAATACGTCGAGCAGGCCATGCGGGAGCAGCGCCAGATTGTCGGCGTTTCGGACATCATGCAGGCGCATACGTTCGAGGACATCCCGCTCTACGATATGCCGGAGCGCACGCGCGCGTTCCTCAAAATCGAGGACGGCTGTGAGAATTTCTGCTCGTACTGCATCATTCCGTATGCGCGCGGCCCCGTGAAGTCGCGCCAGCCCATCCATATCCGCGAAGAGGCGGAAAAGCTCGTGCGTGCGGGCTTCCGTGAAATCGTGCTGACGGGCATCCATCTCGGCGCCTATGGCCGCGACCTCGCGCCGATTGCCTGCGGCGATGGCACGGAGCGGAAAATTACGCTCGCGGATGCCTGCCGCGAGGTGCTCTCGGTGCCAGGGCTGCGCCGCCTGCGGCTCGGCTCGCTCGAGTCGCTCGAACTCTCGCCAGAGCTTTTCGAGCTCATCCGCAGCGACGAGCGCTTCTGCGCGCATCTGCATCTGCCGCTGCAGGCGGGCTCCGACCCCGTGCTCCATGACATGAACCGCCATTACACGACGGCGGAGTTCGCGCAGCTCATCGAGGGCGTCGAGCGCGAAGTGCCGGGCATCGCCGTTTCGACGGACATCATCGTCGGATTCCCGGGCGAGACGGAGGAGATGTTTGCGGACGGCCTGCGCTTTGTGGAAAAAATGAACTTCTCGCGCATGCACGTCTTCCCGTACTCGCGCCGTACGGGCACGCCCGCGGCCAAGCGCAAAGACCAGGTGCCAGAGCCCGTCAAGAAGGAGCGCGTCCACCGCATGCAGGCGCTCGCCGACCGCAAGGCCGAGGAATTCCATCGCATGTTCCTCGGAAAGAAGATGCGCGTGCTGTTCGAGACAAAGAAGGACGGCGTGACCGACGGACTGACGGACAACTATATCCGCGTGTATACGGGAAGCGCGGTCACGTGCGGAGAAATCTATGAAGTCGAGATTGAAAAACTGTATAAAGACGGTGTGTGGGGGACGGCGGCTGAGAAGATGTGAGGCGAACTTTTGCCTCCCTCACAGAGGGAGGGGGACCGCGAAGCGGTGGTGGGAGTCTCACAAGCTCGACGTATGAGGTATACGATTGTTTGTTATGCGGGCATCGAAAGAAGCGACTGTGTATCCCGCGCAAACAGCAATCATGCATTTCATATGCCCATCTTGTGAGACTCCCTCAGTCAGCCATTCGGCTGACAGCTCCCTCTGAGAGGGAGCCTGACATAGAAGAAACGTTCAGCATCCAAAACATTTTTCTCCCAAAGCAGGGAAATTCTCACGAATCGCGAATATAATACAGATAGCAACCGAAAGGGGGTGACACAATGGCAGATTGCATTTTCTGCAAGATTGCGGCGAAGGAGATTCCGTCGAGCCTTGTCTATGAGGATGAGCAGGTCGTGGCGTTCAAGGATCTCGAGCCGCAGGCGCCGGTGCATGTGCTCGTGATTCCGAAGAAGCATGTCGAGAGCGTGCTCGCACTGGCAGAGGAGGACAAGGGCCTCGTCTCGCATATCCTCGTCGACGTCATCCCGAAGCTCGCAAAGGAGCTCGGCGTCGCAGAACGTGGCTTCCGCGTCGTGGCGAACACGGGCGAGGAGGGCGGCCAGTCCGTGAAACACCTCCACTTCCATCTCCTCGGTGGACGTTCCATGCAGTGGCCTCCGGGCTAAGTCACCGAGAATAGGGTTCGACCATCCATCTTGCCCATCTTTTTCACCCGTACTTTGTCGTCAAATCCTCGACGTAGCTCTGCTACGCCTTGCGGTTTGACTCCTCGTCCGGACGAAAAATCTGTGGCAATCTGGACGGTCTCACCCTATCCTCGGTGCCTGAGATTTTTGCTCTCCTCAAAAATCATTGACAGAAGGCACCGTATCGGTTATACTATTACGGTGTAGTTACGATAGTAGCTCACGCCCGAAGTCAAGTGGAGGGGGGGAAACCAAATGGCAAACGAAATCAAAGTTGGAAAAAACGAATCGATCGATAGTGCTCTCCGCCGCTTCAAGCGCATGTCCCAGAAAGCTGGTACGCTCGCTGAGGTACGCAAACGTGAACATTACGAGAAACCGAGCGTTCGCCGCAAGAAGAAATCCGAGGCAGCTCGTAAACGCAAGTACAGAGGCTGATAAGCTCACGTAGATGCAAGAGAGGCGCCTGCGAGTCCCATGGACTTGCAGGCGCCTTTTTCATCGTGAAAAATTTTCAGGAGGAACCCAATATGTCTATCAAGGAACAGCTCACGGCAGATATGAAGGAAGCCATGAAGGCGCATGAGAAAGACCGCCTCGCCGTCATCCGCGGCGCGCGCGGCGCCATCCGCCAGGCCGAGATTGATGGCGGCCACACGGAGCTTGACGACCAGGCCGTCATCGGCGTGCTGAGCAAGGAAGTCAAGATGCGCAAGGACTCCATCGAGGAGTTCCAGAAAGGCGGCCGCCAGGATCTCGTCGACAAGACGCAGGCCGAGATCGACGTGCTCATGAAGTACCTGCCGGCACAGCTTTCCGAGGACGAGGTCAAGGCTCTCGTCAAAGAGGCCGTTGAAAAGACGGGTGCGAAGACGCAGAAGGACATGGGCAAGGTCATGGGCGCGCTGATGCCGAAAGTCAAAGGCCGTGCCGATGGCAAGATGGTGAACCAGCTCGTGCGCTCGATGCTCGTTGGCTGAGACAGCATTTTTCTTGGAAGGAGCACTTCTTTGGTCAAGCGTGTCAAGAACTGGATGGCGCTCCGCGAGCGCTACATCTTTCCTGCGCTCTTCATCGCCCTCGACTACTGCGTGATCCTCCTGACGGAATGGGAGGCGCTCTGGGCGCATGACATTCTGCGCCATCTGCCGGTTCCGTACCGACTCGCGCCGCAGTTCATCTATCTCTGGGTGCCGCTCGTCTTTGTCGCGTTCCTCGGGCAGGCGCGGGCCTATCGCTCGATGCTGCCGATTCTCGAGACAGTGAAAGCGGTTTTTTACTCCGTCTGCGCGGCGGCGATTACGTGCCTCGTCATCATCTATTTCACGAAGACGGGGCCGCTGACATCGCGCCTGTTTTTCGGCCTGTTCTGCATCTTCGTGCTCTTCAACATCTATGTTGCGAAGTACCTGCTGCTGAAATTCCTCAAGAAGAGCCATTTGCTCTATGCGCCTGTGCTGCTTGTTGGCGCGGGCAAGACGGCAGAGCGCGTGTTGCGCTTCTTTCAGGAGGACCTCGGCTATCGCTATGACGTCGTCGGCATCATCGACGATGCGCCGGTGTCTCCGCACATCGCGCAGCGCTACGGCCTTTGCGGACGCTTTGACGAGGCAGACCGCATCGTGCAGGAGCGCGGTATCAAGGATGTCATCATCACGGCGCCGGGCCTCACGCGCGAAAAGCTCACGGAACTTATCACGCGCATCCAGCCGCATGTGCGGAACCTCTCGTTCGTGCCCGACCTCATCGGCACGCCGGTGTCTGGCGTCGAGCCGCATGTGCTCTTCAGCGAGGAAATCCTCATGCTGTCGATGCATAACAACCTCGCAATCCGGCGGAACCGCATCATCAAGCGGGCGTTCGATCTCGTCTGCACGGTCTGCGGCGGCCTGTTGCTCCTGCCGTTCTTCATCGGGCTTGCGCTCGCTGTGGCCATCAACAACCGCGGCCATGTCATTTTCACGCACATGCGCATCGGCAAGGATGGCAAGCCATTTCCATGCTACAAGTTCCAGACGATGGTGCCGGATGCTGAAAAAAGACTTGCGATTATCTTGCGAAAAATTCCGAAGCACGGCGCGAATGGCAGGAGAATTTCAAGCTTATGCATAATCCGCGCGTGACGAAATTCGGCGCGTTTTTGCGGCGGACGAGTCTCGACGAACTGCCGCAGATTGTCAACGTGCTCAAAGGCGAGATGAGCCTTGTCGGCCCGCGCCCGATTGTGCGCGAAGAGATTCCGCGCTATGGCGACAACTTCCGCGAGTATGCGATGGTGCTGCCGGGTATCACGGGCATGTGGCAGACGAGCGGCCGTAGCGATACGACATATGAGGAACGCGTCGAGATGGACACGTGGTATGTCCGCAACTGGTCGCTCTGGATCGATCTCGTCTATCTGTTCAAGACGTTCAAGGCAGTGTTCTTTGCCAAGGGCGCATATTGAGTTTTCGAAAGGGCTTCCCTCCGCGGGAGGCTCTTTCTTTTTGGCAGGATTTCAGATGGTTGCTGTAGAATTGTAGAAATATGGAAAGGATATGCTTTTGAAAAGGAGGTGTTCCTCATGGCCATCGTTACGCTGCCGGTCATCAAGATGCTGCTCGTCGCGATCATGCTGCTCGGCCTGCTTGTTGAGATCAAGACGGGCGGCATGGGGGCGGGCGTGCTCTTGGGCATCGTCGCGGCCGGCGTTTTCTGGGGGAGCCAGTACGTGCAGGGCGCGGTCAGCCTCTACATGATTGCCGTGTTCTTCGGCGGCATCCTCTGCATCATCGTCGAGATGCTGCTGCCGACGGTCGGCCTGCTTGCAGGCGTCGGCGTGGCTGCGATGCTCTACAGCGTCGTGCTCGCGCTCGGCGGCGATGTCGATGCGATTCTCGCGATGCTCGGTTCCGTCTTCATCGCCGCCATCATCTTCGCATTGATTGTGAAAAAGCTGCCGTCAAGCAAGCTCTGGAACAAATTCGTGCTGCACGACCAGTCAACGTCGCGGCGCGGCTTTGTGAGTGCGCAGCCGCGCACGGAACTCGTCGGCCGCACGGGCGTCGTCACGACGGAACTCCGGCCCTCGGGCACGGCGGAGATTGACGGGCATCCCGTCGACGTCGTCTCGGAGGGCGCATTTTTGCCGAAAGGCACGAACGTCCGCGTCGTCACCGTGGAAGGGGCGCGCGTCGTTGTGCGCAAGTCGTGAAAGGAGTATCTTAAATGGCATCTTTGATTGGTTCTGGTTTCCTCCTCGTCATCATCATCGCGGCCGTCATGCTGTTCCTGCATTTCGTGCCGCTCGGGCTCTGGATTTCGGCGCTCGCGGCCGATGTGCGCGTCAGCATCATCACGCTTGTCGGCATGCGCATGCGCCGCGTGCCGCCGTCGAAAATCATTTTGCCGCTCATCAAGGCAAACAAGGCCGGTCTCGATGTGCAGGTCAACCAGCTCGAAGCGCACTACCTCGCCGGCGGCAACGTCGACAAGGTTGTTGATGCGCTGATTGCTGCGCATCGCGCGCAGATTCCTCTGCCGTTCGAGCGCTCGGCCGCCATCGACCTCGCAGGCCGCGACGTGCTCGAGGCCGTGCAGATGAGCGTCAACCCGAAAGTCATCGAGACGCCGGTCGTTTCGGCCGTTGCGAAGAACGGCATCGAGCTCAAGATCAAGGCGCGCGTGACCGTGCGCGCGAACATTGACCGCCTCGTCGGCGGCGCAGGCGAACCGACGATCATCGCACGCGTCGGCGAGGGCATCGTCACGACGGTCGGCTCGTCGGAAAGCCACAACGACGTGCTCGCGAATCCGGACGATATTTCAAAGACCGTGCTTGGCAAAGGCCTCGATGCGGGCACGGCGTTCGAAATTCTTTCCATCGACATCGCCGACGTCGATGTCGGCCGCAACATCGGTGCCGAGCTCCAGACGGACCAGGCCGAGGCCGACAAGCGCATTGCGCAAGCGAAAGCCGAAGAGCGCCGAGCGATGGCCGTCGCGAAAGAGCAGGAGATGAAAGCCTACACGCAGGAAATGGAGGCGAAAGTCGTCGAAGCGCAGTCCGAAGTGCCGCACGCGATGGCGCAGGCGCTGCGCGAGGGCAAACTCGGCGTCATGGACTACTACAATCTCAACAACATCCAGTCCGACACCGACATGCGCAACTCCATCAGCCAGTCGGGGACGGGCGACAAGCTCGCGCCGCAGCAGCCCGTGACGAAGTGAGGTGAGCTCCATGGATGACGTCATCGGCATCCTCGCGCTGATCCTCTTCATCGTCGCGCCGATGCTCGACAAGAAAAAGAAGAGGGTGCCTTCCGAGGCTCCCAAGGAATCCAAGCGGCGGGGCATTTCCTTCCGGATTCCGGAACTTCGTCATGCAGGAGAAAGCGTCCCCGAGCCGATGCCGCCTGAGAACGCGGGGGCAAGCGATGAAATCCTGCTCCAGCAGGAAACGGAACTGCGAGACGAGACGCATACGGCGGCGTATGAAGCGCAGCGAAAACTTCAGGAAGCCGCGACGCGGGCGGAGGAGGAAGCTGCGTATGAACGCGCAGCGAAGCTGCCGAGCGTGCCGCCACAACCGCAGCCGCAGATCGGAATGACGGCGCAGAAAGCCCGTGAGGCCATCGTGCTTGCGACCATCCTCGGCGCACCGAAAGCGAAACAATGCCAGCGAAGGCGCTTTCATATAAAATAAACAATGACAAAACGCTATTCATGGTGTAAAATAAACAGGTATGCATTTTGCAAATCTGCGGATTCTGTCGGAATCCTGATGAAATATGGGTGATCATGTTGTCGAACGCGATGTTTGATGTAATCAAGAGCGACCTGGAGCAGCTGGAAGACAAGCTTCTCGAGGCGGTGACGGCGCCAGACGATCTCGTGACGGAGGTCGGCACGCACCTCGTGACTTCGGGGGGCAAGCGCATCCGTCCGGCGCTCTGCCTGCTCTCGGCGCACGGGGGCAAGGCGTTCGACCTCGAGCACACGCTGCCGCTCGCGACGGCGCTCGAGCTCATCCACACGGCGAGCCTCGTGCATGACGATGTCATCGACAAAGCTGACACGCGCCGCGGCGCGCCGACGGCCAATGCGAAATGGGACAACAAGATTGCGATTCTCGCGGGCGACTACATCTTTGCGCGCGCGTTCCACCTCGTGACGGACGGCGGCTATGGCGACCATGTCTCGGGACGGCTCGCCTGGCTCGTCGGCAATCTCGCGGTCGGTGAAATCACGCAGGACAAGCAGATGTACAAGGCCTCGCGTGATGAAGCCGACTACTATGACCGCATCCAGAAGAAGACGGCGGATTTCCTCGAG
Organism: Selenomonas sp.; assembly: GCA_022773585.1. Classification (GTDB taxonomy): domain Bacteria; phylum Bacillota; class Negativicutes; order Selenomonadales; family Selenomonadaceae; genus Selenomonas_C. The sequence continues at coordinate 53,293 of JALEZZ010000008.1, read as the reverse complement.
GTCTGCTGCGAGCTCGGCGCCCGCGTCGGCGGCATGGAGCCGCAGGAGGCCGATGCGCTCGCGCAGTATGGCCACGACATCGGCATGGCGTTCCAGATTACGGACGACCTCCTCGACATCTGCGAGACGAGCGAGCAGATCGGCAAGCCGGTCGGCAACGACATCCGCCAAGGCATCATCACGCTGCCCGTGCTGCGCGCCCTGCAGAAAAGCGACGACCGCGATGAACTTCTTGCCATCGTCCAGAACGCGCAGATGACAAATGAAATGGTCGAGCGTGCGCTTGACATCGTCAAGGCAACGGACGGCATCGACTTTGCGAAGGCGAAGGCCGATGAATTCCTCGCGCATGCGAAAGACGTGCTGCCCGCGAATCTCCCTGCGGACATCCGCGACGCCTACGAGCAGGTGGCCGACTTCATCGGCGACCGCGATTTTTGAGAAAATGTATGAAAAAGCCGCCCCTTGCAGGCGGCTTTCGTTTTCGATATTGACATGTTGTTGAAAGGAGACACCTCATGTTTGGCATCGGCATCCCAGAACTCATCCTGATCCTCGTTGTCGGCCTCATCGTCTTCGGCCCCGGCAAGCTCCCCGAAGTCGGCCGCGCGCTCGGCAAGGGACTGCGCGAATTCAAGAAGGCGCAGAATGCGCTGACGACCGCGATGAACGAGCCCGAACCGCAGCCGCAGGCTCAGGCCGCACCAGCCCAGCGGCCAGCGGCTCCTGCCGCCACCACTGCACAAGCTCCGGCGGCGCAGGCACCTGCTGCACCTGCCGCATCCTCAGCGGCCTATCCGACGGCCGATGCTGTCGCACCGAAAGCTTCGGTCGCCGCTGCCGCCATCCAACCCCAGCGCCCCGACCCATTCCCGCCAGCCGCAGAACAGCCCGTCCCCGCCGAGGCACCGCAGGAACTTCACATCGAAGCGAAGCCGACGGAAGTTGCGGCGGATTACCATGCTCCGACACAGGAAGAGGTTCGTGCTCAAATCAGGTCGCAGCAGTCTGCAAAACTTCAGCCCCCCTCCCCGAGGGGGGAGGGCCACGAAGTGGCAGGGGGTGTGTCGGAGGTACGTCCGGACAATCCGCACGATTGAATCTGCGAAGGTTCGATGTCAGCGCTGTTGCATCGCCGCTCCTTTTGCGAGCGTATCACATCGCTCGTTGAGCGGATTCCCTGCATGCCCCTTGACCCAGTGAAAGTCAACGGTACGCGCACCATAGAGCCGGTCGAGCTCCATCCAGAGCTCCTGATTGAGTACGGGCTGGCCGTCGGCTTTCTTCCAGCCGCGGCGCTTCCAGCCCGCGACCCATTTCGTGATGCCGTTCTTGAGGTATTGGCTGTCCGTGTAGAGCGCGACGCGCGTGCCCTCGGGCGCATAGCGCAGTGCCTCGATGGCGGCTGTGAGCTCCATGCGGTTGTTCGTCGTCGATGGTTCGCCCGCGCTGCGTTCCGTCACCTGGCCGGTCGCCATGTCTTTGGCGACGATGGCCCAGCCGCCGGGGCCGCCGGGATTGCGCAGGCAGCTGCCGTCCGTGAAAATCGTGTAATCGGCGGGCACAGCGGGAGCGGCGGCCGCTGATTTTTTTGTCGGCGTGGCGCGGTGTGTTGCTGCGCCTGCTGCGCGTCGCGTGTTTCCTGCCGCCTTCGGGGCGGCCTTTTTTTGTGCGGGCACATCGGCCGTGCTCTTCGTGCCGCTGAGCCAGGCGAGCGCTTCGCGCACGTCGGCAAAGGACTGGAAGCGTGCGCCAGAGAAGCCCTTGACCTGCTTCTCGCATTCGCTCCAGCTCGTGAAGATGCCGACGGCGCGGCCGCGTGCGACGGCGTAGACTTTCTTTGCTGTCATGGAAGAGTTTCCTTTCTTCTGTTATTTGAACGTTACATTTCCCTGCTACGATGATACCATAGAATTGAACTTTTGGGATGATAAAAAGGGAAGGTTTGCTGTATGCAATGTTTGATGGAACGCTTGTCGCGCTGGCGCAAAGAAAATCCGAGCGGCGGCTACCTGCTTCTGCTGCTCGTGACGTGGTGCGCCGTGCAGTCGCTGACGCGCCTCGTGATGCTGCTGAGCTCGGCGGGCGTGGCGTCGCTCGGGCCTATTGACCTCGTGAAAGTCTTCGGGCTCGGGCTTGTCTACGATGTGGGGGCAGGCTTCTTCTTTCTGTTCCTGCCCGCGCTCTATCTGCTCGTGCCGCAGCATTTCCTCTCGGTGCGCATCCATCGCTGGGGGCTCGCGGCGCTGACGCTTTTCCTGAATGTCTTCCAGATTTTCTGCGCGGTCGCGCTCTATCTCTACTGGCAGGAGTTCCATACGAACTTCAACTTCATCGCGGTCGACTATCTCGTCTACACGCAGGAAATGCTGCAGCAGATCGTCCAGTCGTTCCCGCTCGGCATCATCCTGCCCGCGATTTTTGCAGTCGCGGCGGTCATCACCTGGGGACAGGCACATTTCCTGCCGACGTCGTTCCCGTGGTCGGGACGGCGCACGCTGGCGCTCCTCTGCATCCTCTTCGTGCTGCCCGCTGCTGTCGTGCGCGGCACGTCGTCCGACTGGCGCACGCATCTGACGGAGAACCGCTACAACAACGAGCTCGCGGGCAACGGCCCTTATGAGTTCGTCCATGCTTTTTTTGCAAACGAACTCGACTATCGGACGTTCTACCAGACGGCGGACAGCACGGCCGCGCACGACCGCCTGCGCCAGATGCTGGCGGCACCGAATGTCACGTTCGCCGATGGCGAGACGACGCTGCGCGATGTGCGAAATGAAAACGCGCTGACGGGCAGGAAGCCGAACGTCGTCATCATCACGGTCGAGAGCCTCAGCGCATCGTTCTGCGGGGCGTTCGGCGCCGAGGACAGCCTGACGCCGTATCTTGACGAGCTGACAAAGGAGTCCTTTGCATTCTACAATATGTATGCGACAGGCACGCGCACGGTGCGCGGCCTCGAAGCCATCACGCTCGCCGTGCCGCCGACGCCGGGCCAGTCGATTCTGCGCCGTCCAAACAATGAAGACCTGAGCTCGCTCGGCGAGGCGTTCCGCCAGAACGGCTATGCGCGCGACTTCCTCTATGGCGGCTATGGCTATTTTGACAACATGAATGCGTTCTTCGAGAGCAACGGCTACACGATCAAGGATCGCACGTCGATTCCGAGCGAGGAGGTCATCCAGGAAACGGTCTGGGGCGTCGCCGACGAAACGCTGTTCACGCAGGTGCTGCGTTCGCTCGATGAGCATGCGGCGGCGGGCGAGCCAGCGTTCGAGATGGTCATGACGACGTCAAACCACCGTCCATTCACGTTCCCCGAGGACCGCGTCGATGGTGCGCAGGGGACGCGCGAAGGCGCCGTGCTTTACACGGATTGGGCCATCCATGATTTCCTCGAGCGCGCGAAGCAGCAGCCGTGGTTCGACAATACGGTCTTCGTCATCGTCGCCGACCATCAGGCCGGCGTCGCGGGCAAGACGGCGCTGCCGGTCGACAAGTACCGCATTCCGTGCATCGTCTATGCGCCGGGCCTCATTCAGCCGGGCAGCACGGACCGCCTCGTGAGCCAGATGGACCTCGGCCCGACGCTCCTCGGCATGCTCGGCCTCTCGTATCGCACGAGCTGGCTCGGCCGCGATATTTTTGAGACGCCGGAAAGCGAAGACCGTGCGTTCATCAGCACATATCAGAGTCTCGGCCTCGTCAAAGGCGACGACCTCGTCGTGCTGACGCCGGACGAGGCCGTCGCGGCCAGCCGCATCGACGACTGGGAGACAAGCGACTACACGAAGGAAGAAGTGCCGACAGATCTCGGTGAAGAGGCTGTCAGCTGGTATCAGGAGGCCAGCGACCTCTTCAAGAGCGGGCTCTTGAAAAACCGGTGAACGATGGGAGCCGTCATCGCTGGCCGCTTGTCAGGGCTAGAACGATGACGCGGCGGGCGCTGGCAGCTTTCAGCGAAGCTGCGCACTCCGCGCACGTCACGCCCGTCGTATAGATATCATCGAGCAGCAGGACATCCCTTCCGCGGACGTCCTGCTGTTTTTCTGCAGGGACAGAAAAAGCGCCGCGCATGTTTTCGCGGCGCTCGTCTTTTGACAGTCCGTACTGAGGCTTCGTCGCACGCGTGCGGACGAGCAGGCGTTCCATCGGAATCTTGTGCTCCGCGAGCCAGCTTTTGAAAATCAGCTCCGTCTGATTGAAGCCGCGCTTCTTTTCTTTCGCTGCAAAGAGCGGCACGGGCACGGCGATGGCGCGGGATGGGATGTCTGCCGCGCGGAAGAAATCCTCTTCGACCGCGTGCAGGAATCCTCGAAGGTATGGCAGCGTGTCCATCTTTTTCTGATACTTCAGATGGCGCACGAGGTCGCGCAGTGCTCCTTCATAGATGCCGAGCGCCCAGGCTTCGGAGATGACGTCGCGCTCTTCGAAGGCCATTCGCAATCTTCGTACGGCCGCCGCTTCGGCAAGGCATGCTTCGCACCAGCCGCCGCGCTCTTCCACATAGCGCTGGCAGGCTGGGCAGCGGGGCGGAAAGAGAAAGTTCAGAAGTGTCTCGAACATGGCGTCTCACATCGGCAGCAGGGCGCGCAGGCGCTTGTGATGGCCGGACTCCCAGTGCATGATGTCCGTCAGCACCGAGCCGCCGATGCAACGGACTTTGTCGGAAATCGTGAAGCATTCGCCCTGTGTCATTTCGGGATGGACGTCGGCGACCTTTTCGCCTTCGTAGACCGTCGTGCCATCGCGCAGGATGCCGCGCAAGACCCCGTCGAACGGTGCGAGGACATCGACCGTGCCGCCGCCGGCATGGATGTGGCCGATGACTTCGCCTTTGCGCACGAGGAACGAGATGCTGCGCAGGGATTCGAACCGGCCGGCCGCCGAGGCGAAGACGATGTGCTCGATCGTCTCGTCGGGCGCGAGCTCTTCTTCGTCGCGGCGCGTGAAGCCTTCATGTACGATGCGTCCCATGTTGTGGCCGCGCGTCGTGTCGATGACGGTATCGACATCGCGTCCGGCGCAGAAGCCCGGCCCGAGCGCGATCGTGTGCTCGGCCATCTTCTTCGTCGTGCCGAGGTTGCGGTGCGCGAGCACGGCATCAACGAAGACCTGCGGGTGGAAGTCTTCGACGGACTGCGCCGAAGGATCGACGATCATCACGATTTCACCGGCCTTCAGCCGCTTTGCTGCTTCCTTGCGGTCCTTCAGGCACGTGCATTTCACGCGCTCGACCGTCTTTTCCTTGTCGTAGACCGCATCGGAGAACGATACCTCGCGCCGCGTCGCGCTCGGCTCGGAGCGCTCGAGCATCAGCACGCGGAATCCCGCCGTATGCAGCGCCAGCGCCACGCCCGTCGCCATCTCTCCGCCACCGCGGATCATCACCAGTCGTTTCATAAAAAAATGCCCCCGTTCGCTCATATTTCCTACCAAGCTTCATTATACAATATCCGCCCGTGCAATGTCACGAAAAGAGCGGACATTTGGCGAAAAAAGTGCGAAAGAAAATACTGTATTCAATAGAAAGTCCTTGCATAAATGCGACGCACGTGTTATACTGTAAACAACAGGAGAGAAGAGCAAACCGCGAGAGACCGGAGTCCTGGAGGGCGAAAGCTTTTGCAGGTGCCTGCCGAAACAGGCTCTCTTCAAACCAAGTTGGAAAGGATGTGGATTGTTCTGCAGAAACACTTCATCATTCTTTCGCACTCCTTTGAGACGTAGATGTATCGGTGAAGAAACAGATGCCATGCAGGCGTTGTAAGGCATCCGATGATGGCTCAGGGCTACCGCCGGATGTTCTCGAAGCTATATGGCAGTCAGAGGGAAAAGCGCATCACGCTCAGAGAAACGAAGAATGCACCAGCCGCGTTCCCAATCTATCGTTTCGCGAAACACGTACACGCTTCCGCATCACTCGAGAGATGCTGGAGCAGACAAGAGAATAACGAGGTATCCGACTATATGTTAGTCACGACGTAACGACCCTGCATGCGATGTATTTCGATGTGCAGGGTCGTTTCATGTTCTGCGCGCATTTTTTTGTTGCCACGGCCTTTTCTTTATGGTATAATCGCAAACGGTGTTAGAAAAATCATGCGGGCGGATGACTGCCCTGTGCCGGACGAGAGCCGCGAGGCTCCGCCGGTGGCGCAGCCGATGAAGGCCGCAGAAGAACAAACAGGAGGTGCACCAATCATGGCAGTGATTTCCATGAAACAGTTACTTGAAGCAGGTGTCCATTTCGGCCACCAGACGCGTCGTTGGAACCCGAAGATGGCAAAGTACATCTTCACGGAGCGCAACGGCATCTATATCATCGACCTGCAGAAGACGGTCAAGAAGATCGACGAGGCTTATGCATTCCTTCGCAGCGTGGCAGAAGAGGGCAAGAGCGTTCTCTTCGTCGGCACGAAGAAGCAGGCGCAGGAGTCCATCAAGGACGAGGCTGAGCGCGCTGGCCAGTTCTATGTCAACGAGCGCTGGCTCGGTGGCATGATGACGAACTTCCAGACGATCCAGAAGCGCGTCAAGCGCCTCAAGGAGCTCGAGGCGATGGAAGAGGACGGCACGTTCGATGTCCTCACGAAGAAGGAAGTCCAGGGTCTCCGTCACGAGATGGAAAAGCTCGAGAAGTATCTCGGCGGCATCAAGGACATGAAGAAGCTGCCGGGCGCACTCTTCATCGTCGATCCGCGCAAAGAGCGCATCGCCGTTTCCGAAGCTCGCAAGCTCAACATTCCTATCGTGGCAATCGTTGACACGAACTGCGATCCGGATGAGATCGACTATGTCATCCCGGGCAACGATGACGCGATCCGCGCCGTCAAGCTCCTCACGGGCAAGATGGCAGACGCTGTCCTCGAAGGCCGTCAGGGCGCCGATGGCAGCGAGGCTGCTCCGGCTGCAGAAGCTCCGGCACAGGCTGCTGAATAATCAAATAAGACCTTTCAAACGGGGTAAGGGAGTTATCCCTTGCCCTTTTCTTTTGGACGAAACCTACATTATATAAGTAGAACGTGTAATCGAGAGGAGAAAAATACACATGGCAATCAAGGCTTCCCAGGTCAAGGAACTGCGCGAGAAGACGGGCGCTGGCATGATGGACTGCAAGAAGGCGCTGACGGCAACGGACGGCGACATGCAGGCTGCCATCGACTGGCTCCGTGAGAAGGGCATCTCGAAGGCTGCCAAGAAGGCCAGCCGCATCGCGGCCGAGGGCGCTGTCGGCGCTTACGTGTCGGAAGACGGCAAGGTCGGCGTGCTTGTCGAAATCAACTGCGAGACGGACTTCGCAGCTGGCAACGAGCAGTTCCGCGCACTCGTGGAGAAGGTTGCAAAGCACATCGCAGCGACGAACCCGGCAGACCTCGCAGCACTCAACGCCAGCGAGATTGACGGCAAGACGGTCGAGGCACTCGTGACGGAAGCAACGGCAACGATTGGCGAGAAGATTTCGCTGCGCCGCTTCACGCGCTTCGAGTCCGCTGGCAAGCTCGCCAGCTACATCCACATGGGCGGCAAGATCGGCGTCCTCGTGAACCTCACGGGCGGCAGCGACGAGCTCGGCAAGGATGTTGCGATGCAGGTCGCGGCAGCGAACCCGATTTCCATCGATGAGTCCGGCGTCCCGGCAGACGTTGTCGAGCATGAGAAAGAAGTCGCTCGCAAGCAGGCCGAGGAAGAAGGCAAGCCGGCCAAGATCATCGACCGCATCGTCGAGGGCCGCATCAAGAAGTATTACAAGGAAGTCTGCCTCGACCAGCAGATCTTCGTCAAGGATTCCGAGAAGACGATCTCCGACATCCTCGGCGGCGAGAAGGTCACGGAGTTCGTCCGTTACCAGCTCGGCGAAGGCATCGAGAAGAAGCAGGAAGATTTCGCAGCTGAGGTCAAGGCTCAGATGCAGTAATCATCCATCCCTGTGTGGGATAGAAAGGAAAAGCTGTTGACTGCTGTATGCGGGCAACAGCTTTTTTTGAGAGCAGACAGGATTTTTCAAACGCCTGTCGAACTACAAACTAGAGATAGGTTTTCCGTCAAACACGTCACGACAAATGGAGGAATAGTGTTTTGAAAACGGCGAAATATAAACGCATCGTTCTGAAACTCAGCGGCGAGTCGCTCGCGGGCGACCAGGGCTTCGGCATCAATCCGGCCGTCGTCGAGGACATCGCGGCACAGGTGAAGAAGGTGCGCGAGCATGGCATCGATGTGGCCATCGTCGTGGGCGGCGGCAACATCTGGCGCGGCCTCGCGGGCTCCGCGAAGGGCATGGACCGTGCGACGGCCGATTACATGGGCATGATGGCGACGGTCATGAACGCGCTGGCGCTCCAGGATGCGCTCGAGAAGATGGACGTTGACACGCGCGTGCAGACGGCCATCGAGATGCGCCAGGTTGCCGAGCTTTACATCCGCCGCAAGGCCATCCGCCACATGCAGAAGGGCCGCGTCGTCATCTTCGGCGCTGGCACGGGCAATCCGTATTTCTCGACGGACACGACGGCGGCGTTGCGCGCGGCCGAAATCGAGGCGGACGTCATCCTGATGGCGAAGAAGGGCACGGACGGCATCTATGACCGCGATCCGAACAAGTTCGCCGATGCGAAGAAGTTCGAGACGCTCAAGTACATCGAAATCCTGAACAAGGGCCTGCAGGTCATGGATTCGACGGCGACGTCGCTCTGCATGGACAACAAGATTCCTCTCGTCGTGTTCAACATCGACGATCACACGAACATCGTGCGCGCCGCGCTCGGCGAGAACATCGGCACGACGGTCGATGCAGGCGAATAACAGGAGGAACATATGGTAAAAGATATTCTTTCCTCGCATGAGGAACGCATGAAGAAGACGCTCGAGGCGGCAAAGCATGAATTCGCTTCGCTGCGCGCCGGTCGCGCGACGCCGTCGCTTCTTGACAAGGTGCTCGTGGATTACTACGGCGCACCGACGCCTGTGAACCAGATTGCAAAGGTCACGGTGCCGGAGCCGCGCATGATCATGATCCAGCCGTGGGAGAAATCCATCCTCCACGACATCGAAGTGGCCATCATGAAGTCCGACCTCGGCCTGAACCCGAACTCGGACGGCACGGCCATCCGCCTGACAATCCCGCAGCTGACGCAGGAGCGCCGCAAGGAGCTCGTCAAGGCTGTCAACAAGAAGGCGGAAGAGGCGAAAGTCGCCCTCAGAAACATCCGCCGCGACGGCAACGACGCCATGAAGAAAATCGAGAAGTCCAAAGAAATCACCGAGGACGAATCGAAGCGCGGCCAGGAATCGATGCAGAAGCTCGTCGACAAGTACATCAAGCTCGTCGACACGGCCCGCGAAGCCAAGGAGAAAGAGGTTCTCGAAGTCTGATGGCTGCGGAAAAGAGCCAGAGGCTTTCGTATGTCGGCCGTCCGTTTTCCGAAGTGGAAGCGGAGCTCAAAGGTGCTGGCATTTCCTACCAGACGGAAATCACACGTCCGACGCGTGATTTTTTCAAGACAGAGGAGCGCTGTCTCTATGTCGTCCGCGAGCGCAAAGCCCCGGACGACACGCTCCGACTGGCCCTCGCGGCCAGGCTCCAGGCGTCATGTCCGGAGCTCTGCCTTTGAAAGGAGGTGTTCCTCTATGGCATACAAGATTGGTGATGACTGCATCTCCTGCGGTTCGTGCGCTGCGACCTGCCCGGTCGAGGCGATCAGCGAAGGCGCAGAGCATTATGAGATTGATGCAGACAAATGCGTCGAGTGCGGTGCATGCGCTGCCGGCTGCCCGGTGTCCGCAATCGAAGCACCCTGACGCAAGGCCCCTCTTGACTTCCGATGATTTGAAGGCAGGAGGGGTTCTTTGTTGTTATTTAGGAGAGTTGCATTATGTGGAAGAAGATTCTCGGGCTCGGCGCGTCAAAGGAGGAGAAAGACCTCGTCGCGCTCTATGACCGCGTCCCGAAAGACCGGCGGCCGCGCCATGTGGCCATCATCATGGATGGCAACGGCCGCTGGGCCGAGGGGCAGGGCCTCCTCCGCACGGCGGGCCATGCGCAGGGCGTCAAGACGCTCGAGCGCATCATGGAGACGTGCGTCGACCTCGGCATCGAGGTGCTGACGGTCTATGCGTTCTCGACGGAGAACTGGAAGCGGCCGCGGCCCGAGGTCGATTTCCTCATGAACCTCTTTTCGGAATACCTCGACAAGAAGATCGAGAAGATGGATGCGAACCATGTGCGCCTGCGGTTTCTCGGCCGCGAGGATGGCATGAGCGACATGCTCGTGCAGAAGATGCATGCCGCCGTCGACCGACTGGCGAAAAACGACGGCATGATTTTCAACATCGCGGCGAACTACGGCGGGCAGGACGAAATCCTGCGTGCTGTGCAGACGCTCGCGGCGCGCGCAGCAAAAGGCGAGATTGCGCCCGAGGACATCGATGAGAAGGTGTTCGAGGCCGCGCTCGACACGGCGGACGACCCGCCCGTCGATCTCGTCATCCGCACGTCGGGCGACCTGCGCCTCAGCAATTTCCTGCTCTGGCAGGCGGCGTACGCGGAGTTCTGGTTCACGAAGACGAACTGGCCGGATTTCACGCCGGAGGAGTTCGTCGACGCGCTCGTCGATTTCGCGCACCGCAAGCGCCGGTTCGGCGGGCTTGATCCATCGGGAAAATAAGGAGAAAACGTTGCTTACAAGAATCATCACAGGCGTCGTCGGCATCGCGCTGGCCGCCTTTGTCATCCAGACGGGCGGGACGCTGTTCGCGGCGTTCGCGCTCGTGCTGTCGCTCCTCGCGTGGTTCGAGTACGTGCGCGCGTTCGCGCATCTCGGCCACCGCCTGACGTTCGTGCTCGGCCTCGTCGTTCTCGTGCTGCTCTGGGGCTGCGCGTGGCTTGGGAGTGCCGAGGAAACGATGGCCGTCACGACGGCCGGCGTGCTCCTGATGCTGCTCGTGAGTGTGCTGCTGCATGGGCGCGTGACGTTCCAGGCGGCATCGCTTTCCGCTGCCGGCGTGCTCTACTTCGGCCTGCCGTTCGCGCACATGGTGCTGCTGCGTGCGGCGGACGGTCCGCAGCTTATGACGCCCATCGGGCCGTTTGAGTTCGGCTGTGCCATGATCTGGATTATGTTCATCGGTACCTGGGCGAGCGACACGTTTGCTTATTTTGTCGGCTCGGCTATCGGCAGCCACAAGCTGTGTCCCTCCATCAGTCCGAACAAGACCATCGAAGGATTTGGCGGCTCGCTCGTCGGCACGACGGCGGCCGTCGCGGCGCTCGGCTGGTTCTTCGGCTTCCCTGTGCCAGAGATGGCCGGCCTCGGCCTCGCGCTCTCAATCTTTGCGACGCTCGGCGACCTTGTCGAGTCTGTCGCGAAGCGCGAGACGGGCATCAAGGATTCCGGCAACATCATTCCGGGACATGGCGGCGTCTGGGATCGCTTCGACAGCGTGCTGTTCACGGCGCCGATTGTCTATTATTTCGCCATCCTCGTGCTGGCGAACCAGTAAGGGAGGCTGAGCAGTTTGAAAAACTTAGCCATTCTGGGTTCGACCGGCTCCATCGGCACGCAGACGCTCGACGTTGTGCGCAGCCATCCCGAGCTGTTCCGTGTTTCCGTGCTCGCGGCGAATCGCAGCGACGAGCTCTTTTCCAAGCAGGTGGCAGAATTCCGCCCCGAGCTTGCCGTGCTGGCCGATGAAGATGCCTATGCACGGCTCAAAGAACGCCTCGCGGGGAAATGCGAGGGGACGACGCTCGCAGGCGGCCGTCAGGCCTTCATTGATGCAGCGGCGGTTTCCGATGTTGACATCGTCGTGACGTCGATGATGGGCTTTGCAGGCCTCGAGCCGACGATGAAGGCGCTCGACGCCAAAAAGGACATCGCGCTCGCGAACAAGGAGACGCTCGTCGTCGCGGGCGAGCTTGTGACGCGCCGCGCGAAAGAGCAGGGCGTCAAGATCCTGCCCGTTGACAGCGAGCACTGCGCATTCTTCCAGTGCTTGCAGGGCGAACGCCTCGACAAGATTGAAAAGCTGCTGCTGACCTGCTCTGGCGGGCCGTTCCGCGGCAAGCAGCGCGCCGACCTCGAAGGCGCGACCGTTGCAGAGGTGCTCGCGCATCCGACGTGGAACATGGGCAAGAAGATCACGGTCGATTCGGCTTCGCTCGTCAACAAGGGCCTCGAGGTCATCGAGGCAAAGTGGCTTTATGGCGCCCGCTACGACCAGATCCAGGTCGTCGTGCACCCGCAGAGCATCGTCCATTCGATGGTGCAGTTTGTCGATGGCGCTGTCATCGCGCAGCTCGGTGCGCCCGACATGAAGCTCCCCATCCAGTACGCGCTGACCTATCCTGAGCGCCAGCCGTCGGAGTTCCCGCGCCTCGATTTCTGGCAGATGAAAGATCTGACGTTTGAAAAGCCCGACACGGACACGTTCAAGGGTCTGGCTTTTGCCTATGAGGCGGGCAAGATGGGCGGCACGATGCCATGCACGTTCAATGCGGCGAACGAGGTCGCAGTCGCGGCGTTCCTCGCGGGGCGCATCCATTTCCTCGATATTTATGACATCATCGAGCAGACGATGATGAAGCGTGAATGCACGCTTTCCCCGACGCTCGACGAACTCTTCGAAGAAGACCGCTGGGCGCGTGAATATGCACAGGCCCTGTTGAAAGGAAAGTGACTTCATGATTCTGACAATCGCGGCAGCGATTTTCGTGTTCGGCCTGCTCGTGCTCGTGCATGAGCTCGGCCATTTCATGACGGCGAAGCTCACAGGCATGCGCGTCGACGAGTTTGCCATCGGCTTCGGGCCGAAGGTGTTCTCCGTGCAGAAAGGCGAGACGGCCTATTCCATCCGTGCCATCCCGCTCGGCGGCTTCAACGACATCGCGGGCATGGATCCTGAGGACAATGACGCGGGCAGCCGCGGCTACTGCGAGAAACCGGTGCTCTCGCGCATGATCGTCATTCTCGCGGGTTCGTTTATGAACTTCCTCCTGCCGGTTTTCCTGTTCTTTGGCATCTTCTTCTTCGCGGGCGTCGGCACGCCGAGCCCCGAGCCCGTGCTCGGCACGATTGTCACGGGAAAGCCGGCGGCCGAGGCGGGCATCCAGCAGGGCGACCGCGTGATCGCCGTCAATGGCGCGCAGATTGCGTCGTGGAAGGAATTCACGGAGACGCTCGCAGCTGACGCCGAAGCTGCGCCAGACACGCCGATTACGCTGACGCTCGAACGCGATGGCGAGACGTTCGAGCGCGCCGTCACGCCGGCCTATGACAAGTCGGCGAACCGCGCGATGATCGGCGTCATGAGTTCTGTCGACCTGCGCTATCCAGGGCTTGTCGAGAGCGCGCAGCTCGCCGTGCAGAAGACGGGCAGCATCATCTACATGATGCTTTACGAGCTCTACAAGATCATCCTGAAGCTCTCGGGCGCCGACCTCGCCGGGCCGATCGGCGTCGCGCAGATGGCGGGCGAGGTTGCGGAGATGGGCATCGTGCCGCTGCTGAACTTCACGGCGTTTCTCTCCCTGAACCTCGGCATCATCAACCTGTTCCCGATTCCGGCGCTCGACGGCGGCCATTTCGCGGGCCTCTGTCTCGAAGCCGTCATGGGGCGGCCGGTGAGCCCGAAGATGACGTACTATGCACAGCGCGTCGGCATCGCGCTGCTGCTGCTGCTCATGATTTTTGCGACGAAGAACGACATCGTGCGCGTGTTCTTTGGAGGCTGAAAAATGACATTTGAACGAAAAAAGACGCGGCAGATTCACATCGGCCCCGTCGCGATTGGCGGCGGCGCGCCGGTCTCCGTGCAGTCGATGACGAATACGAAGACGACGGACACCGAGGCAACGCTCGCGCAGATTCGTGCGCTCGCGGCGGCTGGCTGCGACATCGTGCGCCTTGCCGTGCCGGACATGGCAGCGGCGCGCAACCTCGGTAATATTCTGCCGAAGTCGCCTGTGCCGCTCGTCGCGGACATCCATTTTGACTACCATCTGGCGCTCGAAGCCATCCGGCAGGGCATTCACGGCCTGCGCCTGAACCCCGGCAACATCGGCAGCGAGGAGAACGTCCGCAAAGTCGTCGAGGCGGCAAAGGCGGCGGGCATCCCGATCCGCATCGGCGTGAATGCCGGGTCGCTCGACAAGAAGCTGCTCGCCAAATACGGCGGCGTCACGGCAGAAGCGCTCGTCGAGTCCGCCTTGCAGCACGTCCGCATCCTCGAGGCGCAGGGTTTCTACGACATGAAGATTTCTCTGAAGGCGCATGACGTGCCGCTGACGCTCGCGGCCTACCGCTTCATGAGCGAGAAAGTGGACTATCCGCTCCACCTCGGCATCACCGAGGCCGGCACGGCAAAGACGGGCGTCATCAAGTCGGCGGTCGGCATCGGCGCGCTCCTCGCGGAGGGCATCGGCGATACCATCCGCATTTCGCTGACGGGCGACCCTGTCGTCGAGGTGCGCGTCGCGAATGAAATCCTGAAGTCGCTTGGACTCAAGGAGTACGGCCCGACGCTCGTCGCGTGCCCGACATGCGGCCGCACGAGCATCGACCTCCCGGCCATCGCGGCCGAGGTCGAAAAGAAGCTCGCTGGCATCACGGAGCCCATCGAAGTCGCCGTCATGGGCTGCGTCGTCAACGGCCCGGGCGAGGCGCGCGGCGCTGACGTCGGCATCGCGGGCGGCAAGGGCGAGGGCCTCGTCTTCCGCAAGGGCGAAATCATCCGCAAAGTGCCAGAAAGCGAGCTCGTGCCCGAGCTCTTCAAAGAAATCGACAAGATACTGGAGGAACGAAACAAGAAATGAGAGCATCGAACCTTTATGCACCAACCCTGAGAAACACACCGGCCGAGGCCGAAATCGTCAGCCACCAGCTCATGTACCGCGCGGGCATGATCCGCAAGGTCGCGGGCGGCATGTACACGTTCCTGCCGCTCGGCTGGCGCGTCATCCGCAAGATCGAGCAGATCATCCGCGAGGAGATGGACGCGGCGGGCGGCCAGGAAATCATGATGCCAATTCTCCAGCCGGGCGAGCTCTGGCAGGAGAGCGGCCGCTGGTCGGCCTATGGTGCTGAGATGATGCGCATCAAGGATCGTCATGGCCGCGATTTCTGCCTTGGGCCGACGCACGAAGAAATGATCACCGACCTCGTGCGCGACGAGCTCCACAGCTACAAGCAGCTGCCGGTCATGCTCTACCAGATCCAGGACAAGTTCCGCGACGAGCGCCGTCCGCGCTTCGGCCTCATGCGCAGCCGCGAGTTCATCATGAAGGATCTCTATTCCTTTGACAAAGACCCTGAGGGTATGATGGTGTCGTATCAGAAGATGTACGATGCCTACAGCAAGATTTACACGCGCATGGGTCTCGAGTATCGTCCCGTCGAAGCTGACAGCGGTGCGATTGGCGGCGGCCATTCGCACGAGTTCACCGTGCTCGCCGATGCTGGCGAATCGAACATCGCCTATTGCTCGCAGTGCGATTATGCGGCCAGCGATGAAAAGGCTGAGCTCAAGCCCGAGACGATGCCGGCAGAAGAAGCTCTGCCGCTCGAAAAAGTCTCGACGCCGGGCACGAACACGATTGAGAGCCTCTGCGATTTCCTCAAGATTCCAGCGGAAAAGACCATCAAGGCCGTTGCCTATCAGACGGACATGGACGAGCTCGTGCTCGTTTTCATCCGCGGCGATCATGATGTCAACGAGGTCAAGGTGCTCAATCACGTTGAGGGAGCACTCGACCTCCGCATGGCCGAAGAAAGTGCCATTACGGCGGCCGGCGGCTGCCCAGGTTTCATGGGCCCGATCGGCATCAAGAAAGGCACGCACGTCTTCGTCGATGCGAGCGTCATGAACGTCAAGAACGGCGTCACGGGTGCGAACGAGAAAGACGTCCACTACAAGAACGTCAACCCGCAGCGCGACTTCGACCAGGATGATATCGTCATCGATGATTTCCGCATGGTCAAGGAAGGCGATCCGTGCCCGCACTGCGGCGCGCCGCTGAAGATGACGCGCGGCATCGAGGCCGGCCAGGTCTTTGCACTCGGCACGAAGTACAGTGCTTCGATGGGAGCGACGTTCCTCGACGAGCAGGGCAAGGAGCAGCCGCTCTGGATGGGCTGCTACGGTATCGGCGTCGGCCGCACGATGGCCGCCGCCATCGAGCAGAACAATGACAAGGACGGCATCGTCTGGCCGCGCGCCATCGCACCGTTCGAAGTCGTCGTCGCCGTCGTCAACGCGAAAAAAGACGACCAGCTCGCCTATGGCGAAGAAATCTACAAGGAATGTCAGGCGGCAGGCATCGACACGCTGCTCGACGACCGCAAAGAGCGCGCAGGCGTCAAGTTCAAGGACTGCGACCTCATCGGCTATCCTCTGCGCGTCACCATCGGCCCGAAAGCTGTCGAAGGCGACACGATTGAAATCAAAGTCCGCAAGACCGGCGAAGTCATCACCTGTCAGCGCAGCGAGTACCTCGCGAAAGTGCAGGAACTGCTGAAGACGCTGTAAGATATTGGGTGTGAAAAAGCCTCCCGAAAGGGAGGCTTTTTCACGTTCTGTGTTCGTTTATTTCGGATTATATTCCGTGATCTTCAGATCCGGCCGGTCGTTGAGATTCACGACATTGTCCTTCGCAATCTCGATGATCGGCTTGGCCTGGAAGTCGTTCGGGAACGCTGCAATCTTTCCTTTCGACCCGTCCGACAGCACGACGCGCGAACCGAGGAACGCGTCCTTGATGCGCGTGAGCACGGGGACGCAGACGGCAGGGTCGAGCGTCGTGTACATTTCTTTCGTCAGGTACTCGATGGCCGAGAACGGCGTGCGCTTGACATAGCCTTCGCGCTCCGTCGTGATGTTGTCGTAGATGTCGGCGACGGCGATGATGCGCGCGTACTCATGGATGTCTTTTCCCGAGCTGCCGAATGGGAAGCCCGAGCCGTCCATGCGCTCGTGATGCTGCAACGCTGCGAGCTTCACGCCCTCGGAGATGTCATCCTGCGTCTGGAGGATGTGCTGGCCGTCGACGGTGTGCTGGATGTAGTGCTCGTAGTCTTCGCCCGAGAGGTTTTCGATGTTCTTGTCGAGCAGGCGCTGGTCGAATTTCGTCTTGCCGATGTCATGCAGGAATCCTGCGAGCATGAGGTCTCGGGCTTCCTCGCCGTCGAACCGCATCCATTTCGCGATGACGCCTGCGAGAATCGAGACGCGCAGGCTGTGGTTGTAGACATCGGCTGCGAGATGGTTGAGCTCGAAGAGGTAGTCGATGACGCCGCTCGAGCGTGAGAGCGGTGCAATCTGCTTCGTCACGACGCCATCGGTTTCCGAGACTGGCACCTTGCCCGTCTCGCGCACCTCGTCAATAATCTGGCGCGCCGTTGTGACGACGTTCTTGTAATCTTTGACGAACGCATTTCCACGATTGAAGATGGCAGCGACCGTCTGGTAGTTTTTGCTGAGCTCGTATTCATCCTTGACATAGACAACAGGGATATTCAGAAACGTCAGGCGCGTGATGTGCGCTTTCGTCAAAAGGGTGTTCTCGGAAAGGATGACGACCATGTCGTCATTGACCAGGGTGCGGGCGAGAATCATGCCCGGCTTGAGGTCTTCCACAGATACAGCACGCAAAGTGAATCCCTCCTTGCAGATTCGTTCTTATTTCTATTTATTCGACCTCAGGAGGCAATTCCCTGCTATGTTCTGCAAAGATGAGACCTTTGATGGAAAGAAATTTTCATGTCCGCTCTCGAAAGAAAAACGAACGGCTGTGAAAATCGGAGGATTTGGAAGCAAGAAGGCGCGACTGCCTGTAAATTTGTAAATATCCGCCTCTTTGATGGTTTCCTATTTTACCGAACGAAAGTATAATCGACGATATGAGATGCAGATTTTACGGATAGGGGAGAGATCGATATGATGAAATGGAAGAAACTCGTGGCACTCGCTTCGGCAGCCGTCCTTTCGGCGGCCCTCTTCACGGGCTGCGGCGGCCAGCAGCAGGCAGCAACGTCGAGCTCGGGCAGCGGCTCAGGCGCAGGCGACAAGATCGTCGTCGGCCTCGATGACAATTTCCCGCCGATGGGCTTCAAGGATGAGAACAACGAGATTGTCGGTTTCGATATCGATCTCGCGAAGGAGGCGACGAAGCGCCTCGGCCGGGACGTCGAGTTCAAGGCCATCGACTGGTCGAGCAAGGAAGCCGAGCTCAAGAGCGGCCGCGTCAACGTCCTCTGGAACGGCCTCGACATCACGGACAAGCGTAAGGAGAACATGCTGTTCTCCGACCCATATATGGATAACCGCCAGATTATCTTCGTGAAGAAGGGCGCGACGGGCATCACGGATGAGCAGAGCCTCGCAGGCAAGGCCGTCGGCACGCAGAGTGCGAGCACGGCGGAAGAGTACATCGACGGCTCTGACTTCTTCAAGACGAAGGTCAAGGAAGTCAAGAAGTATTCCGACTTTGTCTCGGCATTCATGGACCTCGAGAACGGCCGCATCGATGCCGTCATCGGCGACGAAATCGTCGGCCGCTACTACATGAGCAAGCATCCGGACAGCATCGACGCCGTCGACGTCGCCGTCGGCCCGGTCAGCCAGTTCGGCATCGCGTTCGCGAAAGACAACCAGAAGCTCCGCGACGACGTGCAGAAAGTGCTCGACGAAATGGTCAAGGATGGCACGGTCGCGAAGATTTCAGAGAAATGGTTCGGGAAGGATATTACGCTGAAGAAGTAAATGTGTAGATAGAAAGCTGCAATCGTGCACGGCGACGGGGGTTCTCCAACGGAAACAACGCTGCTGCGGCATGACGGGCCTGAGATATGAGGCAGGCCGTCTCACCGCACAGCTAAAAGTTTCCTTATGGAGAGCCCCCGTCGCTCGTCGTTACGTCAAAATTTCGTGTACACACGAACTGAAGCCCCCTTCCCAGAGGGGGGAGGGCCACGAAGTGGCAGGGGGAGTCCCCTGTACGACAAAACAAAAAGCAAGACTGAACTTCCGCGGGTGCGAAAAAGAAGGTCGTCCATCTCTCTGGACAATCCAAAGAAATTGCCCTAGAATAAAGGCAACTAGGGAAAGGTTGTGGGAAAAGTGAAGTATGAATTTACGAATGATTTCCTGACGGGGGTTGAATTCATTGACAAGCAGCATGCGCGCTTGTTCGAGCTTGCAAATCAGACGTACGATCTCCTGCATGACGAGCTCGTGACGGACAAGTACGACCGCATCGTCGATGTGCTCGCGGAGCTCCGGGACTACACGAAGACGCATTTCGCGGATGAAGAGGAGTTCATGAAGGGCATCAACTTTCAGTACATCTGGAGCGAGAAGCATCAGCATCTCACGTTCATCGCGAAACTCGACAGCATCGACCTCGACAAGATTGACGAGGACCAGCAGGCGCATATTCTCGAAGTCCTCGACTTCCTCGCGCACTGGCTGACCGGCCATATCAAAGGGCCGGATGTCCGCATCGGCGAGGCCGTGAAGGCGATGACGGGCGCGGAAAAAGAAAAGGCAGATGCGCTCGCGAAAGAGATGCTGGAGAAAATCGAGAAAGAAAAAGAAGAATAAGAGCGTGGTCGCGGAGATTGGGCTGTGCTCGCAGGCGGAAACGGGGATGCAACGGAACCCACGGACGATTCCTTAACGGGTTCCTTTTGCATCCCCGTTTCCGCCCGTAGATAGAATGTGCCCGCGAAGAGGGCGTTTTTGCTTCTCTTCGCGGGCATGTTTTAGTTTTTCGCGGTCATTTTCAGGAACGCTTCATGGATTCTTGTATCTTTCCCGAGTTCGGGATGGAATGCCAGTCCAATCTGGTGATGATATTTCACGGCGACGATGTGGTCATCGACCGTGGCTAAGACATCGACGTCGGGGGCGGCTTTTTCGATGTAGGGGGCGCGGATGAAGGTCATGGGGATGGGACCGAGGCCTTTGAGGGCGTGCGTGGTGACGAAGCTGCCGAGCTGGCGGCCGTAGGCGTTGCGGCGGACGCGGACGGGGAGCGTGGCAAAGCCGGGGTAGGGGCAATGATCTTGCGTCGCATCCTTGGCGAGTAGGATGAGGCCCGCACACGTCGCAAGGACGGGGAGGCCGTCTGCGATGCGGCGGCGGAGTTCGCCAAAGAGATCGAGGTCGGCGAGCAGCTTCTTCTGTGTCGTGCTCTCGCCGCCGGGCAGGACGAGGCCGTCCATCGGCGCATCGAGGTCGGCGCGTTCGCGGATTTCGTGGCAGTCGGCACCGAGGCGCTTCAGCATGTCCTCATGCTCGATGAAGGCGCCTTGGAGCGCGAGCACGCCGATTTGCGGCTTTTTGGCCGCGCAGGTGCTCATTTGCCGCGCTCCGCCATCAGCGTCGCGATTTCATCGGCATTGATGCCGACCATGGCTTCGCCGAGGTTTTCGGAAAGATGTGCGATGAGGCTGGCGTCCGTGTAGTTCGTGACGGCTTTGACGATGGCGGCAGCGCGCTTTGCGGGATTGCCGGATTTGAAGATGCCCGAGCCGACGAAGACGCCTTCAGCACCGAGCTGCATCATGAGCGCGGCATCGGCTGGTGTTGCGACGCCGCCCGCCGCGAAGTTGACGACGGGCAGGCGCTTTTCGTCGTGGACGGATTTGACGAGTGCATAGGGAACCTGGAATTCTTTCGCGGCTTCGAAGAGCTCGTCTTCGCGCAGGCTCGCGACGCGCGCGATTTCCTGCTGGATCTTGCGCATGTGGTGGACGGCCTGCACGACATCGCCCGTGCCCGGCTCGCCTTTCGTGCGGATCATCGAGGCGCCTTCAGCGATGCGGCGCAGGGCCTCGCCGAGGTCGCGCGCGCCGCAGACGAACGGCACGCGGAACTTCGTCTTGTCGATGTGGTAGACGTCATCAGCGGGCGTCAGCACTTCGCTCTCGTCGATGTAATCGATTTCGATGGCCTCGAGAACCTGCGCCTCGACGAAATGGCCGATGCGGCACTTCGCCATGACGGGGATGGAAACGGCGTTCTGGATGCCCTCGATCATCGCGGGATCGCTCATGCGGGAGACGCCGCCCGCCGCGCGGATGTCGGCCGGGATGCGTTCGAGCGCCATGACGGCGCAGGCCCCTGCCGCCTCTGCAATCTTCGCCTGTTCTGGCGTCGTGACGTCCATGATGACGCCGCCCTTCAGCATCTGCGCGAGCTGCTTGTTGAGTTCATACTGATCTTTGGCACTGTTTTCTGCCATTCAAATCGCTCCCTTCGGTTGATGGCCTCATTGTAGCGCGATACTGATGATGATAAAATATCCAATTTCGAGAAATAACATAATGTCAGAATGCATATCTGACCTTATGTTATTTCTTTATAGTGTAATATTTTCATGCCAGATAGACTGCAAAGGGGTGCGAGAAGAACGCGTTGGA
This sequence comes from Selenomonas sp., assembly GCA_022773585.1. Classification (GTDB taxonomy): domain Bacteria; phylum Bacillota; class Negativicutes; order Selenomonadales; family Selenomonadaceae; genus Selenomonas_C. Next base: position 31,874 of record JALEZZ010000008.1, on the reverse strand, counting down.
ATCCATCGATGCCGGCTGTTTTGCGCGAGCTCTGGGAATATGGTATCATGGAGAGAACAACAAATGATGGAAATGAAAGCAAGGTGATCTCGATGAAGGGGACGCGGAAGAAGGGGCTGGCGGTGCTTGCGGCGCTGGTGCTTGTCGTGGCGGCTGTCGCGTGCGGCTGGAAGGCCGGGCCGCGGGCGGAGCAGGCGAAAAGCCCCGTGGGCGAAGGGCTCACGGGGCTTCGGGAGACGACGGAAGCGGAACCTGCGGCGTATGCGCCGCTTTTGTCGTGGGACAAGGACACGCAGGCTGTCGTCTATGAAATCGAGTTCTATTCCGATTCGGATGCGAACGTCAATCATCGCATCTATCACACGCGCGCTGTCTACACGAATCATTACAATGTGCCGCTGCGGGAATTCGCGGAGGAATATCTTGGCAAGCAGCCGATTTATTGGCGCGTGCGTTCCATCGGGTTCGACGGGCAGCCGGTCAGCAAGTTCAGCAAGCTCGCAACGCTCTATACATCGGCGCGCGAGAAAGACCTCGACCGGCCGGTGGTTTTTTCGGAGTACGGCAAAGGGAACGGCTCGACGCTGCTTTATCCTGTCTACGACTGGGTCGGCCTCGCCAATGCGTCGGGCTACACGGTCGAGCTCTATGCAGGCACGCCGGACGTGGCGGCGTCTGGAAAGCTCGCACCGGTTGCGGTGCTTCATTCCGATGTAACGGAAATCTATGACCGCGATCCGCGCATCGGGGTGTATTCCTGGCGCGTGCGCGCAGAGGATGCGGAGGGCTATCCGTTCGGACAGTGGTCGGATTTTCATGAAGTGCGCGCGGAGCCGTCGGACAACTGGGAGGTCGCCGTGCTCGGCGACAGCATCAGCCACGGCGGCGGCCATTATTCGTTCAGCCCGGCCGATTTCGAGTTCAGCTGGCTCTCGTATCTCGATTTCCCTGCCATCAATCTGTCGTCCTCGGGCGACCTTTCGTCAATGACGCGCGACCGGTTCGAGCGCGACGTGCTGCCATTTCATCCGAAATATCTCATGATTTTCACGGGCACGAACAGCCTGCGCGCGGGCGAGGATCCAGAGAGCGTTATCGATGATCTCGAAGCCATGAAGGTGCTCGCGCTTTCGCATGGCATCCGGCCGATTTTTCTGACGCTGCCACCCATCAATCCGCGGAACATCGAGCATGTCTTCGACGAGCCGACGACGCCGGACTGGCAGATGAGGTTTGACCGCGTGAACAGCTACATCCGCGACCAGGCATGCATCGATGCGGCTTCGGCGTTCGTCTGCCCCGACGGCGTCCTGCCGACAGAGCTCGCGCTTGACGGCCTGCATCCCGATGTTGATGGAAAGCGACTCATCGGTGAGCAGGTGAACAAGGAGTGGGAAAAGGCGAAGCGCGATGCAGAGGCGCAGTATCGGGCGTATGTGGAGGAAGACTGACATGCCGTCCGCAACAAAAAATTTTTGAGTTCAAATAGTAAATAAACCTTTACTATTTTTCGTTTGCTTGCTAAACTAGAGGAAGCATTTTGCAGAACAATTTGCAGGGTGCAAGCATTTTCAGAACGTGCAAACGTAGGATGGAAGGGAGGGAACGCGATGCTCATGCGGTGCCTCGAGGCACTCGGCGGCTTCGTGCTGCGGCGATGCGAGGCGTTTGGCACGATTGTGCTGCTTTACGCGGAGACGATGCGGCAGCTCACGCATCGGCCGCGCTTGCGGCACATCCTTGCGCAGATGTCGCACCTCGGCGTCGATTCCCTGACGATCGTCAGCCTGACGCTGCTGTTCACGGGCGTCGTGCTGACGCTCCAGATGGCGCATGAATTCATCAAGTACGGCGCGCAGAGCACGATCGGTGCGGTCATCGCGATTGCCATCGGGCGCGAGCTCGGCCCCGTGCTCGTCGGCGTCGTCTGCGCGGGCCGCGTCGGGGCTGCCATCACGGCGGAGATTTCGACGATGAAGGTCACGGAGCAGATTGACGCTCTGCGCGTCATGGCCGTGAATCCTGTCGACTATCTCATCGTGCCGCGCATGATCGCCTGCATGATCGTCGTGCCGATTCTGACGGTGTTCGGCGATTTCATCGGCGTTCTCGGCGGCTGGTTCGTCGCGGTGTATTACGCAGGCATCAGTTCGTATCTCTTTACGAATTCCCTTCATATGTATGTCGATGCCTACGATCTCACGGGCGGCCTTATCAAGGCGATTTTCTTCGGCAACGTCATTGCGGTGCTCGGCTGCTACTACGGCCTGCATTCGCCTGCCGGTGCTGCGGGCGTCGGCCGTGCGACGACGCGCACGGTCGTTTCGTCGATCATCGTGATTTTCATCTTGAACGCACTTTTGACGCTTATCCTGTTTTAACGGTGGAAGCAGGGAATTTATGATAAGATTGATAGACGTGGGCAAGCGCTTTGAGGAAAACTGGGCGCTTCGGCATGTGAACCTTGAAATCGAGAAGGGCGAGACGCTTGCCATCATCGGCGGCTCGGGCTCGGGGAAGAGCACGCTCCTGCGGCTCCTGATTGGCCTCATCCAGCCGACGGAAGGCGAGATATGGATGGGCGACAAAGAGATCGGCCATATGACGGAGCGCGAGCTCAAGGACATCCGCCTGCATACGGGCATGGTGTTCCAGTATTCGGCGCTCTTCGATTCGATGACGGTCGGTGACAATGTGGCGTTCGGTCTGCGCGAGCATACGAAGCTCAAGGAGCCGGAAATCCAGAAGATTGTCCGCGAAAAACTCGCGCTCGTCGGTCTCGAGGGCGTTGAAAACATGATGCCCGGCGAACTTTCGGGCGGCATGAAGAAGCGCGTGGGCCTCGCACGGGCCATCGCCATCGAGCCGGAAGTCATCTTTTACGATGAGCCGAGCTCGGGGCTCGATCCCATCATGACGGAAAAAATCGACGAACTCATCATCCATACGCAGCGCGAGCTCCATGTGACGAGCGTCGTCGTGACGCATGACATGGCGAGCGCGTGCCGCATTTCGGACCGCATCGCCATGATTTACGAAGGCGAGCTCATCGCCGTCGATACATCCGAAAAGTTCCAGAAACTCCAAGACCCGCGCGTGCAGGCATTCTTCCGCACGCTGCGCACGACGAAAGAGGGGGAAGGCGCATGAAGACAGAAGCGAAGGTCGGAGCCTTCACGGCGGCAGGCCTCGTGCTGCTCGTCGCGCTCGTGCTCGGCCTTTCCGGTTTTTCGCTGAAATCGGGACGCGGCTACATGGTCTACGCGGGCTTCCATCAGGTCATCGGCCTCGAGAAGCAGGCGAAGGTCTGCCTTGCGGGCGTGCCGATTGGCGAGGTCACGGACATCTCGAATGATGGCGGCGGCGTCACAGTGGCGCTGCGCGTGAACCCTGATGTGCGCATCCCCGAGGGCTCGCATGTGACCATCGGCACGCCGGGCGTCATGGGCGAGAAATTCGTCAACGTGCAGCCTGCCGAGGATCGCGGCCACTACGTTGGCGATGGTGCCTACCTCATCGGCGATGACGAGCAGGGCATGGATTCCATGTTCGCTGGCATCAATGCCGTCGTCGGGCAGGCGCAGGAGCTGCTGACGAGCCTCAACAGCATCGCAGGCGACAAGGGCTTCCGCCAGTCCATCCTGCAGATGACGGCGAACATGCGCGACATGACAGCACACCTTTCGGGCCTCATGGCGCAGCTCGAGAGCATGGCAGCCGAAAACCGCGGCAACGTCAAGGCCATGACGGCGAACCTCGTGACGGTCACGGAGTCGATGAACCGCACGATGGTGAACGTCGAGCACATGATGGCGAATATGAACAGCGTGCTCGGCGACCCGCAGACGGCCGAAAATGTCCGCGCGACGCTTGCGAATCTCAAGGACACGAGTGACCGCGTGCAGCATATTGCCGAGAACCTCGAAGGCGTCGCGGGCGACCCGCAGACGGCAGAAGACCTGCGGCAGACGGTCAAAAATGCACGCGCCATCAGCGAAAAAGCAGGGAATATGCTCGGCTCTGTCGAATCTATGGATGTAACGCCGAGCGTGGACTTCCTCTACAGCGGCGACGACAGCGATTGGAGCGCGAATGCGAATCTCCACGTGAATCGCGGCGAACGGACGATCGACCTCGGTGTTGACGACATCGGCGATGACAGCCTCTTCAACGCGCAGGTCGGCAAGAAGTTCGGCGATGGGCGCTATGGCGTGCGCGGCGGTGTCGTCGCGGGGAAGATCGGTGCAGGGCTCGACGTCTATGCGGGCGACAAGTTCACGCTTTCGACCGACGCCTATGATCCCGATGATGTGAAGCTCCGCCTGCGCGCGGCCTACGACCTCGGCGGCGGGACGTCGCTCTTAGGTCAATGGAATGATGTAACCAACAAAGATGATGAACGGGCCGGGTACTTCGGCATCCGTCAGTCATTCTGAATATAAATCCAAGGTATATGGAACAGAATGAACAGGAGGAACTACCTTGAAGAAGAATCATCCTTTTTATAAAAAGCTCACGGCCCTCGTGCTCGGCTGCCTCATGACGATGGGCGCGGGCACGGCCTTTGCGGCGGACACCGTGGATCTCGGCCTCGAGGACAGCATCCAGATGGCCTTCGAGAACAACCGCACGCTGAAGCAGTCGCTTGCGAATGTCGATTCCGCGCGCTGGAACCTCTCGTCGGCTCGCCGCAGCCAGGGCCCGACGCTCTCGTGGCAGGGTACGGCGAACCGCGTTGGTGGCAAATACTACCGCAACGCCGATTATGACAACATGTATGGCAACACGCTTTCAGCAGGATACAACCTCGATACGAGCGGCAGCCTCAAGCATACGCGCGAGCGCGCTGCCTATGCATTGAATGCGGCTGACCTCACGCTCGAGAATGCGAAGCAGACCATCAAGTATCAGACGACGTCGGCATACTATCAGGTGCTCGAGTATCGAAACCTCGTCGAAGTCCAGCAGGAAGCTGTCGACGTGCTGCAGGAACATCTGAACAACGTCAACGCGCAGTTCCGCGTCGGCACGGTCGCGAAGTCCGATGTGCTCTCGTCGGAAGTCCAGCTCGCGAACGCGCAGCAGAGCCTCGTGACGGTGCAGAACAACTACAACCTTGCGATTGCCTCGCTCAACAACATCATCGGACTGCCGACGGATACGCAGCTCAACATCAAGGATTCGCTGCAGTACACGCCGTACGACTTGAACCTCGACAACTGCACGGTCTATGCGCTCGACAACCGTCCGGACGGCATCGCAGCCGACTATGCGGTCGAGCAGGCGAAGCAGGCCGTCGAAATCGCGAAGGCCGGCCATCGTCCGACGCTCAATGCGTCCGTCGTGCGCTCGCTGACGGGCGACGATCCGTTTGACGAGGACATCACGGGCCAGTGGACGGCAGGCTTCACGGCGAACTGGAATCTCTTCGACAACGGCGTGACGCATGCATCCGTCGAGCAGGCAAAAGCGAGCCTGCGCTCCTCGGAGGAATCGGCAGCCGCTACGAAGGAAGACATCCAGCTGAATGTCCGTCAGCAGTTCCTCTCGCTGCAGGCGGCGGAGAAGAACATCCAGACGACGTCGAAAGCCGTCGAGCAGGCAGAGGAAGATTACAAGATTGCGCAGGTTCGTTACAGCGCCGGTGTCGATACGAACCTCTCCGTCATGGATGCGCAGGAAAAGCTCACGAGCGCCCGCACGAACTACTACACGGCACTCTATAACTACAACACGAGCAAGGCCGCGCTCGACAAGGCGATGGGCATCCCCATCGACATCGACGTGCCGCGCTATGTCGCTGCGCAGCAGAATGGCGATTCGCCGAAGAATGCGCTGAAGAATGCACTGCTGCATGCGGAGCTCACGAAAGACGAAGAAGCGGCACTGCGCGAAGTGAAGCCGACCATCAAGATTGCGGCGGCCAAGGAAGCCGATGCGCAGAAGGCGGCAAATGCGCCGACGGCGGAGCAGAAGAAAGCAGCAAAAGAGGCTGAGAAGGCGGCGAAGAAGGAAGCGAAAGCCAAGGCGAAAGCGGAGGCCAAGGCCGCAAAGGAGCAGGCGAAAGCCGAGGCTGAGGCAGCAAAGAAGGCAGAAGCAGAGAAGGCTGCGACCGAGAAGGCCGCAGCTGCCGACGCCGCGAAGACGCAGGCAAAGCAGGAAGCCGCACCGGCAGAAAATGTCCAGCAGGAGAACAGCAATGTGGAGGCTGAACTCGCGGGCTGATTTCAAAAAATGAGGTGGGGCTATCATGAAGCAGATGCATCGCAAAACGATCGGTCTCTTCTGCGGCATTGCCGCAGCCCTCGTGCTTCTCGTCTGTGCTGGCGTCTGGTACTACATCCAGTCCGGCGCTCTTCTGGAGCGTGCTGCGGGGACGATTGCGTCCACGCTGACGGATCAGCTCGGCACGGAGACGCAGGTCGGCTCTATCGAGATCACCTCGCTTCATGATGCCAAAATTCACGATATCGCCATCTATGACAAGCAGGCGCAGTGCATCGTCAGGGCCCCCGAGGCTCGGGTGCACTTGCGCCTGCTTTCTGCGTCCAAGCTCGCGGAGAATCCCGCGTCGGCCATCGAGACCGTGACGGTCACGGACGCTGAGGCGACGGTCGAGCGCCGTGCGGATGGCACATGGAATGTCATGGACATCTCGCCAAAATCTTCGGGCGGCGAAGGCTTCTCGGGCAAGGTCGTCCTCGAGAATGCGCGCGTGACGGGGCGCATGGACGGGCGCGAGCTCGCGCTCGAAAACGTCGCGGGCTCTGTCGATTGCGCGGAGGCACCAGCGTACAAGGTCGATGTGACGGGCGAGAATCAGGGCGCGAGCGTCCGAGCCTACGGCACGCTTTCAAGCGACCGCCAGATTCTGAACGCCGAAGTTTCAGATGTCGATGCCGAAAACTATCTTGCGCTGATTCCGGATGGCCTGCTGCCCGACGGCATCACGATCCGCGGCGGCAAGGTCAAGACGGCAAAGGCGTCTCTCTACCGTCGTGCTGACATCGGCGACATCTCCATCGTCGGGCAGGGCGAAGTCGAGGACGGCGCGGTCGATGTGGAAGGCATCGAGATTCAGGACGCCCAGGGCTTCGTGCATTTCACGAACCGCGAAGTCGGCGGCGACCTTTCGGCGACGGTGCAGGGACAGGCGGCAAAAGTGCACGGCAGTGTCCGCTTTGATACGACGTCGCCTGCCATGAATCTCGAAGCGAGCGCGGAGAATTTCGACCCCGCGCCGCTGCTCGCGGCGATTGCAAAATCCCGTCCGCAGGCAGCATCGGCTATTGCGGCGGCGGACTACGCAGGCCCCGTGAATGTCACGGCGAAGATTGGCGGCACGTTTGCTGATCCGATGGTGGATGGCGACGTCACGGTCGCGTCTGGCCAGGCCGCTGGCATCGCCTTCCAGAATACTTCGGCACATGCGCGGCTCCTGAACCGCGTGCTCTACTTGCAGAACGTCCGTGCGGGCGTCTTTGGCGGGCAGGTCACGGGCGAGGGCGAGCTCTCGCTCGATGACCAGAGCTTCACGGCGCATGTCAAGGCCGATGACATCGACGTTGCTGCTGTGCAATCGTATGCGGCAACACGGACGACGGCGCTCGCGGGCGTCGAACAGCTCGCAGGTCGCGCTCATGCCGATGTCACAGCGCATGGCAAAGGCGCATCCATCGATGATTTCTGGGCGAATGGCAGCGTCTCTCTGTCGAATGGCAGCTATGGCGCGCTCCCCATCGACAGCCTCGATGCCTCGCTGGCCGTCAGCGGCCGCGACATCAAGATTGATTATCTCAGCGCGAAGCTCCCGAACAACTCGAACCTCGGCCTCGAGGGCGAGATCAAGGGCGGCGAGGCGCTCGACCTCGCGTTCTATGGCGGTCATTTCGACCTTTCGCTGCTCAAAAACCTTGATGCGCGCGCCGACCTCACGGGTTTCAGCGATTTCAAGGGACAGCTCACGGGCAGCCTCAGCGACCCGGCCGTCACGCTCGATTTCTCGGCGAATCGCGGCAAGGCTTTCAAGCAGCCCTTTGACAGCCTCGTCCTGCGCGCGTCGGGCAGCCTCGACAAAGTTACGATTGACGACTTCCTCATGGAGAATGGCGGCAAGGAGACGTGGATTGTCACGGGCTCCATCGGCCTGACCGGCGAAAAGGCGCTCGATTTGCGCGTTGACTGCATGGGCGCGCGCATGGAGGACATCGCGGCGCTCGTCGCGCCCGACCAGCCCATCACGGGCAACGTGGACAACACGATTCATTTCACGGGCACGCTCGACCATCCGGAAGCCGTCGGCTACATTCATTTCTATCGCGGCAGTTATCGCGGTGTCCTGCTCTCGGGCATGGACGGCGACTATTTCCTCGAGGACGACGTCCTGCGCCTGCAGGTCTTCCATATCTATTCGCCGATGGTCGATGCCGTGCTGAACGGCACGGTCGGCCTCGACCAGAGCCTGAACCTCGACATCGACGTGCGCGATATCGACATGAAGCGCGTCGAGCACAAGCTGCCGTATGAAGTCGAAGGTCATGGCACGTTCGAGGGCCATGTGACGGGCTTCATCAATGCGCCGGTATTCGATGGCACGCTCGACGCGAAATCGCTGATGCTCAATGGCGTGGATATCCCGCGCGCTTACGGCCATGCGCACTATGCGGGCGGCATGATCTCGCTCGACCGCTTCGGCTTCTTGCAGGGCGATGGCAGCTATGACCTCGAGCTCCAGGCCGATACGGAGAGCCATGCGTTTTCTGGCAACGTCGTCGTGCAGGATGCCGACCTCACGAATCTCTGCGCGCTCTTGAACCAGAAGAATGACGTCGTGCAGGGCACGATGAATGCCACGGCCATTGTCGGCGGCACGGCGGAAAATCCCTATCTCGATGTCGAGGGCACGATGGCGCAGGGCACGATCGCGGGCTATGATGTCCACGGCGTCGAGGTTGCGGCAAAGCTTGAAGACCGCGTGCTCCGCATCAATACGTGCAAGGGTCAGCAGGGCGATGGCACATTCGAGCTCACGGGCACGTCGGCGCTCGATGGCACGCTCGGCCTCAAGCTCACGGCGCGGGACATCGCGCTCGGCATGTTCACGAAAGCGGCAGGGCTCAAGGCCGATGTCATCGGTACGGCCGACATCGACGCGACGCTCTCGGGCAACATCTCGAGTCCTGAGGGGCAGATTGCGCTGACGGCGAAAAATGGCGGCATCCAGGGTTCGACGTTTGACACGCTTTCGGGCGAGGCGAAGCTCTTCCACGGCATCGTCGATGTCAAGAATCTCGTTGTGCAGAAGACGGTCGGCGCGAAGGATAAGGCCCAGACGTATCAGGCGAGCGCGAAGGGCATCGTTCCGCTCCATGCGCTCGTCGCGGGCGGCGACGAAGAACTCGCCGATTTCGAGCAGATTCATCTCGAAGTCTCGCTCGACCATGCCGACCTCTCGCTTTTGCCGGTGCTTTCCAACCAGGTCGAGTGGGCCGTCGGCGAGACGCGCGGCAACGTGCTGATTACGGGCACGGCGGCGCACCCATTGTTCTCGGGCAAGCTCTCTCTGCCCGATGGCGCCGTGAAGCTCAAGCTCATCCAGACGCCGATGGAATCCCTGCACGGCGTGCTGACGCTCCAGGGGAATGAAATCAAGCTCGAAGAGCTCTCGGGCAAGATGGGCAAGGGAACATTCACGGGCAGCGGCCATCTCGCGCTCAATGGCTTGACGCCGGAAACGTATGCCGCCGACCTTTCGGCTGATGGCCTCGAAATCGCCTCCGTGGCATACAAAGGCCCCATCACGGGCGCGTTCCATGTCGAGAACAGCGAGATTGCCGACCCGGCGGGCAACGTCTACATTCGTCCGAAGCTTTCCGGCCATCTCGATTTCGACAACTGCGAAATCTCCATCCCGATGATTCCCGATGGCGACGGCGTCCTGCCGGACGTCCTGCTCGACGTCGATGTCACGGCGGGCGAGAACGTTCATTTCTACAGCAGCTCGCTCTACGACATGTACATCACGGGCGCGGCGCATTTCGGCGGTTCGACGCTTCATCCGGTGCCGACGGGCGAGTTCCATGTCAAGCGCGGCGGCACGGTCTCGTATCTCAAGAACATCTTCAAGATTCGCGAGGGCACGGCCACGTTCGACCAGGTGGACAATTTCCTGCCGAGCATCCGCTTCCTCGCCGATACGAAGGTCGGTTCGACGAGCATCTACCTGATGCTCGAGGGCACGCTCAACAACCACATGGATGTCAAGCTGCGGTCGAATCCGGAGTTCAGCCAGACGGAGATTCTCACGATGCTGACGCTCCAGAGCTCGTACAAGCACGGCTCGATGAACTTCGATGCCAGCGATATCGTCAATATCGGCCTGCAGATGACCGTGCTCGGCGAGCTCGAAGAACAGATGCGCAGCCTGCTCTGGCTCGACACGTTCCGCATCTCGCGCGGCAGCGGTTCGGCTCTCGAGCAGCAATCGCGCGGCGACAGCGATAGCGATGATGAGAATGTCTACAACGTCGAGATGGGCAAGCGCATCGGCGGCAAGACGCAGATGCATTACGTCCGCGCCATCGGCGGCAACAGCACGCAGCGTTATGGCTTCCAGTACGATCTCAGCGACGCCATCGGCTTCACTGTCGATCGCGAATCGGGCGATACGATTATCGGCGTCGAAGCACGCTATAAATTTTAATCTGCAAAGTGTAGACTATTCGGAGTGAAAGGGGGTGCGCAATCATGCGTCTCGAAGATTATATGAAAGAACTTCAAAACGTCGAGCTCTTGGAGCCTGACGAAGAGGCCGCGCTCTGGCGGGCATATAAGTCTGGCGGCGACATGGCTGCGCGCCGCCGCATCATCGAATCGTATCAGCCGCTCGTCTTCAAGCAGGCCATGCCGTACCGCGCACTGCCGGGCATCATGGACGTCATCCAGGAGGGCACGGTCGGCCTCATCGAAGCCGTCGAGCACTATGACCCTGCGCGCGGCGTTGCGTTCAGCTTGTTTGCCGTGCATCGCATCCGCGGCCGCATGGCGGACTTCCTGCGGAAGGAAGGCGCGTCCGACATCGCCTGCATGGACGCGCGGCCCGAGACGGGCGGCGACTCGCTCAAAGAAAGCCTCGCCGATACGGCCGCGCTCTCCGTGCCCGAGGCGGCCGAGTCGCACGAGCTCGCCGGCCGCCTGCATGCGGCGATGGATCGCCTGCCCGAGAAGGAGCGCGCCGTGCTGACGGGGGTCTACCTCGAAAGCCAGCCCGTCGAGACGATGGCCGATGCGCTTGACGTCTCGACTTCGCACATCTATCGCTTGCAGAAGAGCGGCATCCGCCGCGTGCGCGGCATGCTCTCCAGATTCATGCAGCACTGGTGATAGGGAAAGTGCGCGCACGATTCCCGATAAAAAAGAAAACTGGCAGATTAGCACCCATATACGCTAATAATCAGAGAAAAACCGCGATATTCGCGGTTTTTTCGTGTATATGGGAGGCGAAAAATCCAGGCAGCTGGCGGACTATAGAAAGCGTCCAGAAAAGGAAACGGAAGAATTTCTTCGGAAGGAGGATTTCGGGATGCGGGACAAAAAGAAGCAGCAGTCCATCCGCGCGGCGCGCGACTGGCTCGACGAGGCGGACGCTTCGCTTTCGGAGGGCAGCGGCATCCGCGGCGATCTCAAGGTCATGCTCGCGCAGGCGGAGCTGCGCCATGCGCAGGAGAACGAACCAAAGACGCGCTGGCAGGTCTGGCAGAAACGCTTGACGCGATTGCTGCCGCTGACGGCCGCTGCCGTGCTCGCGGCGCTTGCCTTCTGGCTGACGCCGGCCGTCGCACCGCCAGAGGAGACGGCGGGCCTGTCCATGCCGCCTGCCGAGATACAGGAACAGGCATCAGGCACGGAGGAAGAGGAACGGCTCGTGCCGCAGGCGGAGGCCGCGGCTCCCATGCGCGAAGAAGCGGCACCGGCAGGTGCTTCCGCGTCGGACACGGCTGCTGCTTCTTCGGAAGCCGCGCGTGAGGTGCCAGCGACAGAGGCAGAACCTCCGCTCGCTTCTTCCTCATCGAGCACGGCGCCGGCTGCCGCTGCATCACCGCAATCTGCCGCGCAGGCAGCACCCGCACCCGCCGTCCCTGCGCCTGAGATGCAGAAACTCATGCAGACGGCAGGAAAAGCCTTGCGGGAGCCTTGAGAACCCGATATAATAAAAAATATGACTTGAACAGACATATCCTTTCAGAAAGCACGACCACACAGGAGGTTTGACTTTTGACGAAGAAGACTTATCGAAAACTGGCGGCCGCCATCGCGTTCGCCACGAGCTTCGCGGCTGCGTCGGGGATGACGCTGGCTGCAGAACCGACGGATGCACAGACGGCGGAACCAGCAGCGCAGAACGATGCGCAGGCGGCAGCGCCCGCGGAAACGACGGCGGAGGCTGATGCTGCGACAGCAGAAGAGACGCCGGCCGCTGCGGAAACGTCATCGGATGCGAATGCTTTCGCAGAAGCGACGGCAGCCGTTGGAACTGCTTCGTCTGCTGCGTCGGCGACGACGGAGGGCGAGGTCAGCGAGCGCGTGCGCGACTGGGCGAAGCTCCGCCCGACCGAGGCGGCCATTGACGCCTACAAGCAGCGCTACGAAGGCAAGACCATCGTCGATCTCGATTTCGATGGCGCGACGGACGCGACGCTTGCGACGGCGAAGAACGCCGTCCACATGCGCACGGGCGATATGTATACGGCGAAAGGGCTCGATGCAGATATCGATGCGCTCGTCGCGACGGGCTATTACTACGACCTGTTCCCGACGTTTGAAGAGGTGCCGGAAGGCGTCGTGCTGACGTATCATGTGCTCGAGAATCCGATCCTCAAGAGCATCGCCATCACGGGCAACACCGTCGAGACGACGGAAGACCTCATGAGCCTCGTGACGCTGAAGACCGGCGAGATGCTCAACAGCACGACGCTCAAGAAGAACGTGCAGGAAATCCAGGAGAAGTATCGCTCCGACGGCTACATCCTCGCGAAAATCACCGACCTCAACATCGACAAGGACGGCAACCTCACGCTCAAGATTAACGAAGGCAAGATCGAGGGCTTCAAAGTCAAGGGCAACGAGAAGACGAAGGACTACGTCATCCTGCGCGAGATGCGCCAGAAAGTCGGCGAGCCGTTCAATGCGAAGAAGACGCAGCGCAGCTGGCAGCGCGTCAACAACCTCGGCTTCTTCGAGGAAGTCACGCCGAAAGTCCAGCCGGGCGTCGAGCCGAATGCCGTCGTCATCGAGTGGAATGTCAAAGAGCGCCGCACGGGCACGTTCAGCGTCGGTGCCGGCTACTCGAGCCAGGACGGCGTCATCGGCATGATCGGCATCGGTGATACGAACTTCCGCGGCACGGGCGATGCCGTCAACATCACGTACCAGTTCAGCGGCGATGACACGGATTCGCACGGCTACAGCTTCTCGTACCGTCGTCCGTGGCTCGACCAGAAGCAGACGGTCGGCACGTTCCGCATCTACAACCGCACGTACGAGTACGATGACTACGATGAAAACGGCGACCACATCGAGTCGTACATGCGCCATTACTCCGGCGGCGAAATCACGCTCGGCCGTCCGGTCAGCGAGTATTCGACGAACTACATCACGCTGCGCAACCGCAAGGACCAGTACAACAAGCAGACGGAAGTCGGCAACATGCGCGACCGCACGCCGGAATCGACGCATGAGGAATGGAAGAAGTATAACTTTGGCACGACGCGCAGCCTGACACTCCAGCATGTCACGGACACGCGCGACAACATCTACTTCCCGACGTCGGGCGGCCGCATCGCGCTGACGGGCGAAATCGGCGGCTTCGGTGCGGACTTTGACTACCGCAAGGCCGACATCGAGGATCAGCGCTACTTCAAGGCGGGCAAGAACCAGGTCTGGGCTCTCCGGGGCCAGTACGGCTGGTCGGACGGCCATATTTCCGAGTACGCGCGTTACAAGGTCGGCGGCCAGGACAGCCTGCGCGGCTATCGCGACGACCAGTTCCGCGGCGAGCACATGTTCCTCGCGACGCTCGAGTACCGCTTCCCGATTGTCAGCAAAGTGCAGGGCGCCATCTTCACCGACTGGGGCAGCGCCTGGGATACGGGCCTCTGGCCGGATGATATCCACGGCAGCGTCGGCGTCGGCATGTCGCTCGTGACGCCGCTCGGCCCGATCCGCCTCGACTACGGCCGCGGCGACGACGGCGGCCGCGTCCACTTCAGCGTCGGCGGAACCTTCTGATTCACCTCTTTGGCTCCCTCTTAGAGGGAGGCAGGAGTATGCGTGTTGCTTATGCTTTATAAAAAGCTGTATCTTTTTCGAAACATCGTTTTTTTGATGATGGCCTTGCTGTTTTGTACACCTGTGGAGGCCTCGAATCGCATCGATTCCGTCAAGGCGACCGTCACATCCTCCGGAGTCATTCCCGCTCCCGTCGCCACCCGTATGGAAACGAGCATCGAGGCCATCGCATCCCAGCTCCTGCTCGGCAAGCCCGCCGACATGACGTCAGCCGATGCTGAAAGGAACGCCGCTCTTATCCGCGAAGTCTTTGACAAGGTTCTCGTCGGCTACACGGTGACGGGAGCCGAGGTCGTGCCTGGCAAGACGGCGCGCGTGCAAGTTGCGCTCGTGCCGTGGGCCGACCGCGTGCAGACGGTCAATGTCGAGACGCATGTCGATGGCATGCCGCCCGAGGTCGAATCCATGGTGCGGCAAGACCTTGCGGGTGTCGAACAAGTCTTTGACCACGCGCTTTTGGGCCTCCCGATTGCAGCGGCCGACTGGACGAATGGCGTCTTGAAGCGCGAGGTCAACCACTACCTTGACGAACACCTGCCGGAGTTCCGCGCGGACTTCGATGTCACGGCCGATACGGCTGCACAGGTGAAGCTCACCGTCTATCCGCGCGTGCCCGTCGTGCGCACGGTCGATCTCTCCATGCGTTCCGACACGATGCCGAACGTCCTGCTGCTCACGCACCGCGAGCTCCTCAAGGACCGCGTGAACCTCCTCGTCGGCGTGCCGGTGGCGTTTACAGAGCGCCATCGCGCCGCGTTTGAGCAGCTCTTTGCCGATGCCGTCGACCAGCAGGCAGATTTCCACGCCATGCGCATGAAGACAGACGTCACGCTGATGACAGGCGAGCGCGCCGAGGTCATGGCGCGCTCGGATTCCTCGCGCTACCGCCTGCGCCTGACGGGCTGGCTCGATGTCGGCCGCGATTCGTCGGCGACGCACAGCGACGAGGAAGACCTGCTCGTGCGGCTCCATGCCGGGCGGCGTCTGTCGCGCGTTGATGAGCTTTATCTGCTCACGGACGTCACGCCGCAGGATGTCGAATGGCGCTGGCAGCTCGGCTGGAGCCGCGACCTCGGTTATGGCACGCTCGCGGGCCTGCGCTACGACTTCAAGGAGCATCGCCTCGTCTATGACTTTGGCTGGCAGATTGCTCCCGACTGGAGCTTCCGCTACGAATACCACGATGCGGACACGCGCGGCGAGGGTGCCATCCGCTACCGCATCCACGACTTCCTGAGCGTCGAGTACGCCTGCGACAGCGAAGGTGGCTGGCTGCGCTTCCTCGGCAATTTTTGAAATTTGCATTCTGTCAGGAAATCAGCTTGAATCGGCCTTGAGACTTTGCTATAATGAAACGTGTTTCAGGGCTCAGAGCGAGCGACTGACATCCAATTTACCCAAATACACCCAAAGATAGGGAAAGGGAGAAAAACATATCATGATTACGTTCCAGAAGAAATCGGTCAAGATCATCAGCGTGCTCATCGCGCTTGTCTTCGTCGGCTCCGTCGTCGCCCTCGCGCTGACGCAGTTCGGTTCCGGCATGGCTTCGGCAGCTGGCAACAGCAACGTCGGCACGGTCGACTACCGCCAGATCATGAGCCAGCATCCGCAGCTCCAGAGTGCAAACTCCGAGCTCCAGCAGGCCGTGCAGGATGCTCAGAAAGATTTCGAAGAGAAGTCTAAGAACATGAGCGACCAGGAGAAATCCGATTACTATCAGCAGACGCAGCAGCGTCTCCAGCAGAAGCAGCAGGAGCTCCTCGAGCCGATTCAGAAATCCGTCGAGGATGCTGTCAAATCCGTTGCGGATGCCAAGGGCCTGACGGTCGTCATTGACAAGAACGCTGTCGTCTATGGCGGCACGGACATCACGCAGGACGTCGTCAAGAAGATTGCAAAATAATCCATCGGATTCCAAACAAGGAAACAAGATACCGAGCCATTTGATGCGCTCGGTATCTTTCTGAATAGGGGGAGATTTCATGGCCGACGCGGAAAAAGGGCAGGGCGCGGCGCCGGCTGAGGCGGGGCCGCCAAGCCGCAGGAAGAAGCACATCCTCATCGGCGCAGCCCTCGCCATCCTCCTCATCTGCCTCGGCGCCGTGCTGACGCGTCAGGCGCTCCAGCGGCAGATACCGCCTGTCGCGACGCAGACGGCGAGCGAGACAGGCGTCGTCCGCCTGCAGGAGCTCGTGCAGGCGCATCCCGCCTATGGCGATCTCCAGAAGCTCCTGCAGGAGCGCACGGAGCTCAAAGCGCATTTGCAGGAAAGCACAGCACTCCCCGCGCCGCTCGCCGTGCAGCCGCCCGAAGTAGAGCAGAAGCCGTTTGACGACTCCGTCTGGCAGAAGAATGCACAGGACGTCATCGGACGGCGTGCCGAGCTCGAGCGCGCCCAGAAGAAGGCAGCGGCTGACTACAAAGCCTCGACGGAGGAAGACTACAAGGCCCGCCGCGATGCCATCAACGCGGAATACCTCAATGCCATCCTCAACATCAAGCTCAAGCTCGACAACCGCGAGGCCATGGGCCTTTCCGATGAGACGGTCGCAAAGCTCAACGCCGACCTCGACGACCTCGAAGCCGAGCGCGGCGGGCGGCAGATGGCACTTTACCGCGACTGGCAGAGAGAAATCGAGGGCTATGCGAAAGCCTCGGTCGAAAAAGACTTTGCCGCGAGCCATGAAGACCTCGAAAAGCTCCAGGCGCAGCGGCAGGCGGAGGCAGCGAAGGCGCAGTCCGAGGCACAGCAGCGCGACATCGCATCACTCAGCGAGCAGATGCAGGCTTCGGCGGCGCGTCAGCAGCAGGCGCTCGCGGCACAGGACGCACTGGAGGAAAACGAGCAGCAAGTCCTCGCACTCGAGTCGAAAATTTTGAATGACATCGCGAGCAAGGCGGCGAAAGTCGCCATCCTCCATCATTTCACGCTCATCGTCTGCGACCCTGCGCGGAGCCTCACGTCGCTTCTGCCCGATGCCTTCCGCCCCGCCGCCGGTCCGGATGTTCCCGAGAAGTACGTCAAGATCATCAGCGTCAATGCGACGGATGTCACGGACGAAGTTTTAAGCGAGCTCGAAAGCGACTCATTTTGAAATCAAGATTGATGCATAGAAGATAGAAAGAAGAGAATCACGAACATGAAACTCACCAAGAAATCCCGTTTGCTCATCGCAGCTGCCTTTGCTGCCACGCTCGTCATGTCGGGGTGCGGCCAGACGAAGATCGGCTACATCGACGGCGACCGCATCATGAAGGAAGCGCCGCAGATCCAGTCCCTCGTCGAAGAAGGCAACCAGAAGATCCAGGAAGCCCAGGACGAGGCAGAGAAGGATCTCGCGGAGAAGAAGGATTCCATGAGCGACGAGGACTTCCAGAAGGCGCAGCAGGATGCCCAGCGCAAGGTCGCAGGCCTCAACCAGTCCTACAGCATCCAGCTCAAGCAGAAGCTCGACACGGCGCTTGCTGACGTCGCGAAGGAGAAGAAGCTTGACGCCATCGTCGACAACCAGCAGATGCAGAAGACCGTCGTCGAAGGCGGTATCGATGTCACGGATGAAGCCATCCAGAAACTGCAGTAAGAAAAAGGAGCGGGTGAGCGCATGAAGAAGACGCTGAAAGAAATCGCAGAGTACGTCGGCGGGCGCGTCGTCGGAGACGAGACGATCGTCATCTCCGGTCTCGACAACATCGAAGGGGCAGGGGAGCACGAGCTCACGTTCGCCGTCGAGCCGCATATCGAAGAGGCGAAGGCCACGAAAGCCGCCGCTGTCATGCTGCCGGAAGGCGTTGAGGATTTCCCGAAGCCGGTCATTTACGTCGAAGAACCGCGCGCAGCCTTTGCAAAGCTCCTCGAGGTCTTCACGCCGAAGCTCGTCTTCCCGCAGGGCGTGAGCCCCGAAGCGCATATCGGCAAGGATGTGACCATCGGCGAGGATGTCACGATCCTGCCGTTTGCCTGCGTCGATGACCATGCCGTCATCGGCGACCGCGTCACGCTCTACCCGCATACCTATATCGGCCAGTACGCCGAAGTCGATGATGACACCGTCATCTATTCGAGTGCGACCGTGCGCGAACATTGCCGCGTCGGCAAACGCTGCGTCATCCACAGTTCGGCCGTCATCGGTTCCGATGGATTCGGTTTCACGACGAAAGACGGCGTTCACACGAAAGTGCCGCAGGTCGGTAATGTCGTGCTCGAGGATGATGTCGAAATCGGCGCCCACGATGGCATCGACCGCGCAGCCATGGGCTCGACCGTCATCGGCCACGGCACGAAGATTGACAACCTCGTCCACATCGGCCACAACTGCAAAATCGGCCCGAACTGCCTGATTGTCGCGCAGACCGGCATCTCCGGCTCCACGACCGTCGGCCACAACGTCACGTTCGGCGGCCAGGTCGGCACGGTCGGCCACATCACGATTGGCGCGAACTCCGTCTATGCGGCGCGCTCCGGCATCATCGGCGACATGCCCGAAGGCCAGTTCTGCGCTGGCTTCCCCGTCCAGAGCCATACGGAATGGCTCCGCATGCAGGCGGCCATGAAGCACCTGCCCGAGCTCCGCAAAGAAGTCAAGCGCCTGACGAAGCTCGTCGACAAATACGAAAAGTACAAGAAATAAGGAGGCGGGAACGTGATTTCCTACTACCTCCTGAAACTCCTGAGCGCTGCCGCCTGCCTGCTGCCGCGCGGCCTCGCTGACAGCCTCGGCTGGTGCATCGGCCGCATCGCATGGCCCGTCGTGCCGAAGAAGCGCAAGCTCCTCGCCATGAACCAGGTCAAGGCATGCCTGCGCGTCTCGGATGATGAGGCATGGCGTATCGCCAAGGCCTCGGCTGTGCGCTTCGGCCCGATGCTCATGGAAGTCCTGCGCTTTCCCGTCATCAAGAAACATGTCGCGGACTACGTCTCCATCGAGGGACTCGAGTACCTGCAGGCAGCGCTGAAGGCCGGCAAGGGCGGCATCATCGCGACGGCGCACAGCGGCAACTGGGAGCTCATGGGCGGCGCGTTCGCGCAGGCGGGCATCCCGCTCGTCGGCGTCGCCGAACAGCAGCGCGCCAAGGGTGCAAACAAGTTCATCGTCGAGCAGCGCACGCTCATCGGCATGCACATCACCTACAAGACCGGCGTGCGCGAAATGTTCGACATGATGGCGAAAAACTTTATGATCGGCCTCATCATGGATCAGGATCCCTCCGTCCGCGACGGCGTCCTCGTCAAGTTCTTCGGCCAGGCGACGAACTACTTCACCGGCGCTGCCAGCATGGGGAGATTTCGCACCGTCCCCATCTTCCCCGCCTTCATGCACCGCGACGATAAGACGGGCCGTCACACCCTCATCGTCTCCCCGCCCATCTACACGCCAAAGACAAAAGACAAGCGCGCCGACATCCAGAAAACCACCCAGCAGCTCGCCACCTTGACCGAGCAGCACATCCGGAAGTACCCCGAAGAATGGTTCTGGCTTCACGATCGGTGGAAGTCGGTCAGAAGAGGGTATACGAAAGAGCAGATCGAAGCATTTTTGAACGAACAACATCAATAAAGAAAGCCGTTTATTGGAGAAATCTGCGTAAAACTGCAAAAATCTCCGATGGGCGGCTTGCTTGTTTTTGCTGGATGTGCGTAAAATTGTTGAGGCTTTGATTGATATTTGCAGGAAGTCATGAATACTTCTAGGGAACAATACCGTAAAGGAAACGCGCATGGATAACATCATTATTTACAACACGGACGATGGTAAAGCATCGGTCAAACTCTATGCGAATGACGGCACGGTCTGGATGCCGCAGGCGCAAATGGCTGAGCTCTTCGGAAAAGATCGCAGTGTTATCACCAAACACATCAAGAATATCTTCGCAGAGGGAGAGGTCAGGCAAGAGGGGAATGTGCATTTTTTGCACATTACTAATGCTTCTAAAAGGACAGCGTTCTACAGCCTCGATGTTATCCTTGCTGTCGGCTTTCGCGTCCATTCCCCACGCGGCACGCAGTTTCGACGCTGGGCAAACAGCACGTTGAAAGAATATTTGCAGAAAGGCTTCGTGCTTGATGACGAACGGCTCAAGCATCCGAACGGACGGCCAGATTATTTCGATGAGCTGCTGGAACGCATCCGCGATATTCGGGCGAGCGAAAAGAGATTCTACCAGAAGCTGCGCGACCTTTTTGCGCTTTCGTCGGATTATGACAAAACGGACAGAGAGACGAAGCAGTTTTTCTCCGAGACGCAGAACAAGCTCATTTATGGCGTAACGGGCAAAACAGCGGCAGACCTCATCATGGCACGAGCAGATCATGAAAAGCCGAACATGGCACTCACTTCATGGAGTGGCAGTATCGTTCGTAAGAAGGACATCATCATCGCAAAGAACTATTTGACGGAAGACGAAATTGATTCACTGAATCGTCTCGTTACTATTTTCCTCGAAAGCGCCGAGTTGCGCGTCAAACTGCGGAAAGATCTGACGCTGTCGTACTGGAGAGGTGCTGTTGATAAATTGTTGAACGATCATGATATCCCTGTTCTTGTGAATCATGGAAATCATTCACACAAAGAAATGGAAGCATTTGTCGAAGCGGAATACGATGTGTTTGATGAACGACGGAAACGACAGGAAGCGTTAGATGCTGATGCGGATGACCTTGCGGAATTGGAGCGGGATGCAGAGCGGATAGAATCTCAAAAGTCTTGAATAATTTCTATGGCTTCATGCTGTCAGGGAGTTCTTTTTCCATCGCGGGTGTGCTCCCTTCCCCTCTCGTCAGACAGAACACGGCATAGAGCGGCAAGCTCAGCAGGCCGTCTTCATAGCCCATGTTGTGGCTGGAAATGCGAATGGCGCAGGAGGAGTTGTAGCGTTTGCGGAAGGTCTGGAGGCTTTTGGCGCGGACGTGGACGGCGGATTTGACTTCGACTGGGAGGATGCGGCCGTCTTTGTCCTGATAGACGAAATCGACTTCGGCCTGGTTCTTGTCTGTCCAATAATACGGCGTGATGCCATTCGCGACGAGGGCTTGCATGACGTAGTTCTCGGTCAGCGCGCCCTTGAAGGTGTCGAAGCTGTGCGGCGCGTGGAGGAGGATGTGCGCGGGGATGCCGTAACGAGCGCAGAGCAGTCCGGTGTCAGCGATGTAGATTTTGAATGCGTCCTGCTTGGCGTAGGCTGCGAGCGGCAGGCTGCCCTCGGTGACGCAGTGACAGATTTGGATGAGTCCGGAGGCGCGGAGCCATGTGAGTGCCGTGGCATATTGATGGGCGCGAGCGCCGGTCTTGACGGTTTTGTACTGGAATTTCTTGTTTTCCTTGGCGAGCTGTGTGGGGAGGCTTTGCCAGACGGCGAGGATGCGTGTCGTTTCTTGCGGCGTGGCGTATTTTGCCATGTCGGCGATGTAGGCGTTCTCGAGATTCTTCTGCTCGCTCTGGACGAAATTGAAATCCTTCGTATCACGGTACGTCTTGACGGCTTGCGGCAGGCCGCCGATGGCGAGGTAGAGATGATAGAGGTCGAGCGCTTTTTCGTGCAGGGGACAGGGCGTACGCTCTTCAAACGATGTGCGGATAGCAGCTGCGAGCGCGTCTTCTCCCATGGCCCAGAGAAATTCTTCAAAATCGAGCGGGTAAAGCGTCATCATATCGACTTTGCCAACAGGAAAGGAGTATGACTCACGCTTCAAGGCGACGCCGAGCAGGCTGCCTGCTGCGATGATGTCGTAATCGGGCGCTTGTTCGGCGAAATATTTCAATGAGGTCAGTGCGCGTTCGCATGCCTGCACTTCGTCAAAGATGAGCAGCGTTTCGTGCGGGAGGATGGTGGCTCCAGCAAAGGCTGAAAGTTCTGCGAGGATGCGAGAAGGTTCGAGGTTGCGCTCGAAGACTTGTGTGAGTTCGGGGTTGCCTTCGAAGTTCAGATAGACGACGTTCTGATATGCAGATTTTCCGAAGGAGAGTGCCGTGTATGTCTTGCCGACTTGCCGGGCACCATGCAGCAGCAGTGGTTTGTGGTTCTTGTGTGCCTTCCAGACTTCGAGCGCATGCGTGATCTTTCGTTTCATTTTGGGCGACCTCCTTTGCGGTATGGATGCATGATTCTTGCATTTATTTTACCATAAAAGTGTCACGAGAAGAACATTTTTCCTATTTTTGCACGAGAAAGGCCGCTGCGATGGCATCGCAGC
Source organism: Selenomonas sp. (assembly GCA_022773585.1). Lineage (GTDB taxonomy): Bacteria > Bacillota > Negativicutes > Selenomonadales > Selenomonadaceae > Selenomonas_C. The sequence continues at coordinate 9,337 of JALEZZ010000008.1, read as the reverse complement.
GGCCTTCGTATGTGATTTTGGGCGGAAGCGTCTCTATCTCACGACGTGAAATGCACGTAGAGCGAGACGAAGAACAGGACGACGGCGAGGGCCATTGTGATGAGGCTGCCGCGTTCGACGAGGGTCTGCTTCTGCTCGTCGAGCTTTGCGTGGCGCTTGGCGTAGGTGAGAACCAACGAGACGGAGAGCAGCGAGTTCATGGCGCGGCTGACGTTGTCGAGGCTCGTCCAGCCGGCGAATGTGACGAGGACGGTGAAGACGGTGACGGCCATGAGGACGTAGTCTTTGCCGATTTTCTGTTCGGGCGCTTTCTTCTCTGTGGGCTTCTTGTAGAGTTTTTCCTGGAGCTTGCGATATTGTTTTGCCATGCGGGCACCTCTTCTTTCAGAAAGTTTCCCTCTTATTATAGCATAGTTTGTTTCGGCGTGGGGCGGTCTCTTGAAAAAATGGGCACAAGGGGCAAAGTTTTTCAGAAAAACTGGTTGCAGTCCCAGTAAATGCTTGCTAAAATGAAGGTTACTGGGTATACAATGATACAACTGAAATGTGATGAATAAATCCGAAATAAGTGTCAGGGAAGGGGAAGTTCCGATGATTCGTGAACATCGCAGCCGCGAGAAGCTCGAGCGGTATTATGAAAAATTCCGGAAGGAGGGGGTGCTCGACCCGAATGTGCATCCGTGGGTTGCGGAGTCGTGGCAGCGGAGTCAGGAGCTCGGCGTGCCGGCCGACAAGATGAACACGTCGCACCGCCTGTCCCCAGAGGCTTTCCGCGAGCTGCAGGAAAAGCATCGGGACGCCATCGACTACCTCGCGAAGCTCAGCGAGGGCATCCGCGAGTTCTTCCAGGAGTACAACCTTTCGCTCTTGCTCATCGACTCTGACTGCGTCGTGCTGAAGAGCTACAGCCTGCCGTTCTATCAGATGACGCCGGGCGAAATCGAAGGCGTGCGCGTGGGCCTCGAAGAGGTCGGCACGTCGAGCATCAGTGTGGCTTATGAGCATCAGATGCCGTTCTGGATGTTCGGCCCCGAGATGTGGGTCGAGGAGTGCCAGCTCGGCGATGCGTGCTCGGCGCCCGTGAAGATCGGCGGGGAATGCCAGTACATCATCACGCTTGTCTCGATGGAGCAGGTGCAGATGCCGCAGGACGCGATCATTTCGCTGCTGCTGACGATGAAGACGGCGCTCGAGGCGCATCTTTCAGAAGCCATCCATACAAAAGCTGAGGAGGCCATCCTCGACGCGACGACGTTCGCCGTCTACCATGTGCTGCCGGGCGGCGAAGTCGCCTATACGAACAAGCTCGGCCGGGAGCGCCTGACGCGCATCGGGGCCAAGCAGGAGCATGAGACGGGCAAGCGTTTGAACCTCAACGACGTGATCCTGAACTACAACCATACGCCGATTGTCAAGGGTTTCCGCGGCATCCCGTCGTACAATCAGGAAGTGACGTGGATCACGCAGGTCAAGACGTATGAAGACATCACGACGGTCGTGCCGCTCGAGCGCGACGAGGAGCAGAATGTCAAATCCGTCGTCGTCGTCTCGATGCCGATCGAGGATCTCCGAACGCTCGTGGCGCATGCGGCGGGCTACACGGCGAAGTACAGCCTGAGCTCGATGGTCGGCAGCGGCGCGGCGTTTGCGAGCGTGCGTGAAAAGGCAGCACGTGTGGCGCGTAACAAGCATCATGTGCTGATCCAGGGTGAGGCCGGCACGGGCAAGCAGCGCATGGCGCACGGCATCCATCAGGCGAGCAACCGCGCGGCAGGGCCGCTCATTTCGCTGCGCTGCGGCGATGCGACGCCGGAGCTTCTCGAGCAGGAGCTCTTCGGCATCGTGCAGGGCACGGAGGTCAGCCATCAGGGGCGCCTCGAGCTCGCTTCGGGCGGCACGCTGTTCCTCGACGAGATCGAGAAGATGCCGAAACCGATTGCCGACAAGCTCGCAGCCGCTTTGCAGGCGGGCAAGACGCACCGCCTCGGCGAGAAAGATGTCGAGCGCACGATCGACGTGCGCATCGTCGCAGCCTGCGACAGCGACCTCAAGCGCCTGACGGAGCGCGGCCTGTTCTCGAAGGCGTTCTATGAAATCATCTCAAAGAGCGTCATCCGCGTGCCGTCGCTCAGGTCGCGTCGCGAGGACATCCCCGAGCTCGCGCGCCACATCATCAGCGAGCTCGCCGAGCAGCATCAGATGCCGAAGAAGGAGCTGCCGGACGAGACGGTCGATGTGCTGCGCCAGTACGACTGGCCCGGCAACATCAAGCAGCTCCAGAGCGTGCTCGAATACGCATTCTTCAACACGAAGGGCGGCGTCATCGGGCCGAAGGACATCAGCCTCATGGGCGATGTGAAGCCGGACAACAAGTGGAAGGAAGACCGCGACGTGTTCCTGCGCGCCTGGCAGGCGGCGGGCGGCAACGTGAGCCGTCTCGCGAACCTCCTGAACGTGAGCCGCGTGACGCTCTACCGCTATCTGAAGAAATACAACCTCGAGAAGAAATAAAGGAGAATCTTTGTGCGTTTACGGAGAAAGCCATGGGTGGACAAGGCCATCCACGATTTTGATGATTTCGTGTTTCCGAAGGACGCGCCCGCAAGCGAGGAGCAGCAGGGCCGGTGGGCTGAGGTTTTCGGCCGCGAAGCGCCGCTCTACGTCGAACTCGGCACGGGCAAGGGCGATTTCATCAGCCAGATGGCCGAGCGCGAACCGGGCGTGAACTTCATCGGCATCGAGGCACAGCAGGACGTGCTCTATGCGGCGGCAAAGAAAGTCGCGGCGATGGAGCTCAAGAATGTGCGCCTGCTCGTCTTCGACATCCACGAGATCGAGCGCATCTTCGCGCCGGGCGAGGTCGATCGCTTCTTCCTGAACTTCTGCGACCCGTGGCCGAAGAAGCGCCATTACAAGCGCCGCCTGACGTATCGCGGCTTTCTCGAAAAGTACCGCCATCTGCTCAAAAAGGGCGGCGAGCTCCATTTCAAGACGGACAACCGGCCGCTGTTCGACTTCTCGCTCAAGGAGTTCGAGGCGGCGGAGCTCGCTGTGCGCGACGTGTCGTACGACCTCCACGCCGAGGACCGCCCGGACAACATCATGACGGAGTACGAGCGGAAATTCAGCGGCTATGGCGAAAAAATCAACCGCTGCGAGGTCATCTTTCCGTGAACGTTCTGAAAGGTTTTAGGAGGCGGACGGCGTGAATCCATCGGATGCATCCAGTGCAGCGGGCGCAGCGGGCGCGACAGAAGACGCAGAAGCGCGCTCGTCGCGTTCATCGCGTTTGGTGCGCAAGAAGTTCTGGCAGAATGACATGGAAGCCGTGCTCGGCATCATGGCGGTGCTGATCATCCTCGGCATGGTGAACGTGCTGAGTTCGAGCTTCGTCATCGCCGAGACGCGTTTCGACGATCCCTATTTCTTTCTGAAGCGCCATATCATCTCGCTCGTCGTCGGCATCACGGTCTGCATCATCTGCGCGCGCGTGGACTACCATGTCTGGCGGCGCTACATGCCGGGCGTCTACCTGCTGACAGGCGTCGCGCTCGTGCTCGTCTTCCTCATCGGCCCCGAGGTCAATGGCGCGCGGCGCTGGCTGCCGCTGCCGCTCATGCAGGTGCAGCCGGCCGAGGGCGCGAAGATTGTGGCCATCATGATGATGGCGGCCTCGATGGCCGCGCGAAAATATGGCGGGCGCGATGTCCGCCTTCGGGAGGCTTTGAATCCGCAGACGTTCTTCATCCTGATTCTCGCGGCGCTCGTCTTCAAGGAGCCAGACATGGGCACGGCGGCCGTCATCCTCGGCGTGCCGATCGTGCTGTTCCTCGTGACGGCGAAGCTGTCGAAAGTGCAGTTCTTCGGCACGCTCGCGGCGCTCGTGGCGGCAGTGACGGTGTTCATCATGGAACAGCCGTACCGCATCGAGCGTATGAAGATGGTCTGGGATCCATGGCAGGACGCGCAGAATGTCGGCTACCAGACCGTCCAGTCGCTTTCGACGGTCGGCTCGGGCAAGCTCTTCGGCATGGGCCTCGGCGTCGGCCTCAGCAAGTACGACTATCTGCCCGAGGGCCACACGGACTTCGCATTCGCGATTTTCTGCCAGGAAAACGGCTACCTCGGCGCGCTCGCGGTGTTCCTCTTGTACACGGCCTTGCTCGTCTATGGCGTGCGCATCGCGAACAAGGCGAGCGACACGTACGGGCAGCTGCTGTCGTTCGGCATCGTCGTGCTGATCGTCGGCCAGGGCATCTGCAACATGCTCATGGTCGGCGGCGCGTTCCCGGTCGTCGGCGTGCCGCTGCCGTTCATCAGCTATGGCGGCAGCTCACTGATCTTCACGATGCTTGCCATCGGCATCCTCATCAATGTTGGCCGCATCGGCGAGCGCGACGCCATCCTGCGCGAACAGCAGGCGTATGAGGAAGAGCTCCAGGCGACGGCACCGCGGCCGCACATCGGCCTGCGCCTCGTCAAGACGGACCGCAAGAAGACGGAAGAAAAGAGCGGCCCGCGCCGGCGGCGGCGAAAATAGCAAAAACTAGGGTAGGAAGCAGGAAAGCAGATTTCCTGGATGAAAGGTGATCAACGGATGAAACGTCATATCGCAGGGCTGGATGCCCTGCGCACGCTCGCGATCCTGGGCGTGACCTTCTTTCACATGTTCCCGGAGAACGTCGTCGGCGGCTACCTCGGCGTCTCGCTGTTCTTCGTGCTGACGGGGTACCTCCTCGCCTACACGAGCGTCGGCGCGGCGTCGAAGCAGGGATTTTTCTGGGTCTTTTCGTACTATGGAAAGCGCATCCGGCGCATCTATCCCGAGCTCCTGCTGATGCTGCTCGTGACGATCGGCGCGTGCCACTTCCTCGCGCCCGATGCCATCGAGGCCGTGCGGCCCGAAGTGCTTTCGGTGCTTGGTGGTTACAACAACTGGTGGCAGATTGCGCAGAATGCCGACTATTTCACGCGCATCACGAATGCCTCGCCATTCACGCATCTCTGGTTCCTCGGCATCGAGCTCCAGTATTATCTCGTCTGGCCGCTGATTTTCGGCCTGTATCTCGCGTTCCGCGTCCTCTGCGGCGCGCGGTTTGCCGCGAGCGTCATCCTGTTCTTTGGCGTCGTCAGCGCGGCATTCATGCCGCTCGGCTACGTGCAGGGCGTGGACATCACGCGCCTCTACTATGGTACGGACACGCGCGTCTATGCGCTGCTGCTCGGTGCGGGCGTCGGCCTCTGGCAGGCGGAGGAACGCCGCCGTCGCCGCTACGCTGGCAGTTCATCCATGTTTGACGGTGCGCTCGGCGCGGGGCTTTTCACACTGCTTGCGGCTGAGACGGCATTTCTCTATTTCCTGCTCGACGGCCAGAGCCCGTATCTCTACGAAGGCGGCATGGTGCTCATCACCGTGGCGTTCGTCGGCATGGTGACGCTGCTCGGCACGGATGGCTTTGCGCTCGCAGATTTCCTAGAAGCAGCGCCTTTCCGATGGATCGGAAAGAAGAGCTACGGCATCTACCTCTGGCAGTATCCCGTCATCTATCTCTTCCATGTGCGTGGCTGGGATGCACTGCCGCTCTACGGCGCGATTGAGCTCGCCATCATCGTCGTGCTCGCCATCTGGTCGGGGGCAGCGGCCGACGCCATCACGCGCCTGCGCCTGCCCGTGCAGGGGCGGTTCGCAATGCCGCGCGCCGCGACGTTCCTCGCGGCCTCGCTCTGCGCGCTCGTCTTCATGGGCTTCGGCTGCCAGGGCATCGCGCTCTCGGCTTCGTCAAAAGTGCCCGACACGGCGCTTCAGACGCAGCTCGCGAAGAATGCGGCGGCACAGCAGGCCGAAAACGAAAAGAGCGCACAGGAAGCTGCTGCGCGTGAGGCGCAGAAAGCGGCGGAAAAAGCCGCGGCGCAGCAGCAGCGCATGGCAGAGGTCGATCTTTCGGGCGCGGCCTGCATCGGCGACTCCGTCATGCTCGGCGCGAGCCCGGCGCTCCGGCAGGTGCTGCCCGGCTGCTTTATCGACGCGGAGGTTTCGCGCTATGTCGGCGGCGGTCTCGAAGCCGCAAAGGCGCTCGCGGCGCAGGGCCATCTCGGCAATATCGTCGTCATCGCGCTCGGCACGAATGGCCCGATTGCGGGCTATGAACGCTATGCCGTGCAGACGAACGAACTGCTCGAATACCTCGGTCCGAACCGTCATATTTTCTGGGTCAACGTCTACTGCCCGAAGCTCACATGGCAGCAGGTCAACAATGACTGCATCCGCGACATGCCCATCGCGCACCCGAATGTCACCGTCGTCGACTGGTACAGTCTCGTCAAAGACCACCCCGAGTGGCTGACGAGCGATGGCATCCACCCGAATGATGAGGGCATCCAGGCGTATGCGAACCTCGTCCATGACACCATCGCCAGGACGCTTGCGAAATGAGGGATGACCGATGTTCCTGATTCTGCTGCTCGTGCTGCTGGCCTTTGTCGCCACCGTCGTGCTGCTCGCGCTGCCGCATGTCTTTTCGGGGCGCGGGCTGCGCCTGCTGCGCCGCGGCGTCGTGGCGTTCGACGTGCTGACAACCGTCGGGCTTGTGCTCGGGCCGATTGTCTTTCACGAGGTCATGGGCGTGTCGGCCGTGCTGCTGCGCATCGCGTCGGTCGGCTTCGTCGTGCAGATTTTCTTTGCGATTTTGACGGGGCTCGGCCTGCTGTTCCAGTGGCTGACGGGCTTTCGCGGCAGGCGCGTGCCATTTGACCGCTCGCGGCGGCAGATGCTGCGCCATGCGGCTGTCGTGCCGGCGCTTGCCGCGCTCGGCGGTCTCTATGGCGGACTCTATGAAAAGGACGCGACGGTCGAGCGGGAAATCCTCGTGCCCATCAGCGACTTGCCGACGCCGCTCAAGGGCCTGCGGATTGCACAGCTCAGCGATATTCATCTCGGCTGGTACTTTTCGCTCGATGACCTCGCGGCGCTTCTCGAGCGCACGGCGAAAGGCGCGCCCGACGTGCTCGTCATCACGGGCGACCTCTTCGACGACGAGGCCATCAACCTCGCGGCCGTCGCGCTCGTCGACCGCTATTGCGAGCGGTTCCCGCTCGGCATCTGGTTCATCTATGGCAACCACGAGCATCGCAGGAACTTTGCCGCCATCGACGCGGCGCTCGACGGCACGAACATTCACAAGCTCGTCAATGAGGCCGCGCTCCTCGTCGACGCGCCGCGCCCGCTCTGGCTCGTCGGCATCGACTACCCGCAGGCGCATGGAGACGAGGCGTTTCAGGCAAAAAAGAAGGAATACACGGACACGGCCTACGAGGACGTGCCGGAAAACGCCATCACGATCCTGCTTTCGCATCATCCCGAAGGCATCGACAACGGCGCCAAGCACGGCGCAGCATTGGCGCTCACGGGCCACACGCATGGCTGCCAGTTCGGCATCTTCGGCCACGCGGCGCTGCCGTTCTTCAAATACAATCGCGGCATCGTGTATGTCGGGAGCACAATGGGCTACGTCCACAGCGGCAACGGCAGCTGGTTCCCGTATCGCATCGGCTGCCCGCCAGAGATTGCGTACTTCACGCTCAGGAGGGCATGAGCATGGGAAACAAAAAAGAAGAACCTTGGCGCACCTTCGAGCAGCGCGGCGCAGCTTGCCGCCGGAAGGGCGATGCGGTGGGGTGTGCGCGGGCGTATTTTGAGGCGGCGCAGTGCGACCGGTTTTTGCGGAGCCAGCGCGAGCATTATTCTTCGTATCTTTTCACGCTTCATTATCTGTCGGGCATCTCCGCCGAGGAGCTTGCCCGGCAGCATTTTGTTTATGGGCAGCTGTATCGGGAGGAACTTGCGGAAACAACGAGAAGCGTTGCGGGGGATGATTCTGTTTCTGCATCTGCCTCGGAGAAAATCGCATCTGAGGCCGTGCCGATTGTGACATCTGGCGAGCGTCGCTTGCGTATCGGCTTTCTTTCGCTGGATTTTCTCGAAAGCTCGGCGGCACGATTTTATGAAGCGCTACTTGGTCTGCCGAAAGATGCGTTTGAAGTGTTCGCCTACAGCCTGTCGGACGAGGCGGATGATTTCACGTCCCGTGTGCAGTCGATGGCCGAGCATTACCGCGTGCTTTCATCTTATGATATCGAATCCTCTGAGCAAGCTATCGTCGCCGACAATCTCGACATTCTCGTCGATCTTGGCGGCCATACGGCGGGCGGCGCGACGCTGATGCTGCTGGCGCATCATCCGGCACGTATCATCATCGAGGCGGTCGGCTGGTTCGACACGACAGGGATGCCGACGGTCGATTACCTGCTGACCGATGATGTCATGGATCCGCCCGGCCGCGAGGCTCTTCTCTCCGAGCAGCCGCTCCGCCTGCCGCACGCCTGGTGCTTCATGCCGAGCAGGGCGATGCGTGCGGCGCGGGAGAGAATTGGACGGCGGCGCAGGAAACAAGCGCCTGGCAGCGTCCCCGTGCGCCTTGCCTCGTTCCAGAATTTCCTCAAGATCAGCGATGACACGCTTGATGCCTGGCGCGCGATTCTTGACCGCGCCCCGCAGGCGCATCTTCTCTTGCAGGATACGATGCGCGTCCCCGCGCGCGTCACGGAGCTCGAGCGCCGCCTGCGCGCGGCGGGGCTGCCGATGGAGCGCGTGACGGCCCGGATGGGGAGCGACGATTATCTCGATGGCCTCGCCGCGCAGGATCTCGTCCTCGATACCTTCCCGTATCCCGGCGGCGCGATGACGGCGACGGCGCTTTACCTCGGCGTCCCCGTGCTGACGCTCTCCGGCGACAGCCACAGCCGCAGCGTCGGTGCGTCCATCCTCACGGCAGCCGAGAGGACGGAGCTCATCGCGGAGAGTGTCGGGGAGTATGTCGAGAAGGCGGCGAGGCTCATCGCGCAGCCTGGGGAGGTGGCTGCCCTTCGGATGCGCCTCTTGGAAGAGATCCCTTTTTCGCCGCTTTGCAATGCAGCAGCCTATCGAAAAAATTTTTTTGATTTTTTTTCGAAAATCACTTAAGTTTTTCGAAAAACATTCGATATATAGTGTGGAAGGAGCAAAAGAGAGCTCTTCCGCAACAAAGGTCTTGATAATATGCAGGCAGCGGCTTCGGTCAGCTAGCAACCCTAGCGGCACCTGCCTATTATATAAATGGCGATAGCGGTCACGGATGGCCGTTAGAAAAAACAAACTCACATATCAGGGAGGAATTTATCATGTCAATGGTAGTCAAAAACAACATGTCGGCAGTCTCCACGCTGAACACGCTGAACAAGAACTCTTCGGCACTCTCTTCGAGCCTCAAGAAAGTCTCTTCGGGCATGAAGATCAACTCGG